>DGHX01000163.1:0-31627 GCA_002392835.1 Prevotella sp. UBA3837 | reverse complement strand
GTGTCCTACCTATTGGTGTTGTCGTTGCAGTATGATGCTCAGTATGGCGGTGGCATCGGCGATGGTGACGTCGCCGTCGCCCGTGACGTCGGCCTTTGTGGTGTCGAACCCTTCGGGGACGTCCTTGCCGAGGATGTAGTTGACCACGGCGAGCACGTCGTTGATGTCGATGGTGCCGTCGCCGTTGGCATCGCCGTCGCCGGGAGTGAGTTCTTCTATGGTGAACTTCTTCCATACGTTGTCGGCCTCGTAGGCTGTCTTCGCGCCTGCTGGCACCTTGAGCGTGATATCCTTGAGGCTCAGCCGAGTGAACTCCAGATCAGGATTCATGTGTTGCTGGACTTCCATCTGCGCGTTGTAACTCGCCAGGCTGGTTTCCCACGACATGAATCCCTCTGCCGTAGGAGGCACGCTGCCTTGCATGACGATGGTCTTCAGCGTCATGCCGTCGGCAGTTGGCTGGCAACTAAAGGCATCCCTCTTCACAGTAGTGATGCTGGCAGGAATGGTGAGCGTGGTCAGATAGGAGGCATTGATGGCGTTCTCGCTGATAGACTTGACAGGATAGGGCGTGCCGTCGACGGTGATCTGCGACAGGACGGTGAACGTCGTGCGGCTGCTGCTGGCAGCATGGTGCTTCAGCTGTGCGTAGTAGCCCGTCTCATACTGATAGATGTCGCCGTTGGCATCGGTGAACTCTCCTGTCCAGTTAGGCTCCTGCTCCTGGAAGTTCTTGAACTCCTTCCAGTAGTCGGTAGCCTGATATGTGGCGGCAGCGTGAGCCGGCACGGTGAGTGAGATGTCGGCCCGAGCGGGGAAGGGATTGCCGTAGATGTTGCCCGGCACGCTGCTGTTGACGGTGACCTGCGTGAGGCTGCTGCAACCGTTGAAGGCCTGGTCGCCGTAAGTGATGACTTGGTTTGGGAAGGCCATCCAGCGCAGGCTGGAGCAACCATCAAAGGCATGGGCACCGATATACTTCAGTGCCTGTGGCATGTTGGCATAGCTGAGGGCGGTACAGCCTTGGAAAGCATAGTCGAGGATGGTGTGTACGCCGGACGGGATGTTCACATTCGCCAGGCTGGTGCATCCTCGGAAGGAGAAGTTCATGATCTGCTCGATGTTCTCGGGCATCGTTACATATCTCAGGTTGGTGCACCCGTCGAAGGCGCCATGCTGGTTGTCGCCTCCAGTGAGTGCAGGCACCGCATTGTTATAATTCAGTCCGGTGAAGTACTTCAGTTCCTCGAAGGTCTTTATCTCGGTATTGAACGTGAAGGCCATGCCCAGCGTCGTCACGGCGGCAGCCTCGTCCTTCGTCAGCTCGCCGTCGCCGTTGGTGTCCCAGTTAGCCACGCAGATGGCCTTCACCTTCGGGTCGTTGAACTCGATTTTGGTGGTGATGTTCTGGAAGTCTTTCCAGTATTGAGCAGCTTTATATTCCTCCACGGTTCCCTCAGGTACGAAGAGGGTAGCGGTAGCGCGGCTGGTGAAGGTATTTTCGCTGATAGCAAGTGGATCGGTCCATTCTCCACCCCAGTACACCGTCACGTACTTCAGTCCGCTGCCCTGGAAGGCATCATTCATGGAAGTAACGGTCGAGGGGATGGTGATGCGCTCTAAGGCTGTTGTGCCCGAGAAAGCATTCGAGCCGATGGTCTCGAGGCCATAGGTCGGAAGATTGACAGTGGCAAGAGAGGTACACTGATCAAAGGCATAGCCACCGATAGTAGTCACCTCTTTATGAATGTCGATGGCGGTCAAGCCCGATTTCCAGAATGCGTAAGTGCCGATGCTCGTGATGCTCTTTGGCAGCACGACGCTAGCCAGATTAGTACATTTACTAAATGCATACGCAGGTATTTCGGTCAGGCTTCTGAAGAACTTGAGCTCGTTGAACGAAGTAATGGCAGTGTGGGCAATGCTTTCACTGAATGCCGTCCCGATGCTGGTCACGGCCAGTGCCTCTTCAGCGCTCAGCTCGCCGTCGCCGTTGGTGTCCCAGCCATTGGCGGCATCCACGCAAATGGCTTTCACGTTAGCATCGGCAAATACGATGTTGCCATACTCGCGGATGTCGAAGGCCCACCATGTTGGCGTGTCGTCGTAGATGTCGTAGGAGCCGAGGGGCACATAGAGCAGCTTGTCTCTTTGGCTGCCGAAAGCGCTGTAGAAGTCCTGCGTAAGCGCTGCCGGCGGCTCTGGCCAGCTCACCTTGGCTCCTTGGGCGTTTTGGAAGGAAACGCTGCTTATGGAGGTCAGGGTGGTGGGCAGGGTGACGATGCCCGTATAATTCTGGAATGCGAACGACTCGATGGATGTCACGCCCTCGGGAATGACGAGGTTCGTCAGCGACGAACAGCTTTGGAAGGCGAAAGAGCCGATGGTGGTCAGGCTTGAGGGGAAGGTGATCTCTGTCAGCTCAGACATAGAACTGAAGGCGAAAGACTCTATGGCCGTCAGGCTGGTGAAGTACTGCAGTTCGTTGAACGACGTGATGTCATCCGGGAATTCGGCACCCTCGAGGCTGGTGACGACAGCTGCCTCTTCAATGCTCAGCTCTCCGTCGCCGTTGGTGTCCCAATTCTGCACGCAGACAGCCTTTACCTGTGCATCGGCGAAAGTGATGTTGGTATAGGTCTGGATGGGATGTGTCTCGCTGAAGAACGTCTTCCAGTAGGTGTTTTCCTGATAAGCCGTCTCCGTTCCGCTGGACACGTGCAGGTTGATGTTCGTGTGGTTGCCTTCACTGTCACGCGGGAAGGGGTCGTGATCAGCAGTACCGTCGAGTGTGATGGGTGTCGTCCAGCTCACCGTCACGTCGGTCAGCGCGCTGGTGTAGCTATTGGGATTGCTAATCCCGAAAGCTTTGGTATAGATGTTGTTCACGCTGACAGGGATGCTGACCGATGTCATGTTCTGGCAGTCTGCGAAAGCGTTTACATAGATGTTCTCCACGCCACTGCCGATAGCCACCGACTTGATATTGCTGCAGCCCTGGGCAAAGTTCATGTTGATGTAGTTTCTCGACCCACATTCTACCACGAGGTCGAAATTGGCTGATACTGTCGTCCCATTAGTGAGGATTGCAAGTTTGAAGGCAGTGCTGGGGAACTGCTCCCAGTCACTACTCACGGTTACCTTCTCCAGGCTGGCGCAGGTGAATGCAGACTGGCCTATTGAACAATTACTGTTGGGGATGCGAATCTGTTTCAGGCCGGCTCCCGCAAAGCATTTCTCGCCAATGGAAAGGAGCGTCGTGGGCAGGTCGATGGACTCCAGACTGGTGCAGCTGACAAAGGCACTTTTACCCACGGTGGCCAAACCCTCCGGCAGGTTCACCCACTTCAGGCTGGTGCAGTTGGCGAAGGCCTGCTCTGCAATGGTCTGCAGACTGTAGGGCAGATTGATACTTTCAAACGTGTCGCATCCACGGAAAGCCCCCATGCCGATGGTTTGTAGCTGACTGTCACCACTGATGTGGACGGATGTCAGCGAGTGGTTCTCCTCGAATGCCCTTGTGCCGATGGACTGCACGGTGGCCGGCAGTTCCACATACTCCAAGCTCTTTTGGACGAACGACGCCTCAGCGATTGCAGTCACAGAGAATGACTGGCCACCATAGCTTACGCTCTCGGGAATGGCGAGCCATGTGGTAGCCTCGTCACTGAGCCCCAGGACTTCGGCCCAGTTCTCAGCCTCTGTAGTGCCGGTATGTAGGCGGTAGCGGAGGGCACCGTCAGCAATCTCCGCCGTTTCTGCCTGGACGATGTTGAAGTCGTGCCAGTAGGAGTCGCTGGCGCTATATGCTGCCCCTGCTCCGAAGGGCACGTGGAGGGTGATGGTGCTGTGGTCGATATTGCTAGTTACATCGTCTTTATTACGGAACAGGTCGCCATTATCGTCTATGACCACCTCAGGTGGTGTCATGCCCTCAAAAGTGATGTCTTTCAACGCTTCGCATCCACAGAAAGCAGCAGACCTGATGGTCGTCACACTGGCTGGCAGCGTAATGCTCGCCAGCACGTCACAAAGAGAAAAAATATTCTCGCCGATTACTTCCAAAGTGGAAGGCAGGGTGACATTTGTCAGTTTAACGCACGCCTGGAATACCTGATTAGGAAGGTAAGTAATCTGTCCCTGAATGTCTGCTGACTCCAAGGCGGTACAATAATTGAATGCTCCCGCACCGATGCTGGTCACCGACTGTGGGATGGTGATTGCCTCCAGCTGGCATCTATTGAAAGCGTTGATGCCAATAGTCTGGAGACCTTCGTTGAGCGTGATTGTTTTCAGACCAGAGTTTAGAAACGCGTTCTCGCCGATGGTGGTCAGCGTTGTGGGCAGGGTGATGCTCTGCAGGTGCTCCATCTCCTGGAAGGCAGAAGGGGCGATGGTGTTGATGCCGCTGCCCAGTACGATGCTCTTCACGTAAGGCTGCGACTTTAGCATGCTGCCGGGAACGGTGCTTACGGTACCGCCCTTACGGATGGTCAGGGTGACATAGTCGGTGCTGCCGTCGGCTGTGCCGCAGTTGAGGAAAGCGTTCTCGCCTATGGTCGAGGCTTTCGTGGTGAGCGATACGCTTGTCAGCTTTGTGCACCCGGAGAAGGCGGCCGCCCCGATGGACGTAACGGTCTTGGGCAGCGTGATGCTGGCCAGCTTACTGCAGCCCTCGAAGGCCGATGCACCGATTGTGGTCAGCTTGGCCTGATTACTAATGGCATCGGTTATTGTCATTGTCTGAAGATAAGGGCAGCTCTTGAAGGCCGATGCAGCAATGGCTTTGACATTCGTGCCGATGGTGACGCTCTTCAGGTAGGTGTTGCCGTTGCCCTTACCATTGACTGACACGGACTGGATGCCGATGATAGGAATGGTATACGAGGTGCCGCTGTTGCCGAATGTGAGCGTCTCGGGTATAGTGAGGTCTACAGTGCCTAGCAACTGAGTCATTGTGCTTTTGGGAGCTTTTATTCCTGTGACGACAGCCGCTTCTGGCACATTATCCGAGCTGATGCGTATAGTGTACATGATGTTCGTCACATCGTCGGTGAAGTCCATTGTCTCTGCCGCCTTCGCACCCACTGGCATGAGCAACAGTGCGAGCAGCAGTGATATAAATAAGTTCTTCGTTTTCATACGCTTATAGGTTTTTACTGGTTGTCGTGTTTTAATCTGTCCTTTATTTCACCTTTACAATTTTATAGCTGTCGATGGTGCGGCGGTCGTGGCTGATGTTCATGCCCACCGCCCATACGGGGCGCTGGTCGGCAGCGAATCGGGCGGCGTAGTCCTTGGCGATGATCTGGTCGGTGGCCTCGTCGGCGGTCTTGCCGTACTTCAATTCTATGATATAGATGCAGTGTGGCACCTTCAGTGCGATGTCCATGCGTCCGTCGCTGGTCTGCTCCTCTGCGCTCACATCCGCTCCGAAGCCCATCAGCGCAGCGTAGATGAGCGACTGATAGAGCTGCTCGTTCTGGTTGCGGTCGGTGATGGAGTAGGGGATGCCGGCATACCAGCGGCGGATGCACTCTGCAAACTCCTCGAAACCTATCTCCTGTCGGCGCAGGTCCTGGAAGGCATTTCCCAGCGTGTCCTGACTGCCCACGTAGTCAGTCATATAATACTTGTAAAGCGATGAGGCAAAGCCTTCGCGTACCTCGCCGTTGGGAAATCCCAGTGTGTATTGCCTTGTAAAGGGGTTGTAGTCCTTCAGCGTGAGGTATCCGCTCTGGAAGAGCACTGGTATGGGGTCGCTGATGCGCTCCGTAGGGGCGTCGAATCGCTCTAAGGTGCCGCGGAAGTGCTCTATCTGCTGCAGGCTGATGCCCGTCTGCCGCATGACGTTGACGAGCATGGTGGGCGTGCCGGTAGAGAACCAGAAGTTCATGATGTCGCCCATGGAGAAGGCGTTGATGAGGCTCCAGGGGCAGTAGATGTCGGTGAAGTTGACGCTGAAGTGGTAGCCGTCGTAGGTCTTTTTCAGCTTGGCTACGATGTCGTCGTAGGTGTAGTGCAGTCCCCAGCGGCTATAGGTTCGGTCCATTCTCTCCGTCAGCAGTTCTATGTCGGGCTTCAGCTGCGTCAACAACTCCTCTTCGCTGATGCCGCAGACGGCCTCATACTGCTGGTCGAAGGTGATCTGCTGCAGGTTGTTCAGCTCGCTGAAGACGGAGAGCTGCGAGAACTTTGAGATGCCCGTGAGGAATACGAAGCGGAGGTACTGCGACTGTGCTTTCAGGGGCGAGAAGAGGCTGCGTATGCGGTTGCGGATATAATCCTGCAGCTCCCAGTTGTTGATTGAGTCGAGCATTGGGGCATCGTACTCGTCGATGAGGATGACCACCTGTTCGCCAGTCAGGTCGTGGGCGGTTTCAATGAGGCGTGACAGACGCGCATCGTAGTTAGTAGGGTCTACAGGCTTGGTAATGCCGAACTTCTTCTCCTGCTGTTCCAAGATGAAGTTGATGGTTCCGTGTACGCGATCCTTCTCGTAGTACTTGCCGTTGCTGAGGTCGAGTCGGATGACGGGGTACTTCTTCCACTCCTTCTCCTTATTATATATAAACAGTCCCTCGAAGAGTTCCTTGCGGCCTTCGAAGTAGCAGCGCAGCGTATCGACGAGCAGCGACTTGCCGAAACGGCGCGGACGGCTGAGGAAGAAGTTCTTAGCGTCCGTCGTCACCATCTTCCATATATACGCCGTCTTGTCGACATAGACAGCCCCTCGCTGGCGAATCCAGTCGAACTCCTGTACGCCGACGGCGTATCCACGCTGTTGTCTCTCAGTCTGTGCCATCATAATCTGTCGCTTACATCTGTAGTACTTGCCGCAGTAGCGGCGTGTGAGGTAGTCATGTTCTTTTTCATCATTTCCTTTGTTTTTTAGTGGTTTTTTAATGTTGCTTTCGTCAGGGCACAATTATGACTCGGCCCTTTCACGGTGCAAATATACGAAAAAGATTTGAAAGTCAGCGTTTTTATGGCAAAAAAATAAAGAATTACGTCAGAATTCCACGATGAGGCGTGCGTTCAGCTGTCGGCCGGTAAGATAGTTGGGCACGGCCCACTGGCGGTTGGTGACGTCGGTGACCCAGTAGTAGCTGTTGACGTTGCTGATGCCGAAGAGGTTCAGGCAGTCCACGCCGAGCCATACCTTTTTGATGGCGGAGGGTGAAGGGCGGAGGGCGGAGGGAGAATAGGCCAGGTAGCTCATGCCTATGTCGGCGCGCTTGTAGGCCGGCGCGCGGAAGTGCTGGGCCTCTATGCCGCGGTGGGGGGCACCGAAGGGCAGGCCGTCGGCGTAAGCCAGGCGCAGCGTCATCTTCCAGCGGTCGGTGCCGGGGAAGTTGTCGGTGAAGTGCAGGTTCAGGGCATAGCGCTGGTCTGTGGGCAGGGGGAAGGACTCTGAGTTGGGGGTGGAGGACTGGCCGTTGAAGTGCTGGCGTGTGCTCATGAGCGAGAGCGAGATCCAGGAGTCGGTGCCGGGCACGAACTCGCCGTAGAGCTTCATGTCCAGGCCCAGGGCATGGCCGGAGGTGAGGTTCTCGCCGTAGTAGGTCACCTTCACGTTCTGCGCGTTGTAGGGGATGAGGTTGCCCAGCAGCTTGTAGTAGGCCTCGGCGGTAAACTTATACTTCCGCTCGTTCATCTTGAAGCGGTAGTCGACGGCGGCCAGCAGCTGCCAGGAGCGCTGGCTCTTGATGTTACGGTTCAGGGTGACGGCGGTGGTGCCGCCGGCGGTGAGGGTGGTGTCGCGCAGCTCCTTGTAGAAGGGAGCCTGGTAGTAGAGGCCCGTGGCCAGGCGGTAGGTGATGTCGGTGTTGCGTGCGGGCACGATGGCCAGCGACACGCGCGGCGAGAGCAGCGTCTCGCGGTTGAAGCTCCAGTGGGCAAAGCGCACACCATAAGTGAGGGTGAAATAGGCCCCGGAAGCCCCCCCTGAGGCCCCCCCTACGGCCCCCGAGGGGGCTTCTATAGTTTTGTTGTCAGGGGAAGAAGCTATCGTAGCCCCCTCGGGGGCCGAAGGGGGGGCTACGGGGGCTTCAGAGGCCGTATTCCATCGGAACACGTCCTGTATGTAGCCCTCGGTGCGCTGTGAGCGCATGCGCTGCGTGGAGACGAGGTTGTAGATGAGGTCCAGGCGCTGGGGGCGGTGGGGCACGCTGTAACCGCTGCTGTCGCGCATCTCGTACTCGCGGCTCTGCTCCTTGATGTGCTCCCACTTCTGGGTAAGGGCGGCCTCCACGTCGTGCTGGCGGAAGCGGCGGCTGACCATCAGCTTCAGGCTCTGCACGTCGGCTGTGAGGTAGTTGCGGGCGTGCTCGGCGTATGTGCCCACGCCCAGCTGCTCGGCACTCTCGGTGTCACTCAGCCAGTACTGTCCCTGAATGTCGTAACGCTCCTGCTCGCGGGTGTGGAAGGCGCTCCACAGCAGCCGCAGCTGCAGCGAGTCGGTGATGTGGCGCGTCAGCGCGGCGGTGCCGAAGAGGGTGCGGAAGACATCCTTCTCCTGACCGTCGAAGTACACGCGGAAAGACTTCACGTCCTCCATGGTGCCGAAGCTGGTCTCGCGGTCCTTCGGGCGGAAGTTGTAGTGGTTCTCCGATATGTTGCCCAGCACGTCGAGCGTCCAGCGGCGGTTGGGCTGCCAGGTGAGGTATGCCTGGTAGTCCAGCTGGTTGGGCCGGTACTCGCCCGTGGTCTCCAGTGAGCCCAGCAAGTAGCGGTTCGTCTTGTAGCGCAGGCCGTGGCTCATGCTGAAGGTCTGCGGCTTGCCGCTGCTGCCGCTCCCCCTGTTCACGCCGTTGCCGTAGCCCACGTATGCCGATGCTCCGAGGAGGCTGGCCGTAGCGGTGGCTTCGAAGTGCTCAGGTCGGCGGTAGGTGATGTCGAGCGCCGACGACATCTTGTCGCCGTAGCGGGCTGAGAAGCCGCCGGTGCTGAAGGCCACGCGCTCCACCATGTCGGGGTTGATGACCGAGAGGCCCTCCTGCTGCCCTGAGCGGATGAGCAGGGGGCGGTAGACCTCCACATTATTAATATATACAGAGTTCTCGTCGAAGCTGCCGCCGCGCACGTTGTACTGGCTGCTGAGCTCGTTATGGGTGCTCACGCCGGCCTGCTGCTGTATGAGCTCCTCCACGGCATTGCCGGTGACGCTGACGGCTCCCGAGCGCAGGTCCTTCAGGTCGAGCAGCTCCATCTGGTCCGTTTGGCGGCGCCGCTCGCTCACCACCACCTCGCCTATCTCCAGGTCGGCGCGCAGCACGATGCGCAGCGTCTGTGTGCTGCGGGGCTTGTACAGGGTGCGGGTGCGGGTGCGGTAGCCTACCATCGAGAAGCGCACCACCACCGAGTCGGCGCTGTTCAGCGTCAGCTGGTATTCGCCCTTCAGGTTTGTCATCGTGGCCTTGCCCTGGGCCACGCAGGCCACAGAGGCCAGCTCCAGCGCCTTCCCCTCGTCATCGGTGACCAGGCCCTTCAGCGTGAAGGTCTGGGCCACGGCGCAAAGGCTCGCACACAGCAGGGCGAGCAACAGGTATAGTCGCTGGGAAAAGATTTTCATCACGTATAATAACGCTCAACGGGCGGAATTATTACGTAGCGGGGGGAGAAATGTAGTGCCGCAGGCAGAAAAAACTACCACGATTTGTGATTCAGGTCAGATCAGTCGCGGTATATCCACGAGAGGAACGAGTTGATCCACTTGATGTTACAGCGGAACCAGCGGTAGGTGCTCTCGGGCTTGCCGCCGAACCGGAGGATGAAGTCGCGGAAGGTGTTCTTGCGGAAGGGCAGTCCCACGTCCATGAAGAAGATGTGCTGGTAGCCGCGGCTGTGCGAGTCCTTGATGGCATGCCAGATAGTGAGCTCGCGGGGGCGCATCAGCGCGAAGGTCTTGCGACGGTAGGCGGCGTACCACAGGTAGGCCTGGCCGTGAGAGTAGGCCACGGCGGAACAGCCCACCACATGGTCCTTGTAGCGGGTGAGGAACAGGCGGGCATGCTCAGGCTGCTGCCACAGCTGGCGGAAGAAGTCGTCGGAGGGGATGTAGCGCTTTGGCTTCAGCCAGTTGTGGTGCCGCAGCAGGCGCATGAACTCTTGGAAATCGTCATCGCTGCTTACCTCGTCGGTGACCACGCCACGCTCGTAGGTGTTGCGGATGCGGCGGCTCAGACGCGGGCCCAGCCGCTCCTCGGGCGTGCGCGAATGCAGCGAGTTGTGGATGCTCATCCACCGAACGGGGAAGTAGCGGTTGTCGCGGAAGTGACGGTAGCCGAACATCTTCTGGCTGAGGTGACTGACCTCCATGAAGAACATGTAGGGCCCCAGGCGCGAGGTCAGCGCATGCAGCATCTGACCGAAGAGTTCGTCCTTCTGTTCCTCGTGAAGGTAGACGCCCTCGCCCAGCACGCGGCAGTGACGGTATAGATAGGGGGGAAACCATGACACCCGATAGCGCACCACGGCCAGCAGCTGGGCGCAGATAGTGCCGTCGGCATCTTCAAGGACGACCATGTAGGGCCTGTGGCGGGCGGTCTGCTGGAATACGGCAAAGAGCTGACTGCTGTGGAAGAAGTTCTCTTCCAGCAGGCCAGACGGCAGAGCGTCGCCAGAGGTGTAGATCTTCGTGGTCATCCTGAGATGGTGTAGCTGCGCCCAGGCTGGGTGTCGAGATCATACTCGTAGACGGGACGGAGGGGCAGGGGGGTGAAGTCCTTCAGCTCGGGGGAGCGCAGCGGCTCCCTGATGGTGGCGGGCTGCATGAGGGCGTTGGGACAGGGACCGGCGGCGGGGCGCAGGCCCTTGCCCTTGAGCGGCACGTAGGAGCGCAGGCGCAGGGTGCCGCCGATGGTGCTGGTGACGGTGGCCTTGCGCAGGCTGCCGTCGTGCCACTGCTCGTCAACGATGAAGCCGCCGCGGGCACGCAGGCCGCTGACCTGGCCATCGGTCCATGACGTGGGCAGGGCGGGCAACAGGTGCAGGGCACCGTCGTGGCTCTGCAGCAACATCTCGCAGATGCCGGCAGAGACGCCGAAGTTGCCGTCGATCTGGAACGGCGGGTGGGCGTCGAACAGGTTGGGGTAGGTGCGGCCCTGCGGGTACTGGCGGGCCTGCTCGTCGCTGGGCAGCAGGTGCAGCATGTTGCAGATGATGCGGAAGGCATGGTCGCCGTCGAGCATGCGCGCCCAGAAGTTCGTCTTCCAGCCCAGGCTCCAGCCCGTGGCCATGTCGCCGCGCTGCTGCAGGGTGTTGGCGGCTGCGGTGAACAGGTCGGGATGGCTGTAGGGCGAAATCTGGTTCGAGGGGTACAGGCCGTAGAGGTGGCTGATGTGGCGGTGCTCGTCCTTAGGGTCGTCGGCATCGATGAGCCACTCCTGCAGTTGGCCGTAGCGTCCTATCTGCATGGGGGGCAGCTTGTCAATCTGGGATTGGAGATATGCTATCTGCGATTTGTCCTTCCCCAGGACCGTTGCCGCCTGCAGCGTCTGCGACAGCACGTCGAAGCAAATCTGGTTGTCCATGGTCGAGCCGGCGGTGACGTTGGTGCCCTTGCCGCGCGGCCCATGCTCGGGCGACACGGTGGGTACGCTGACCAGCCATCCGGCGGCCTGCTTCACCTCGCCCGTGTCGGGGTACTGCTGCAGGTAGTCGCACAGGAAGTCGGCGGCTCCCTTCATCACGGGGTAGTAGCGGGCCAGGAACTGGCGGTCGCCGGTGAAGAGGTAGTGCTGCCACAAGTGTGTGGTCAGCCAGGCCCCGCCGGTGGGGAACATGCCCCAGGGCGTGCCGTCCACGGGGCCGCTGATGCGCCACAGGTCGGTGTTGTGGTGGGCCACCCAGCCACGGCAGCCATACATGGTCTTTGCCGTCTCTGCTCCCGTCTGGCTGAGGTCGCTGATCATCGCGAACAGCGGCTGCTGCGTCTCCAGCAGGTTGCCCACAGTGGCGGGCCAGTAGTTCATCTCGGCGTTGATGTTGATGGTGTACTTCGAGTCCCACGGCGCGTTCATCTTGTCGTTCCACACCCCCTGCAGGTTGGCGGGCTGACCGCCGGGCTGGCTGGAGGAGATGAGCAGGTAGCGCCCGTACTGCATCATCAGCGCCACGAGGTCGAGGTCAGGGGATTTGCTGTTTGCTGATTGACTGTTCCCTATCTGGCCGGCACTCTGCTCGAAGGCCTGCAGGCGCTCGTCGGTGGGCAGGGCAGAGGCTTCGTTCGTGGGCAGCGAGAGGCTCACTCGCCCGTATTGCTCCTGGTATTTCCTTACATGGGCCTTCAGCAGCTGCTTGTATTTCTTACCCTGCAGTGCCGACAGCGATGCGTCGACCTTGGCTACGGCGTTGCCGCTCACGTCGTGGTAGTTGACATAGTTCGTAGCGGCGGCGATGAAGAGGGTGGCAGTGGTGGCATCGTTGACCTTGATGGTGCCGTCGTCGAGGGTGATGACGGCTCCGTCGGCCTCGACTCGAACCTTGCACTCAGCCTTCAGCCCTGCGGCTATGCCTTCGTGCTCCACACCGCTGACGGTGGCCCTGAGCATGCCGCTCTGTGCATTGCTGGGCGAGGGGAAC
This sequence comes from Prevotella sp. UBA3837, assembly GCA_002392835.1. GTDB lineage: Bacteria > Bacteroidota > Bacteroidia > Bacteroidales > Bacteroidaceae > Prevotella. The sequence continues at coordinate 19,042 of DGHX01000163.1, read as the reverse complement.
ATCATCCCGGCGGCCCCCTGTACCTCGGCCGGCAGCTGGGAGGTGAACTTCACACCGAAGGAGAGAGCGCCACGGCGCGAGGCTGTCAGACGTATGATGACGACGCTGTCGGAGAGGGATGCGAAGACGGTGCGGTCGTAGCTGACACCATTATATATATAATGTGTGGTGGCGGTGGCCGTGCTGAGGTCCAGCTCGCGGCGGTAGTCGCTCACGTCGCGGTGGCCCAGCTGCAGCTTCACACTGCCTAAGGGCAGGAAGCGCATGCCGTGGGGCCCCTTCACGAAGTGGCGGTCGATGAGCTTGGCGGCCTCGGCCTCGCGTCCGGCGAAGATGAGACGGCGCACCTCGCCCAGCGCCACCAGCGACTCACGCGAGTTGTTGTTGTGAGGCTGTCCGCTCCAGAAAGTCTCTTCGTTCAGCTGAAGTTCCTCCGTGTCGGTGCCGCCGTAGACCATGGCGCCCATGTGCGAATTGCCCACGGGTAGCGCCTGCAGCCAGTGCGTGGCAGGATGGCTGTACCAAAGCCGGTGTTGCTGACCCAGTGCGACGACGGTGGCAAGGAAGAGTGCGATAGAAAGTAGTGTCCGTTTCATGATGTGATGTTGGGTTATTGATAATCGATGCAAAATTACGAAATAATTGTGAATAATGAGCCGATAGTTGTAAAATATTTCGTACCTTTGCACAAAAAAGAAAGGAATTAAGACTTATGACAAACTTTAAGGACCTGGTGCAGCTGCGTCGCTCGCACCGTAAATTCACTGATGAAGAGATTGATGCCGACGACGTGCGCCTCATCATGCGCGCCGCACTGATGGCGCCCACCAGCAAAGGACAGCGGGCGTGGCAGTTCGTAGTGGTTGACGACAAGCTGGACCTGGAGAAGCTTAGCGATGCCAAGGACCTGGGCGGACAGCTCATCAAGGGCGCTGCCATGGCCGTGGTAGTGCTCGGCGACCCCCTGCAGAACGACTGCTGGGTGGAGGACGGCTCGATAGCTGCCATCAGCATGCAGTATCAGGCCGAGGAGCTGGGGCTGGGCTCATGCTGGGTGCAGATGCGCGGACGCGGACTGACCGACGGCACCACGGCCGACACCGTGATTCACGGTGTGCTCGACATTCCCGAGAACTACAGCGTGCTCTGTGTGGTGGCCTTCGGGCACAAGGCCGACGAGCGCAAGCCTCAGAACGAGGAGAAACTGAAGTGGGAGAACGTGCACATCGGGAAATACTGAACGAAAAAAGGGAATGGAAATAGTCTTCGTTGGTGCCGGTCGCTTGGCCACACAGCTTGCTAAAGCCCTGCATGCCAGGGGCGAGCACATCGTGGCGGTGTACAGCCGCACCTTGGCCTCGGCCAGCACTTTGTGTCTTGCTGTCGGTGGTTTTCCCACCGACGACATCTCCTCCCTGCCCACCACCGCCGATGCCTACCTCATAGCCGTGAAGGACGCTGTGCTGCCGCAGGTGGCCGCACAGCTGATACCTGGGCGCGAACACTGCCCCATGTTCCACACTGCCGGCTCTGTTTCACTCGGCGTGCTCGGCGGCGCATGCCACTACGGCGTCATCTACCCCATGCAGACCTTCTCTAAGGAGCGCGACGTGGACTTCACCCACATACCCATCTTCATCGAGGCTAACGACGAGCGGGCACGCGCCGTGGCACTCGCCCTGGCCCAGACTGTGAGTGACAGCGTGACGGAGCTGACCAGCGAGCAGCGCCGCTACCTGCACCTGGCCGCCGTCTTCGCCTGTAACTTCGCCAACCACAGCTATGCCCTGGCGGCGAAGATACTGGAACAGCACGGCATGAACTTCGACGTGATGCTGCCCCTGATAGACGAGACGGCACAGAAGGTGCACGCCATGCACCCCTTGCAGGCGCAGACGGGTCCCGCCGTGCGCTACGACAAGAACGTGATAGAGGCACAGAAAGCGCTGCTCAGCGACGAACCGATGATGCAGCAGCTGTACGACATAATGAGTAAAAGCATACATACACTGTCCAATGATCAACTATGACCTGAAGAAGATTCGCGCCATCATCTTCGATGTCGATGGCGTGCTGTCGTGCGAGACCATACCCATGTCGGTAGACGGCATGCCCATGCGCACGGTGAACATCAAGGACGGCTATGCTCTGCAGCTGGCCGTGAAGCTGGGGCTGCGCATGGCCATTATGACCGGAGCAAGGGTGGAGGCCGTGCGCGTGCGCTATGAGGGGCTGGGGCTGACCGACGTGTACACGGGCTGCTCGGTGAAGATCCGCGTGTACGAAGAGTTCCTCGCTAAGTACGGACTGAAGGACGAGGAGGTGATGTACATGGGCGACGACGTGCCCGACCTGGAGGTGATGCGCCGCGTGGGCTGTCCCGTGTGTCCCAAGGATGCCTGCACCGAGGTGAAGGAGGCCAGCCTGTATGTCAGCCACTGCCTCGGCGGTCAGGGCTGCGCCCGTGACGTCATCGAGCAGACCCTGCGCGCTCAGGGACTGTGGCAGATGAACGCCACCGCCTTCGGGTGGTAGCTGTTAAGATTCAGGTTCCGCATGTTTGGAGTGAAGAGGAGTGAGAGGGGAATGAAGGGAGAGTGACAGGGACATTAGATTGCATTTAACTTATAGAATAATGTTTGAGAATATAAAGAACTATCGTGTTGTATTGGCCAGCAACTCGCCGCGCCGTCGCGAACTGCTGGCCGGACTGGGCATCGACTTCGAGGTGCGCGTGCTGCCCGACATAGCTGAAGGCTATCCCGATGGGCTGAGCGCCACGCAGATAGCCGAATATATAGCCCGCGAGAAGGCCGACGCCTACCGGCAGCAGATGGGTGCCGACGAGCTGATCATCACCGCCGATACCATCGTGGTGTGCGGCGGCGAGGTGCTGGGCAAGCCCGCCGATGCCGCCGATGCACACCGCATGCTGCACCTGCTGAGCGGGCGCACCCACCAGGTGGTCACCGGCGTATGCCTGATGACGGCACAGCGGCAGCGTTGCTTCGCCGTGGAGACCGATGTCACTTTCAAGGCCCTCAGCGACGAGGAAATCAGCTACTACATAGACCGTTACCGGCCTTTCGACAAGGCGGGAGCCTACGGCATACAAGAGTGGATAGGCTACATTGGCGTGACAGGCATCAACGGCAGCTATTTCAATGTGATGGGGTTGCCCGTGCAGCGGCTGTATTCTGAATTGGCACAAATGTAGCCCATTTTAACTCATTTAACAAAAAAGTGTGGGAAAAGCTTGTGTCATTCAAAAAAAATGCGTAACTTTGCAGCATCAATTTAATCTATATTTATCATTTTCCAAAGTTTTTTAAAAAAAAGGGAACCAGTTCGTGAGAATAGGTTCCCTGTTTTAGTATGTTTATTTTATTCTTTCCTCTTTCCTTTTTCCCCCGGAATCACTCGTCCACGTAGTCGGTCAGCCCTTCGGCTTCCTCGTCGGGGTCGGCGCTGCCCAGGTCCATCATCGTAGAGTAGTTGTCCTCGGTGATGTCGTCATCACCGGGCTCCTCAATCTCGATGTCGTCCTCGTCGGGCTTGTTGTAGTTGTCCTCAATCTCCACTTCCTCGTCCTCGTTCTCTTCGTCGTCGCCATAGCTGTTGAACTTCATGCGCGGCTTCTCGGCCTCGGGCTTCGCCTTGGCAAAGATGGCCTCCACCCAGGTGCCCTTCGGCACTTCGAGCACGTCGTAGCCGTCGGCCACCTTCTTCTCATAGAGTCCGCCCTTCTTGTGCAGACGGTCCTTGGGCAGCGTGGTGGTTGAGATGTCGAAGCCACTCTCGATGATGTCCTTGATGCTCTGCGAGAGCGAGTCCCATCCGCCGCCGAAGTTGCGGTCGATGACCTCGACGAGCTTTGCGGCAGTGATGTGGCGCACATTCTCGTAGGTGAGGTCGGTGACACGCGTGATGGGACGCTTCTTCACGGCCCACGTCACCTTCTGCCCCTCATCGAGCTTCACAGTGCCCACCTGGTAGCCCTGCTTCTCGTATTTCTGCTTCATGAGCTTCGAGTCGCCGTCAATCTCCTCAATCATGAAGGCCGAGCGGATGATGTCGGTGTAGTGGCGAAGGTTGTCCTTCACCTCGGCATCCTTCTCGGCACCCTCACACAGGCGGAAGATGTCGTTCTCCTGTATGTCCCACACGCTGCTCTTCGTCAGCGTCTTCAGCGTAAGTGCTTTCTTTTCAGTGTTTTGCTCCATAAATTAGTATAATCATTCTTGTTCGTGATGCAAAAATAAGCACTTTATTTCTTATTTACAAGTTTTTTAGCAATTATTTTTTTGTCAGTGGCATAAAAAGTAGTACCTTTGCGTGCAGAAACTATGTCACAACCATTAGCAGAAAGACTGCGCCCCCGCACCCTGGACGACTATATAGGTCAGAAACACCTGGTGGGCGAGGGGGCCGTGCTCCGGCGCATGATAGAGTCGGGGCGCATTTCGTCGTTCATCCTCTGGGGACCGCCGGGGGTGGGGAAGACCACGCTGGCTCAGATCATTGCCCACAAGCTGGAGACTCCCTTCTACACCCTGAGCGCCGTGACCAGCGGTGTGAAGGACGTGCGCGACGTGATAGAGAAGGCCCAGAAGGGGCGTTTCTTCAATGAGGCGTCGCCCATATTATTTATAGATGAGATTCATCGCTTCTCGAAGTCGCAGCAAGACTCGCTCTTAGGAGCCGTGGAGCGTGGCATTGTCACGCTCATCGGTGCCACTACCGAGAACCCGTCGTTCGAGGTCATCAGGCCGCTGCTCTCGCGTTGCCAGCTCTATGTGCTGAAGTCGCTTGAGAAGGACGACCTGCTGCAGCTGCTGCACCGGGCGCTGACTACCGACGTGGAACTGCAGAAGATGGACATCACGCTACAGGAGACCGGTGCCCTGCTGCGCTACAGCGGCGGCGACGCCCGCAAACTGCTGAACATCCTCGAGTTGGTCACTTCATCTGCCGCATCTACCTCATCTACTTCATCTACCACATCTACCCCCTCTATCGTCATCACCGACGCCCTGGTAGAGACCATCCTGCAGCAGAACCCGCTGGCCTACGACAAGGACGGCGAGATGCACTACGACATCATATCGGCCTTCATCAAGAGCATCCGCGGCAGCGACCCCGACGCCGCCCTCTACTGGATGGCACGCATGATAGAGGGTGGCGAGGACCCGCAGTTCATAGCCCGCCGCATGGTCATCTCGGCCAGCGAGGACATCGGCCTGGCCAACCCCAACGCCCTGCTGCTGGCTAACGCCGCCTTCGACACGGTGATGAAGATTGGCTGGCCCGAGGCACGTATCGCCCTGGCCGAGGCCTGCGTCTACTTAGCCACCTCGCCGAAGAGCAACAGTGCCTATCTGGGCATTGACGAGGCACTCAGCACCGTCAGGCAGACGGGCAACCTGCCTGTGCCACTGCACCTGCGCAACGCCCCCACGACGTTGATGAAGCAACTGGGCTACAGCGACGGCTACAAGTATCCGCACGACTATGCCGGCCACTTTACCCAGCAGCAGTACCTGCCCGACGACCTCGTTCAGCAGCGGTTCTGGCATGCACAGCACTCGCCGGCAGAGCAGAAGCTCTACGAGCGGATGGTGAACTACTGGGGAGAGAGATATAAATGAAAAATGAAGTGCCATACCAGCGGCACTTCATTTTTCATTTCTCATTTTTCACTTTTCATTTAACCAGCACCTTGCGGCCGTCGATGATGTACAGCCCGCTACGGGTGGGGGCGGCAACGCGCTGTCCGCCGAGGGTGTAGATGCCCTGGCTGTGTGTGGCCTGGTGCCACAGCATGTTGTTGATGCCGCTGGTCTGAGCCACGTGGAGCGTCAGCAGCAGACAGGTCTGGCTGCCCTTGCAGGTGAAGGAGAAGGTGTCGCTGACGGGCTGTTCAAAAGCGATGTCGTAGGTGACGGTGCTGGGCTGTGCGTCGCGGGCCGGAAAGGGGTATGCGTCCGCCCCGTAAGCTGCTCCGTTCAGCTCGCTGAGGTAGCTGCTGCCGCCGTCGGCATTGGCATAGCCATAGACGGTGACGCCGCTGAACTGCAGCCCTGCCGGCAGCGTCAGCTTGTACTGCTTGTTGGCCGAATATTTGATGGTGGCATAGCTGCCGGTGGCGGGGGAGCCCGTCTGGTTCATCTTGAATCCGCCGCTGAAGGTCCAGTCGCCATTCGACGTCTGTCCGCTGATGTCGTAGTCGCTGTACTGTGCCTCGCCGTAGTGTATGACGCGTCCCTGCTGCTCACCGCCCTCGTTCTGCGCGGCGGTGATGTCGGCCACCAGCTCGTTCAGGTAAACCTCCACCATGGTGTAGCCCTCGTCGTTCAGCTTGTTGCCGTCCTTGGCGCTCTTTGGGTCCAGGCCGTGGGCTGTCTCCCACTCGTCGGGCATGCCGTCGCCGTCGGTATCGGTGGGGGCCTCGGTGCTGTTCAGCGTGGGCCAGGCGCTCCAGGTGCTGGCGGCACCGGCGGGCTTGTTGTCGTCCTGGCTGTTGATGAAGCCGCTGCTGAGGCCCTTGCCAGTGTGTGAGGCCCGGCCCTGGCGCGCGTCGCTCACCATTTCGGCATCGAAGCTGTCGCGGCTCTTCGAGCAGCCGGCGTAGCTGAGCACGCGCTCGTAGGCCACCGCGGCCGAGTGGGTGGTGGTGCAGATGAAGGGCATGGGCTCCGTGAGCCGGATGCTGTCGCGCGTGGCCTGCGTCCAGGTGCCGTCGCAGTCGTTGGCGTTCACCTGGTTGATGATGCCGATGGTCCAGTTGTTGTTGGTCACGTCGCTGTACTTCGAGTTGACGTTGCCCGTCACGTAGTACTTACCCCACAGGTGCAGGGCTGGTGCATAGGCAGGGTAGGTGGCTATGTAGCTCTTGGTGCGAATGCCGATGCCGGCAATGCGCTTGCCCTTGCTGTCGGTGGGCGTGCCTGGGCCAGGCTTGTAGTAGTTGTTCACGATGTTCACCGTCATGCCCTCGCCTCCGTAGCAGCCGTTTCCGCCGAAGTTGTAGATGACGTTGTTGCGCATGTCCATGCGCTCGTCGAGCTGTGTGGTGGGGCGCGGGCCCAGTCGCGGCGTGCGGCTGGTGTGGTGCGCTATAAGGTTGTGGTGGAAGGAGGCTCCGCTGCCGCCCCAGTTGCCGCCGTAGCCGTGGGCTCCCTTCGAGTGTCCGCTGTTCACCAGGCTTTGGGCCACCAGGCACCACTGCACGGTGGTGTTCTTGTTGCCTAAGACGGAGAGACACTCGTCGATGCTCCACGAGACGGAGCAGTGGTCTATCATCCAGTCCATCTTGTCGAAGCCGCCGAAGCCGTCCCAGCCGTCGGCGCCGTCCTTGAGCACGTTCTTGTTGCCCAGTCGGAAGCGCATGTAGCGCACGATGACGTTGTTGCCGTTGATGTTCACGGGGTAGTCGGCCACGCAGATGCCGTCGCCGGGGGCCGTCTGCCCAGCGATGGTGGTGTTCGAGGGGATGCTGAGTGCCGACTCGAGGTGGATGGTGCCCGAGACGTCGAAGACGATGGTCTTCGCCCCCGTCTGTTGCAGGCACCAGCGCAGCGACTGGTAGCCGCTGTCCTTCAGGTTCTTCACGTGCAGCACCTTGCCGCCGCGGCCGCCGCTGACGTAGCGACCGAAGCCCTCGGCACCGGGGAAGGCGGGTGTCAGCTCAGCCTGCTGGGCTGCTGAGGTGCTGGCCATCGACAGGAGCATGGCAGCAGCACCCATTGTTTTAGTAAGAGTGTTCATAAGTATTGTGCTTGTTGTTAGAATCTGCTGCAAAGTTACGAACATTTTCCGATACAGCCAAATAATTGCAAGAAAAAAGGGCGGACGCCTGCCCTTGTGCAGTGTCCGCCCCATTGCATGGGTGATATTGGTTGTCAGCCTGTTGGCTTACTTCTGCAGCATCTTCTTGCCGTTGACGATGACCACGCCACGATAGTTGGCGTCGACCTTCTGTCCGGCGAGGTTGTAGATGGCACCGCTGCGCACGGGAGCCACGGCCTGCATGTTGCTGATGCCGGCAGAAGCCTTCACCAGATAAATCTTGGTGATGGTCAGTGTACCGGCCTCGGCGCACTGCAGGGCAGCCTGGTTGACGGCCACCTTGCCAGCCTCGAGTGTGCACTCGGCGGTGGCAGCACCGTCGTTGATCCATGCCTTTGTCTCGGTGCCGTCAGCATACTGCAGGAAAATCTGCGTAGCGAAGGTGGTGGGCTCTGCGAACTCGAAGACGATCTTCTCGTACTCGCTCCAGTCCTCGCCGCCAATCCATGCGGCCAGGCCACCCCACTGTACGGCATTGTAGGTGACGGTGCCGTCGTCATTGTGGGTGTTGGTCTCAGAGCCGTTCCAGCAGCTGGTGAAGCGGTCGATGAGGTCGAGTGTCTCAGACTCAGCGGTAGCAGGCGTAATCTCGATGCTCTTGATGAGGATGTTGCCGGTGCCCGAGTACTTCTGGAAGGTGTAGGTGCCGCCGGTGAGGCCGAACTCGATGACGTTGCCGCCCTCGTTGGGAGCCAGGCCCAGGGTGTTGCCCTTGTCGTCGACCTCGGTGCCGGGAACCATGTAGGTGGTGCCGCTCACGTTGATGACGCACTGGCGGTCGGAAGCACTTTCAGAGTCGATGTTCTTGCACGAGTTCTTCGAGCAGACAACCTTCACCGTCACGCTGTCGCCGTCGGCCACCATGAAGGTGATGTTGGTGTTGTTCATCTTGATGTAGCGGGTCTCGCCGTCAACCTGATAGTCTTCGTTGGTGACCACTGCGAACTCGAGGTTCTTCACGAAGAAGTCCATCTTGTCGGCGCTGATGGCACCGTTCTCAACCTTGTAGACAGGACCAGTGGTAGAGGTCTCGGTAGCCTCCTCGTCGAGCACCACTTCGCCGGCGGTGACGGCGATAATCTTCTTGCTCTTGATGGGGTTGAGCACATAGACGTCCTTCGAGCTGTTCTTCGAAAGGAAGGTTCCGTAGCTGCCGTTGGCAATCTCGGTGTAGGCGCTTACGGTGGCGCTCTCAGTCAGGGAGAAGCTGTCGCCCTTCACTGCGTCGGCATCGCCAATCTTGTAGAAGTTCGAGCCGTTCTGCTCAGCATAGGGGCTGCTGATGGTGACGTTGGCACCGTCGGCGTTGATGGTGGGAGCATCGAAGGCGAAGCTCACGGGAACTTCGTTGTCGGCCCCTGGCAGAATGGCAGCCTCATCGGCAGCACCGGTTCCGAGGTCCATGAAGGCCTGGAACTTCACGGTCATGTTGTTGTAGCACTTGATGGGAGCCGTGTAAACGGGGCTGGCTGCAGTGGGGGCAGTGCCGTCGGTGGTGTAGGTGACGATGGTGGGGAAGCCCTCGGCCTCAACGGCCTTGCAGCTCACCTCGCGGTACCACAGGCCACCCTCGAACTTCTGGTCGCCCAGTTTTACCTGAGGAGTGCCGGGAGCCTCGTTGGCTTCGACGATGACATAGCTGACGAAAATCTGGTTCTCGGCACCAACATAGACAACGCCGTCGTCTTCAGCTGTCCATTCAATGCGACCATAGCCTTTGGAACCAATCTCGCCGGAAGCCTTGATGTCGGCATCGCTGGTCAGCTTGTTCTCAAGCTTGGCATCCTTGGCGAAAATGGGATAGCGTAATGCTTTGTTGTTCTCGTAGAAAATGATAACCTTTGATTTTGCGGTTACAGAGATAGCGAAAACATCCTGAGAGGTCTTCAGACGAAGTGAGTTCAGGTGAGAACCATACTCGCCATACTTCTTTGCAATCTCTTCTGTTACGATACCGAGTTCGTCTACCGAAGAAAGGTCAATGCTACCTTTGTTCGTAGCTTTGTCGTGACCTGTCGGGGTAAAGAAATGGTTGTCGCCGAAAAGCGCATTCTTGGCAATCTTTTCGGTTCCATTGTTGGTCCAATCGTCGCCAACGAGCACATAGCTGTGCTTGAGCACTGCCAGCTCGTCTACCGTAGCGGCGTTGCTGACACCAGCGAAGCCCAGGAGGGCCAGAGCTAAAGTAAATAATTTCTTCATAAATAAAATGTGTTAGTTAATAAATAAAGTTTGTTGTATGCTTTCTGATATTACGGTGCAAAGATACGAAAAAAGCTGTAATCTGCAAATTATTTGCAATTAAAATGTGTAAAAAAATGAGGCTATATAGCCAGATTGGCCGTTAATGGGCTTCATGGCTGCAATAATTTGGGAGGCTGCAAGCGTGCAGCCTCCCAAACGAGGTTGTTCATCTGCTGGCTTATTGCTTTACCAGGTAGGTCTGCATGGGCGTATCGCCGAAGTGCATCATGGTGATGATGTCCTTGTCGGCCGTGACGGCCACACCCGAGAAGATGACCGACTTCGACACGCGCTTGTTGTCGTCGACGGTGCGCTTCAGGATTTCTATCTTTCCCGATGCCTCATTGTAAGTGTACTCATAGAGTGGCACGCGCTCGGTGTTTGAGTCGTCGACCCAGGTTCCCTCGGTGGCACCCTGGCTCATCTTCACCTGCACGGAGTCGGCCGAGACGAAGTCGAGGCTCTCGATGAAGCCCTGCACCTCAACGCCGTAGACATTCTTCTTCATTCCCGTGCCGCGCACATACTTGGTGCTGGCCAGGCTGGTGGGGTGGGCGTCGCTCCATGCGGGGTTGTCGGTGACGGCATCCTCATACTCATTGGCATCGCTGCACGCGGCGGCAGTGGCCAGGAGTGCGAGGCAGCATCCCATCATTGTTATCTTGCTAATGAACTTATTCATAATAGTCTGTATTTCAGTTGAAATTAATCACTTGTCACTTATCACTTCACTGTACGCGCCAGCGTGCTGCTCCGGCGTTGTTGCGCACGATGTCGTTGTCGAAGTTCTTGAAGAAGAGGTTCACGTTGTACTCTTTAGCCGTTCCGTCGAGTGCCTCGGCGCGGTGCATGTTCTGGTCGTTGGCGCTCTGTGCCACGAAGGGCGGGCAGGGGCTGACCATGAGCTCTGTGGCCGAGATGTCGGCCACGCTCACCTCCAGTGTGCCTTTCAGCACTGCCGTTCCCTCCTTGACGAGCTTGCCGAAGTTGTTGCTGGTGGCTGTCCAGGGGCTGGCGCTGAAGATGCTGCCGTTGGTGAGGTCGTTGTTCGTCGACCAGTTGTTGTTGAAGTTCAGCGTCACCACGCCCGAGGAGCCGTCGGCCTGTGGCTGCGTCTCGCGGATGTCTGCTCCCCACATCTGCAGCTGTCGCTGGTCGCCGGGCTGCTTGCAGAGCACGAAGAGGTTGTTCTCTACGTTGTAGACCGAGCCGTGGGGCAGCTGGCGCATCTTGATGATGGCACCGCTGGCGCGGGTGTTGAAGTTGATGAGCGTGTTGTTCGAGAAGGTGATGTACCATGCGCCGTTGTCGCGCAGGTTGTCGGTGTTCTCCTCGCTGAAGAAGGCAGGGAAGGGGCTGTCGTAGAACGTGTTCTCGATGACCTTCATGTCCTTGTAGAGGTTCGATCCGGGCTGGTTGATACCGGCAATCCAGCAGTAGCCGCCAGCGCCCTGGTTGTAGTAGCCGCAGTCGTAGAACAGGTTGTTCTTGATGAGCACGTGGTTCCACACCTTGTAGTTGGGGCCTTGCTCGCGTATGAAGCCGCGCACCAGCCGCTTGAACGAGCAGTTCTCGATGACCAGCGAGTCGAGGGTCACGGCCATGCCGTCGCTGTACATGTTGAAGAAGTAGTTGCCGGCCACGGTGCCCAGTCCTGCCTGGTTGTCGCCGTAGTTCAGGGCTTCGGGGTTGTCGAAGTCGATGTCGCGGAACTCCAGCTTCTTCATGCGAATCTCGCCGCCCTCACCGGGTTCGGGCGAGCGTCCGAACATGAACATGGAGTAGGGGCCCTGCCATTGCTTGCCGTCGGTGCCCTGGTTGTAGCGGTTGTGGTGTCCTATGCCGCTGATGACGCGTGCACGCTTGCCCTGTGCCACGTCTTCAGGCCGTGTGGCCAGTACGAATCCCTTGCCGGTGCCGTCGTTGCCGTCGAGGTAGTAGGTCTTGCCGCCTTCCAGGTAGAAGGTCTGACCCTCGGCCAGCGTGGTGTTCGAGATGAAGTCGTAGAGCGTGGGGCTGAGCGGTGCTGCCTGGTATTTCTCTGTGGCCAGTGCGAACACGTCGGTGCGCTTCACGGCGTCGTCGTCGGGCAGTGCCATGGTGGCGGCGTTCTCGTAGAGCGAGTCCCAGGGCAGGAAGATGGCGGGGCCGGGCTTGCCGTCGCTGCGCTCGGTGCAGGTGTTGTAGATGGCATCCACGGCTACGGTCACCGTTGGGTCAACGACGTTGATGACGTAGGTGCTGTTGGGCGACAGGCCGTCGATGGTGATGAATCCGCGTGCGCGGTCCTCGTCGGTGATGAGGTAGCGGCGCCACTTTTCGCCCACGCTGGCGTTAGGGTTGCTGGGCGAGGGGTCAACGGTGAGGTACTTGTAGCCAAGGTTGCCGTCGGCGTCGATGTTGAAGTTCTCGTAGTAGGCCTGCAGCTCGTCCTTGCCCTCGTCGGTGTTGATGTTCAGGTATCCGTCCACCACGTCGTTGCCCTTAATGAGGTCGTCCACGGTGCTACGCAGGTAGACGGTCATGGTGGTCTCGGTGGTCTGTGCCTGGTTCACGTAGATGGCCTTCGGGGTGAGGTATCTGGGCTGCGTTGCCACGCCGAAGTATTCCTGCCACTGTCGTCCGTTGCCGTGTCCGAACCAGTTGCTGGCGTGAGCGAAGGTGCTCTCGTCGCCCTTGATGTTCTGGTCTTTCTTCGACAGGGCGCGTATGGCGAAGCGGTAGCGGGTGTTGTAGGGCAGGTTGTAGATCATCAGGTCGAGCACCTTCGGCCCCACGATGGTGTCTACGACGAGGTCGCTGGTTCCCTGCACGGCAGCCCATGCCGTGGGTCCGAGCGTCACCTTTTGCTCGTAGGCCATCTGCACCTGATAGCCGGCGCAGTCGTTCACGCCATACCAGTACAGGTGTACGGTGTTGCCGTGTGCAAAGGCGCCGTCGAGTCCGCTGTTGTACGGATAGTCGGCTCCCTTGCCGCGTGTGTTCTCGCAGATGAACATGGTCATGAACTCACGGTCGGTGCCGGGTGCTGCCTTGTCGTCGTCGTCCTGACACGAGGCGACGGTGAGTGCCGATGTGGCAGCCATCAGAAGCATGATGTTGTTGAGTATCTTTTTCATAATCTGTTGCGTGTGAGATGGTTAGTTGTTATAGCCGTAGTAGTTCTTATAGGCACCTGCCGAGCGCTGTACGACCAGGTTGGGAAGTGGCAGTATGTAGCGCACCACGGGCAGCTCCTCGGTCTTGAGTATGCTGGAGAACATCTCCTGCACGCCGTTGCGTATGATCCACATATTGCCGTTGTCGTCGCTGCGCATGAATCCGTAGAAGGAGTATTTGCACTGGTCCTTCGGCGTGCCGCTGTTGTTGTCGCCCCACTGGTAGAAGGTGGCGCTCATCCAGTCGTCGGCCTTGAAGCCGCCGTTGGTGATGTTGCTCTTCACCGGTCGGCTGGCCGATGCGTAGGCATTGTAGATGCGCAGGCTGGGCAGCGACTGGTTGGGGTATTTGCCCACTACATTGTAGGCGGCGTCGAGGGTATAGCCATAGAGCTGAGCCTTGTAGAAGCGCAGGCCCACGGGCGACACCTCCTCAATCTGGTACTTGTGGAAGTAGATGTTCGAGGGCAGGTTGTCGATGTATCCCTTCTCTGTGCTGTATCCGTCGTGCTCGTTGATGGCGTCCTCGTAGCCTGTGAGGCCCTGTGCGTTCTGCATGCCTGCCGAGTAGTAGCGCAGGAAGCTGTACATCAGCTCCTCGGCGTAGGTGTTGGTGCGCACCAGGTCGCGCCAGCGCATGTTCTCGCCGGCAAACTCCCACTTGCGCTCGTCGAGGACGGCCTTCTGGAAGGCGTCCTTGTCGGCCTGTGCATCGGCGATGAAGGTGGGGTCGCCGTCGGCAAAGGCACGGCTGTGCACCTGTGTGAGGCATTCCACGGCCTTGTCGGTGGGGCCGCCGTTGAGTTCGTTGTCGGCTTCGGCAAACATCAGCAGCACGTCAGCATAGCGCATGTAGGGGAAGTTGATGCCCGTGGCGCCGGTGGTGGTGTTGCCCAGTGCCGAGCCTTCGGCAGTCCACAGCTTCGACCACTTGTTGTTGTGCACGAAGTAGTCGTTGCGGATGACGACGGAGTCGACGAGGGTGCTGGTGGCATTGTCGGTCTTGTAGGTGTAGTACCACAGTCCGTTGACGAACTCGCGGCGCAGGTCACCGGTGCGGAAGAGGAAGCGGTAGAAAGCGTTCAGGCGTACGCCGCCGTTGCACTCGCCCCAGGGTCCTACGGTCTGTCCTTCATACGAGGAGTAGACGGGTCCATGGCGGTAGCCGGTGTTGCCGGTGGAGTTCTTGGCAAAGGGGAGCTCGAAGATGGGGTCATCGTTGTTCACCACCTGGTAGTTACATTCGCCCACGAACACATCCTGATAGCTCATGTTGAGGCTGTGTGTGCCGGCAGTGATGACCGAGTCGGCGTAGTCGCGTGCCGTGCGGTAGAAGTCCTGCCAGTTCTGCGGGCGCTGCATGGTGCCATAGCTGCGTGCGTCGCTCTTGTCGGGGTGCAGCGAGTATCCGCCGGCGGTGAGTGCTATGCGTGCGATGAGTGCCTGTGCGAACTCCTTCGAGCAGTGCTCTACGGTGACGCTGCTGGTGGAGGCCATGTTGACGGCGGCCTGCTTCAGGTCGTCGATGAGCTGCTGCTGTATCTGCTCGCGGTCGACGATGGGGAAGATGTATTCTTCGCGGTCGCTGGCGGGCGTGAAGGTGAAGGGCACGTCGCCGAACATCACCACGAGGTCGTGGTAGACCATGGCGCGCAGGCACTTGGCCTCGCCCAGCCACTGCAGCACCTCGGCATCCTGTGCCCACTCGGCGTCCTCCTCCTCGGAGAGCCCTTCGGGCTTGGTGACGAAGCTGCTCTGCTCCACGCCGAGTATGAACTTGTTGGCATACTCGATGGCGTTGTAGGCTGCAGTCCAGAACTTGTAGATTTCGCCACCCTGTGCGTCGCAGTCGAAGCGGCTGTAGGTGTTGTGCGAATGCGAGCTGGCCGAGCTGATGGTGATGTCAACGTCGCTGTTCAGCTGGAACGTCTGCTGGAAGGCGTTTCCGTAGAGGTCGTTGACCAGCATCTGTGCGTACACGCCGTTCAGTGCGCGCTCTATCTCACTCTTCTGGCTGTAGACGAACTCTGGCGTGTAAGCCGATGGTGCCTCCACGTCGAGGTAGTCATTGCAGGAAACAAGAAGCCCCCCTCCGACTCCCCCGATGGGGAGAGCCATAGCCAGATATGCTAAATATGCTGTTATTCTCTTTTTCATATTGTGTGGCTTTTATTAGAATGTGATGTTTGTGCCGAAAACGAAGCTGCGGTTGCGCGGGTAGCGGTTGTAGTCCATGCCGCTGGTCAGTCCGGTCTGGATGTCCACCTCGGGGTCATAGCCAGTGTAGCTGGTGATGATGAAGAGGTTGCTGGTCGACACATAGAAGCGTGCCTTCGAGATGCCCCATTTCTTGGTGAGGTCCTTGGGCAGGGTGTAGCCCAGCGTGATGTCATTGCAGCGCAGGAAGGAGCCGTCCTCGATGAAGTAGCTGTTGGCCAGGTTGTTGGTCACGTCCTGCGGGTTCCACAGCGTGCGCCCGGTGTTGGCCTCGCGATACACCTGCTCGGCATTCTTGTCGGCCAGGTAGGAGCACATGTACAGTATGTCACCCTTGGTGCCGGTGATGCTGCCGTCCTTGTCGTTGTACTGCCATCCGTCCTTGAAGCGTGCGAGCACGTTGAAGAAGCGGTTCTTGTTGCCGTTGGCCGACGAGAGTGCATAGGCCGTGGCGTTGTTGATGTCGAAGTCGAGCATGTAAGTGAAGTTGACGTTGACATCGAAGTCCTTCCACTGTCCGTTCAGTCCGAAGCCGCCCTGGAAGCGGGGGTTGGTGTTGCCGATGACGGTACGGTCGGCATCGGTGATGCGTCCGTCGCCGTCGAGGTCCTTGAACTTGATGCGTCCGGGCAGGGTGGCGGTGCCGAAGTTCGGCGACGACACGGCGTTGATGACCGTTACGTAGCCGTCGCTGCGCGGTCCCTGGTTGGCCGACGTGCCGTTGTCAGCAGCGCTCGAGCCCCAAGGTATGGCGCGGTAGTTGTCGGTGGGGTTGTAGTAGAACTCGTCGAGCCCGTACAGGCCGTCGTAGACCCATCCGTAGATGAGGCCCACCTCGTCGCCCACGCGCAGCAGGTAGTCGCCGTCGCCGTAGGCCGACGACCAGCGTCCGTTCTTCTCCCACACCTCGCGGTCGGTGCCGTTGAGCTTGTCAATCTTCATCTTGTTGTGGCCGAAGGTGAGGTTGGCGCTCAGCACGAAGTCCTTGCCCTGCAGGATGTCGCCGCCGACGGTCAGCTCAACGCCCTTGTTCGTCACCTGTCCTATGTTCTGCATCTGTGTGGTGTAGCCCACGGCCAGCAGGTTCGACCTGTAGAGCAGGTCGCGGGTGGTGTTCCAGTAGAACTCGGGGGTGATGCTCAGTCGTCCGTTGAAGAGCGAGATGTCGGCGGCCAGGTTGCGGGTGATGGTGGTCTCCCACTTGATCTTCTCGTTGCTGAACTGCGATCCGCCCTGGTTGCCATAGTACTTCTCGCCCAGTGCCGTCGTCTCTCCGAAGCCTGGGCCGCCGGTGGAGTTGATGGCATAGAGCACGCGCCACATGTCATCGTTGATGCGGTTGTTACCGGCCAGACCGTAGGCGGCGCGAATTTTTAGGTTCGTAATCCACTTGATGTCCTTCATGAAGGGCTCCTCGCTCATCACCCATGCACCGCTGATGGAGGGGAAGTAGCCCCACTGGTTGCCGGGTGCGAACTTGGTGCTGCCGTCAGCACGGAACGTGGCTGAGAGCAGGTACTTGTGCTTGAAGTTGTAGCTCACCTGTCCGAAGAACGATGCCGTGCGGTCGGGTGTTGCCAGTGATGAGTATGCCTCGTAGGGCGTGCCGAATCCCATGTTGTCCCATGCCTCGCGTGCGGTGAACGAGCGGGGGAAGAAGTGGTTGGTGTATTCGTTGGAGCGGCGCTGCGAGCTGTTGATTTCCTGTCCCAGCAGGAACGACCAGTTGTGTGCGTCCTTCGCCGTGAAGTTGTAGCTGGCGGTGTTGGTCCACACATAGCTCAGGCGGTTGCTGTTCAGCAGCGTGGCCAGGGGCTGCTTGTTGTGCTCGGTCTTCTGGCCCATGTCGGTCAGTGCGCCGTAGAAGCGGCTCTGGTCAATCCAGTTCAGGCCGATGGTGGCTTCGGTGCGCAGCGTCAGGCCGTCGATGGGGCGCCAGTCGAAGGACAGGCTGTTGGTGTAGGTGTAGCTGTGCTTGATGAGCTGGTTGATGGCGATGTCGCTCTTGGGGTTCGTCATGTTGAACAGCTCCTCCTCGTCGGGGTCAGCATAGCGGGGGTCTATGTATCCGTACTCGCGCAGGCCGTTGGTGGGGCGGTATTTCAGCACGTCGATGATGCCGCCCGTGCCCACATGCTCACCGCCGGCACCCTCGTCGCGTCGGAAGGTGAACTTGGGGTTGAACTGCATGCTGAGCTTGTTGGTTATCTGCACGTTGGTCTTCACGTTGATGTTCGTGCGGCGCACGCCCGAGCCCATGATGATACCCTTGTCCTCGCTCTGTGTGAGCGACACGTTGAACTTCACCTTGTCCGAGCCGCCGCCGATGGTGACGTTGGTGGAGTAGTTCAGCGGCGTCTCGCCCATCACCTCGTCCTGCCAGTCGTGGGTGGGCAGGGTGGTGTACATGTCGAGGTCGTAGGGGTTGCCGAAGTTAGCCTTGTAGAACTGTGCCGTGGTCTTGCGGGTACCCTCGGCGGCGTGCCACTGATACTGGTACTCTGCAAACTCCTCGGCGTTCATCAGGTCGAGCTTCTTCGAGAGGTGGCTCAGCGTCAGGCTTCCGTTGAAGGTCACCTTCACGTTGCCGGCCTGTGCGCTCTTGGTGGTGACGACGACGACGCCGTTGCCGCCCTTGGCACCGTAGATGGCGGTGAGCGAGGCGTCCTTCAGCACGTCGATCGAGGCAATGTCGGTGGGGGGAATATCGTTGATGTTGTCCACCTGGAATCCGTCAACGATGTAGAGGGGCTCGTTGCTCTGCGTCACCGAGGTGCCGCCGCGCACGCGGATGTTCACATCGGCACCCGGCTGTCCGTCGACGGTGGTTACCTGCACGCCGGAAATCTTTCCCTGCAGGGCCACGGCCGCTGAGCTGACGGGCACGGCAGCCAGCTTCACACCGCTGATGGAGCCTACCGAGCCGGTGAGGTCCTTACGGGCCTTGCTGGTGTAGCCCACAACGACGACTTCCTCCAGTGCAGCGTTGTCGTCCTGTAACTGGATTTTCATGTTCGGGCCGGCGGTGGCTTCCTGTGGCACCATTCCTATGTAGGAGATGACCACTGTCTTGCCTTTCTGCAGCTTCAGTGTGAAGTTACCGTCAATGTCGGTCACTGCTGCATTCGTCGGGTTTCCCTTCTCAACTACGGTCGCGCCAATGACGGTCTCGCCAGTGGCATCTGTCACCGTACCCTTGGCAACGGTCTGCGCCTGGAGATGGCCCACGACCAAGAGTAGGCACAACAGTAGCGCCGTACGAAAGATACTCTGAATTTTAACAGACATAAGATTAGTTTTTAGTAAATATAGAATTAGTATGTATACATTTGGCTGCAAAAGTACGAAGAATTATTAAAATTGCCAAATAATGTTTCGTTTTTTTTCTTCTAATCTTAACTTTTGTTTCTTTTTGGGGGCGTACGACACGGCCAATACCCCCCTTCCGACGTACCTCATATTTCCTATTACGCGCGCGCGAGGATAAACACGCTACACTCGCTACACCTGAACGAAGTGATGAATGATTCAAGTTTCGCATTCGCTCAACATTGGGGAGTTAAAGGAGTTAAAGG
>DGHX01000119.1:22629-27109 GCA_002392835.1 Prevotella sp. UBA3837 | reverse complement strand
GTGCAAGTAGTGCAACATTTTTCGTACCTTTGCATCGGAGTTTAGCGACATACAGGCCATGAACGTAACGACGAAGCGACAGTTTGCATCACGACTGCTGTTGGCAGTGTTCCTGCCCATGCTGTTGCTGTCGGCACTGCACCTGCACCAGCCGTCGGCATCGGCACTGACGTCGTGCACCGAGTGCGTGCAGCACCACTGCAGCGGCCACCTGGGCCAGCAGAGCGGCTGTGTGCACGACTGCGTGCTCTGCCAGTTTCTCACGCTGCCGCTGCTGGCAGTCGTAGGCGTCACACTCCTTATATATAATAATGTAAGTAAAATACTCTTTGCCCAGCGCCAGGGCTTCAGCCTGCCCTGCGTCTGCGGCACGCCCTTGCTGCGCGCCCCGCCGTCTGTTTGAATGTATTCCTCCCCCCTGCACGGATGAAGGGGAGAACAGCTTTCACATTCTAATCAATCAAACAGACATTCAGTATGATAACATCGTTACTGGCTGCTGTGCTTTCGTGCACAGCGCCGGCCGACACAGTCATCACGCTCGATGCCGTCACCGTAACCGGTCAGCAGCGCCACAACCAGCTGATGCGCTCGTCGCAGTCAGCCGTGCAGGTGAGCGGCGACTACCTGCATGAGCACATGGCAGGCAGCCTGATGCAGACCCTGGAGGGCATACCCGGCGTGAAGGCGATGTCGATAGGCTCTGGACAGTCGAAGCCCACCATCCGCGGCCTGGGCTTCAACCGCCTGGCCGTGAGCGAAGACGGCGTGAAGCACGAGGGACAGCAATGGGGCGACGACCACGGACTGGAGATAGACCAGTTTGCCGTGGACCGCGCCGAGGTCATCAAGGGCCCGGCGGCCCTCCTCTACGGCAGCGACGCCATCGGCGGCGTGCTCAGCCTCTACACCAACCATGTGCCCACGGCGCCACTGAGCGGCAGCGTGCAGCTCTTCGGACGCTCGAACAACGAGCTGCTGGGCCTGTCGGCCAAGGTGGGCGGACGACGGGGGAAGTTCTTCTACCGCGCCAACGCCACGCTGACCGACTACGCCGACTACCGCGTGCCCACCGACAGCATTCAGTATTACGCCCGCTGGTACCCCCTGAAGGACCAGCGGCTGCGCAACACGGCAGGCTGCGAGCGCGACGGCAGCCTGATGGTGGGCTATGCCGGCTATAACTTCCACACCGACGTGCGCATCTCAGACAGCTACTCGAAGAGCGGCTTCTTTGCCAATGCCCACGGGCTGGAGGCCCGCAACATCGACTACGGGCGCTACGACCGCTCGCGGCGCGACATCGACCTGCCCCAACAGTGGGTGAACCACCTGAAGGTGCTCAGCCACACCACATGGCGCACCGATGACCTGTCGGCCGAGCTGAACCTGGCCTACCAGAACAACCTGCGCGAAGAGCACTCGGAACCCGTCAGCCACGGCTATATGCCCAAGCCCGACGGCACCAAGGAGCGCCGCTTCAACAAGAGCACCTATACCGGTGCGCTGACCCTGCGCCACGAGCTGGGCCGGCATGCGCTGCAGGCGGGCCTCAGCGGAGAGCTGCAGCACAACCGCCGGGGAGGATGGGGCTTCATCATCCCCGACTTCGAGACGGCCGGCGCCGGTCTCTACGCCATGGACCGCTACACCCTGAGCGACAACCTCATACTGAACGCCGGCCTGCGACTGGACCGCGCACGAACCCACATCCACGAATATCACGACTGGTACCCCACCCCCAAGTCTATAGAAGCCCCCTCGGGGGCCGTAGGGGGGGCCTCACCCGCGGGGGCCGTAGGGGGAGCCTCGCCCATGGGGGCTGCAGGGGAGCCGCTCCAGCGCTCTTCCGACATGCGCCGCCACTTCACCAGCTTCACCTGGTCGGCAGGCGTGAACTACAGCACGGGACTGTGGGTGCTGAAGGCCAACGTGGGCAAGAGTTTCCGCGTGCCCATACCTAAGGAGCTGGGGGCCAACGGTGTGAACTACCACATCTTCCGCTACGAGCGCGGCAACAGCCACCTCGACCCCGAGCAGTCATACCAGGTGGACGCCACCGTGAGCTGGGCCAACGACGACGTGGAGGTGCAGGTGGAACCCTACCTGAACGACTTCCCCAACTACATCTACCTCAGCCCCACGGCCAGCTACGTAGAGGGCCTGCAGCTGTATGAGTACACTCAGGCCCGTGTGCTGCGCTACGGCGTTGAGGCCGAGCTGACCTGGCATGTGGCAAGGCACTGGCAGCTGCACTGGCAGGGCGAATACCTGTATGCCCGCCAGAAGTCGGGGCCGAAGAAGGGCTACACCCTACCCTTCTCCACCCCCTGGTCCACGGATGGCGGTGTGCGCTACAGCTTCGGGCGGCGGAACGACGGCTTTGTGGAAATGAACGCCCACGTCGTGGGACGCCAGGACGAGATTGTGCCGCCCGAGAAGCCTACCGACGGCTACTGGACGCTGAACCTCGCGGCAGGAAAGGAGATACGGCTGCACAACTCAACGCTCAGCCTTGCGCTGCATGCCGACAACCTGCTCGACCGCCGCTACTACGACCACACCAGCTACTACCGACTCATAGAGGTGCCCGAACCCGGGCGCAACGTGTCGCTCATGGTGGGGCTGGAGTTTTAGCGCTTCGCTAAATAATAAATGATAAATGATAAATGAAAAATTCAAATGACTACGACAATGAAAAATATGAAGTATCTTAGCCTGATGATGGCTGTATTCTGCTCACTATCACTTGGTTTCGCCTCGTGCAGCGACGACGATGAAGACGAAGCCGGGCGCGACATGACTTATCCTGAGATTAGCAGCGAGGGCATCGTGGCCTCGCCTGTCGACTGCGAGGTGTACCGCCGCGGACAGGTCATCGCCTTCAACTATGTGTTCACCGACAACCAGGAGCTGGGAGCCTACAACCTGGAGATTCACGACAACTTCGACCACCACACCGACGGCACGTCGACCTCCGACTGCCCTAAGGAGGAGGAGCGAGAGCCCGTGAAGCCGTGGCATTTCATCTACGACGGCACCATTCCTGCCGGCCAGCGCAGTTATACTGCCCGTGTGGACATCAGCATCCCTACGGACATCGACACCGGCGACTATCACTTCATGATACGCCTCACCGACCGCGCCGGCTGGCAACAGCTGAAGGCCATGTCGATCAAGATAGCAGAATAAAACGCAGCGGCAGCATACTTCACACGAGGTATGCTGCCGCTGTCATTATACAAAGGCCGGCGCTACAGATGGTCGGTGTACCACTGGAACAGGCGCTCCACGCCCTCTTCCACTTCCACCTTGTGCTTCCATCCCAGGCTGTGCAGCTTTTCTACGTCGGTCAGCTTGCGCGGTGTGCCGTCGGGCTTTGAGGCGTCGAAGACGATCTCACCCTCGAAGCCCACGGTCTTTGCCACCAGCTGGCTCAGCTGGCGTATGCTGATCTCGCGCCCCGTGCCGATGTTGATGTGGCAGTTGCGAATCTCGCCCAGCTGGGGCAGCGCACCGCCACGCCCCTGGCTGTGGTTGCGGTCTACGGCTCCGTCGGTGGTGTTGCCGTAGTGCACGGAGGAATACTTCTCTATACCGATGATGTCGCTGAAGTCGACGTTCAGCAGCACGTGCACCGAGGCATCGGCCATGTCCTCGCTCCACAGGAACTCGCGCAGCGGAGCACCCGTGCCCCACAGCTCCACGCGGTTGTCGTAGATGCCGTATTTCGCCAGCACCCCAGCTATCTCGTCGTCGCCCTGCAGCCCGCTCACGCCCTCCACGGGGCGCTGGTTCAGGTCGCGGCGCAGGTAGCGCCAGTTCTGGTCGTGCAGCAGCTTGGCCAGCCACACTTTCCTGATCATGGCGGGCATGACGTGCGAGTTCTCCAGGTGGAAGTTGTCGTTGGGCCCGTAGAGGTTGGTGGGCATCACGGCAATGTAGTTGGTGCCGTACTGCAGGTTATAGCTCTCGCACATCTTCAGCCCCGCAATCTTGGCTATGGCATACTCCTCGTTGGTGTACTCCAGGGGCGACGTGAGCAGCGCGTCCTCCTTCATGGGCTGCGGCGCGTTCTTGGGGTATATGCAGGTGCTGCCCAGGAAGAGCAGCTTCTGCACGCCGTGGGCGTAGGCCTCGCTGATGACGTTGCACTGCATCTGCATGTTCTGCATGATGAAGTCGGCGCGATAGAGCGAGTTGGCCATAATGCCGCCCACGAAGGCGGCAGCCAGCACCACGGCCTGCGGGCGCTCTTCGTCGAAGAATCGGCGCACCGACGGCTGGTCACAGAGGTCCAGCTCCTGGTGGGTGCGCCCCACAAGGTTGCTGTAGCCCCGGCTGAGCAGGTTGTCCCAGATGGCCGACCCCACCAGTCCGCGATGGCCGGCCACGTATATCTTGCTTGTCTTATCCAACATATTACTGCTATGATTTACGAGGTTCTACAAGATTTGTGTGGGTAATTACTGACCCCACC
>DGHX01000119.1:19419-22546 GCA_002392835.1 Prevotella sp. UBA3837 | reverse complement strand
AGGGGAGCGGCTGCCGCCTTGTCCGACGCAGGGGGACTCCGTAGGCACTCCCCTCCCTTCAAGGGGAGGGGCAGGGATGGGGTTTGTAACTTGAAAAAACGGCTTTACCCATACAAAACTCGCAGAGCCTTTTACGATACCGTCACTCGTCCATGTGTGCTTTGATGAACAACTTCTTGACGAACTTCATGTCGTGCTGCACCATGATGCGCACCAGCTCGGGGAAGCTGGTCTTCTGCGGGTTCCAGCCCAACTGGGCCTTGGCCTTCGAGGGATCGCCCAGCAGCTGGTCCACCTCGGCCGGTCGGAAGTATTTGGGGTCTACCTCGACGAGGACCTGTCCTTCGAAGAGTTGCGAGAGCCTGGTGTCTAATATCCTTTCGCAGATTCCCTTCTCATTCACCCCTTCGCCTTCCCAGCGGAGCTCGATGCCCACCTCGCGGAAAGCCAGGGTGCAGAACTCGCGCACGGTGTGATACTCGCCAGTGGCAATGACGTAGTCGTCAGGCTGTGGCTGCTGCAGGATGAGCCACATACACTCCACATAGTCGCGGGCGTAGCCCCAGTCGCGCAGCGCGTTCAGGTTGCCCAGGTAGAGCTTGTCCTGGTATCCCTGTGCTATGCGTGCTGCGGCCAGCGTAATCTTGCGGGTGACGAAGGTCTCGCCGCGCCGCTCGCTCTCATGGTTGAAGAGGATGCCGTTGCAGCAGTACATGTCATAGGCCTCGCGATAGTTCTTCATCATCCAGTAGCCATAGAGCTTGGCCACGCCGTAGGGCGAACGGGGATAGAAGGGAGTGGTCTCGCGCTGGGGCACTTCCTGCACCTTTCCGTACAGTTCCGACGTGCTGGCCTGATAGATGCGGCAGCTGTCCGTGAGCCGGCAGATGCGCACGGCCTCCAGCAGGCGCAGCACGCCCACGGCATCGGTCTCGGCGGTGTATTCCGGCACCTCGAAGCTCACCTTCACGTGGCTTTGGGCCGCCAGGTTATAGATTTCGGTGGGCTGTACCTCGCTGATGATGCGTATCAGGCTCGACGAGTCGGTCATGTCAGCATAGTGCAGGTTCACCAGTCGCTTCTTCTTCATGTCGCGCACCCACTCGTCGAGATAGAGGTGCTCTATGCGCCCGGTATTGAACGACGAGGAGCGGCGCATGAGCCCGTGCACCTCGTAGCCTTTCTCAATGAGCAACTCGGCCAGGAACGAGCCGTCCTGGCCGGTGATGCCTGTAATGATGGCAGTCTTGTTCATCTTCGATCTTACGATTGTCCTGAAAACTGCTTGATGCGCTGTTCTTCAGAGAGCTTACATATTAATAATGTGTTGTCGTTCTCGGCCACGATATATCCGTCGAGGCCCTGCACCACCACCTTGCGCTCCTGCGTGGTGTGGACGATGCAGTTGTGGCTCTCGAAGAGGGAAATGTCAGGGCCTATGGCCGCATTGCCATACAGGTCGCGGTGGCTCTGCGTGAGCAGCGAGCCCCACGTGCCCAGGTCGCTCCACCCGAAGTCGGCAGGACACACGAATATCTCCTCGGCCTTCTCCATGATGGCATAGTCCACCGAGATGTTCTCACACTTGGGGAAGTGCTCATTGACGACGTCCTGCTCACTGTCGGTGCCGTACACAGGCAGCATGTCCTCGAAGGTCTTGGCCATGCGGGGCTGGTAGACCCGGAAGGCATTGACGATGGTCGACACGTTCCAGATGAAGATGCCGGCATTCCAGTAGTAGTTGCTCTTCCTGATGTACTGCTCTGCCGTCTGCAGGTCGGGTTTCTCGCGGAAGGAGTCCACACGGAATATCTGCTTGTTGCGCAGCGAGGGTGCGGAGAGGTCGGCCTGTATGTAGCCGTACCCCGTCTCTGGCCGCGTGGGCTTCATGCCCAGGGTGACGATGGCGTCGCTGTCCTGAGTGAAGTCCATGCATTCGGCCACCACGCGCTGAAACTCCTGTACGTTGGTCACGATGTGGTCCGAGGGTGTGACGACGATGTTAGCCTTCGGGTCGCGTGACTTGATTCGCCAGCTGACGTAGGCTATGCATGGTGCGGTGTTGCGGCGACATGGCTCGCACAGGATGTTCTGCCGCGGCATGTCGGGCAGCTGGCTGGCCACGATGTCGGCATACTTCGCGTTGGTCACCACCCACACGTTCTCGGCCGGTACGAGCTGGCCGAAGCGCTCCACGGTGAGCTGCAGCAGGGTCTTGCCCGTGCCCAGCACATCGATGAACTGCTTCGGCCGCTCCTCGGTGCTCATGGGCCAGAAGCGGCTTCCCACGCCTCCGGCCATGATTACCAGGTGATTACTGTGTCTGCTCATAACTTACAATCTTGGGGGGCTCGGGACTCCTGAGTCATCAGAAGTCCTTCGTCTGTTCGGCAACTTCGGCG
This sequence comes from Prevotella sp. UBA3837, assembly GCA_002392835.1. Lineage (GTDB taxonomy): Bacteria > Bacteroidota > Bacteroidia > Bacteroidales > Bacteroidaceae > Prevotella. Next base: position 20,144 of record DGHX01000119.1, on the reverse strand, counting down.
TTCACCTTGTCAATGAACTCCTGCACGGTCATGGTGCGCTGCTCGCCGCCACCCTGCTGTCGCATGCTGACCAGTCCCTCGGCAGCTTCCTTCTCGCCAACGATGACCATGTAGGGTATGCGCTTCAGCTCGTTGTCGCGAATCTTGCGGCCCAGCTTCTCATTGCGCAGGTCGATGTTGGCCCTGACGCCCTGCTGGTCGAACAGCCTGGCCACCTCGCGGGCATAGTCGTTGTACTTCTCCGACAGGGGCAGTATGGCCACCTGGTCGGGTGTGAGCCACAGTGGGAAGTGTCCGCTGGTGTGCTCAATGAGCACTGCCACGAAGCGCTCCAGGCTTCCGAAGGGCGCACGGTGTATCATCACAGGCGTCTTCTTCTGGTTGTCCTCGTCGGTGTACTCCAGCTGGAATCGCTTCGGCAGGTTGTAGTCCACCTGTATGGTGCCCAGCTGCCAGCGGCGGCCGATGGCGTCCTTGATCATGAAGTCGAGCTTAGGTCCGTAGAAGGCAGCCTCGCCATATTCCACCTTGGCGTGCAGGCCCTTCTCCTGGCAGGCCTCCTGGATGGCACGCTCGGCCAGTGCCCAGTCCTCGTCGGTGCCCACGTACTTCTCGTGGTCGTTGGGGTCGCGCAGGCTGATCTGTGCCTCGAAGTTGAAGCCGAAGGCCGACAGCACCACGTTGATGATGTCCATGACGTTCAGGAACTCCTGCTTCACCTGGTC
>DGHX01000119.1:19184-19319 GCA_002392835.1 Prevotella sp. UBA3837 | reverse complement strand
GCGCACGCGGGTCAGTCCGTGCAGCTCTCCGCTCTGCTCGTAGCGGTAGACGGTGCCAAACTCTGCGATGCGCAGGGGCAGGTCCTTATACGAGCGGGGTTTCCATGCGAAGATCTCGCAGTGGTGGGGGCAGTT
>DGHX01000119.1:18844-19137 GCA_002392835.1 Prevotella sp. UBA3837 | reverse complement strand
AGTGGTGGGGGCAGTTCATGGGCTTCAGCAGGTATTCCTCGCCCTCCTCGGGTGTGGTGATGGGCTGGAAGGAGTCCTTGCCGTAGTGGTCCCAGTGTCCGCTGGTGAGGTAGAGCTGCTTCGAGCCGATGTGCGGAGTGATGACCTCCTGATAGCCGAAGCGCTTCTGCACGCGGCGCAGGTGGTCCTGCAGGCGCAGGCGCAGGTCGGTGCCCTTGGGCAGCCAGATGGGCAGGCCCTTGCCCACCTTGTCGGAGAACATGAAGAGCTCCATCTCCTTGCCTATCTTGCGG
>DGHX01000119.1:5174-18774 GCA_002392835.1 Prevotella sp. UBA3837 | reverse complement strand
TTCTTGGCCTCCTCGAGCATGACGAGGTATTCGTCGAGCATCTTCTTCTTGGGGAAGGTGATGCCGTAGAGGCGCTGCAGCTGCTGCTTGGTTGAATCGCCGCGCCAGAAGGCACCGGCCACGCTGGTGAGCTTGATGGCCTTTATCTCGCCCGTGTCCACCAGGTGCGGACCGCGGCAGAGGTCGGTGAAGCGGCCCTGGGTGTAGGTGGTGATGGTGCCGTCCTCCAGGTCCTGTTCTATGTGCTCGCACTTGTAGGTCTGCCCGTCGGCAGCAAACTCCTTCAGGGCTTCGGCCTTGCTCACCTCGCGGCGCACCACGAGTTCTTTCTTCTGGGCCAGCTCCTTCATCTTAGCCTCGATGGTGGGGAAGTCGCTCTCCTTCACCATCTGACCCTCGGGCAGCAGCACGTCGTAGTAGAATCCGTTTTCAATGGCAGGACCGAAGCCGAACTGCACGCCAGGATACAACTCCTGCAGTGCCTCGGCCAGCAGGTGGGCACTGGTGTGCCAGAAGGTATGCTTGCCCTGCTCGTCGTCCCACTTGTAGAGCTCCACCGTGGCGTCCTCCATGATGGGGCGGTTCAGCTCTACGGTCTCGCCGTTCACGCCGCAGCTCAGTACGCTGCGTGCCAAGGCCGGCGAAATGCTCTCGGCAATCTGAAGTCCCGTCACGCCCTTCTCATACGAGCGAACAGAGCCGTCGGGGAAAGTAATTTTGATTTCCATATCTACAATATATGTTTATGTTTAAGCGGGTGCAAAGGTACAAATAAGTCAGCGGATAACCAAATAAAAAACGGTTTTTCTTTCCGCGTCGCGCCGATAGTGCCATCACTATTTTTAGGTATCTGCAAGAAAAAGAAACGGCACCCTGCCTTTTTCTCGCTAAAAAGTGCTACCTTTGCATGTTCAAAGAAAGTGCAAAGTCAACGCTATGAGACTATCGGAACTGAAGACAGGCCAGCAGGGCGTCATCGTGAAGGTGCTGGGGCACGGCGGCTTCCGCAAGCGCATCGTCGAAATGGGCTTCGTGCGCGGCAAGACCGTCAGCGTGCTGCTCAACGCCCCGCTGCAGGACCCTGTGAAATACAAAGTGATGGGCTACGAGGTGAGCCTGCGCCGCCAGGAGGCTGAGATGATTGAGGTGATGGAGCAGGCGTCCCCCTCCGTCCTTCCCCCTGCGCGAGAGACTTCTGAGGCCACTCCGGCTGCCGCCGAGGTCACTTCCGCCGGTGAAAGGCCGGAAGAGGCCATCACCCACGAGGCGCTGCGCCAGCGGCGCACCATCAACGTGGCCCTCATTGGCAACCCCAACTGCGGCAAGACGTCGCTCTTCAACTACGCCAGCGGTGCACACGGCCGTGTGGGCAACTACAGCGGCGTCACCGTCGACGCCAGCGAGGCCCACGCCACGATGTTCGGCTATGAGTTCAACCTCATCGACCTGCCCGGCACCTACTCGCTCAGCTGCTACTCGCCCGAGGAGCTGTACGTGCGGCAATACCTGAAGGAGCAGATGCCCGACGTGGTCATCAACGTCATTGACAGCAGCAACCTGGAGCGCAACCTGTACCTGACGACACAGCTCGTCGACATGGACCTGCGCGTGGTTTGCGCGCTGAACATGTACGACGAGTTCGAACGCCGCGGCGACCACGTCGACCTGGGCACGCTGAGCACCCTGTTCGGCACGCCCATGGTGCCCACGTCGTTCAAGAGCGGCATGGGCGTGAAAGAGCTGTTCCGCGCCGTCATTCAGGTCTATGAGGGCCGCAGCCGCCATGCGCGCCACCTGCACATCAACTACGGTCACGAGATTGAGAACGGCATCAAGGACATCCAGCACTACCTGAAGGCCGCGCCCAACATTCACAAGAGCCTCTCCACCCGCTACTTAGCCATTAAGCTGCTCGAGGACGACAAGGCCGTGGGCTACCTGCTCACCGACCCCGTGCGCGCCGCCCGCGACCACGCCGCGGCCCGCGTGCAGGAGGAGATGCAGACCGACGCCGAGACGGCCATCATGGACGCCAAGTACGGCTTCATCAACGGTGCGCTGACCGAAGCCGGCTACCAGACGGGCACGAAGGAGGACACCTACCGCACCACGCACCTCATCGACCGCGTGCTGTCAAGCAAGTTCTTCGGCTTCCCCATCTTCTTCGCCATCCTCTTCATCATGTTCCACACCACCTTCGCCCTGGGCCAGTACCCCATGGACTGGATTGAGGCCGGCGTGGAGTGGCTGGGGGCCTGGATAGAGAACACGCTGGCACCCGGCCCGCTGCGCAGCATGCTCGTCGACGGCGTGGTGGGCGGCGTGGGCGCCGTCATCGTCTTCCTGCCGCAGATACTTATATTGTACCTGTTCATATCCTTTATGGAGGATTCGGGCTACATGGCGCGCGCGGCCTTCATCATGGACCGTCTGATGCACAAGATGGGGCTGCACGGCAAGTCGTTCATACCGCTCATCATGGGCTTCGGCTGCAACGTGCCTGCCGTCATGGCCACGCGCACTGTGGAGAGCCGGCGCTCGCGGCTCATCACCATGCTCGTGCTGCCCTTCATGTCGTGCTCGGCCAGGCTGCCCATCTACATCATGATCACCGGCACGTTCTTTGCGGCACAATGGCGCTCGTGGGTGATGATCTCGCTCTACGCCGTGGGCATCGTCATGGCCGTCGTGGTGAGCAAGGTGCTCTCGCGTTTCGTCATCAAGGGCGAGGACACGCCCTTCGTCATGGAGCTGCCGCCCTACCGCTGGCCCACGTGGAAGGCCACCATGCGCCACACATGGGAGAAAGGCAAGGAGTACCTGAAGAAGATGGGCGGCATCATCCTCGTGGCCAGCATCATCGTCTGGGCGCTGGGCTATTTCGGCACCATGGGCGTGGCCCCCACCTTGGAGCAGAGCTTCATCGGACAGTTAGGCCAGATGGTGGAGCCGCTGTTCGCCCCCCAGGGCTTCAACTGGCAGCTCGACGTGAGCCTCATCGCCGGTGTGGGAGCCAAGGAGATAGTGGCCAGCACCATCGGCGTGCTCGGCGGCCTGGAGGGCATCACGCCCCTCGTGGCCTACAGCTACCTGCTCTTCGTGCTGCTCTACTTCCCCTGCATTGCCACCATCGCCGCCATCAAGAACGAGACGGCCTCATGGCGCTGGGCCATCATCGCCGCCGTCTACACCACCTGTCTGGCATGGGTCGTCTCGGCCGCCGTCAGCATGGTGGGACGACTCATGGCATGAGATATGGAGTAATGGAGATTTTTTCTCCATTCCTCCATTTGGTACTAAAAGATTTCGGCGTGGGCTGCTGTGCTTTAGAAAAACAGACAAAAACCCGAAAAACAGATAAAAACCATTCCCAAAGCTTTCAGCCTCAAGTGTTTTTATCTGTTTTTCTGGTTTTTCTCTGTTTTTTAAACGAAGAAATCACCCTGCGTAACGAAGCCACCCGCACAAAATCCCGCTGAACCCTCTATTTCTCATTTTCTCCATTTCTCACAGCCTTATGCGCCGCCAGAGCCAGCGGGGCACCCTGCGCCACAGGGCCGTGAGCAGACGGTAGCGCCAGTCGATGACGCGTATGTGACTGCGATGGTAGATGGCCTTCACTATCTGGCTGGCCACGCGCTCGGGGCGCAGCATCATGGGGTAGCGGAAGTCGCCGCTGAGCAGGGCCGTGTCGACGAAGCCCGGACGTATGTCGGTGAAGTGTATGTCGAGGTGGCGGCTGCGTGCCTGCTGCTCCAGTGCCTGCAGATAGACATTCTGCATGGCCTTTGTGGCTGAGTACGACGGTGCCGGCCCCAGCCCCTTGGTTCCTGCGATGGAGGTGATGGCGGCGATGTGGCCGCTGCCCTGCTGCGCGAAGTATCGGTAGGCAGCTCCCACCATGCGCGTGAAGCCCACGGCGTTGGTGGCCATGGTAGCCAGCTCGATGTCCTCGCTCAGTTCGCGGTTCTGCTTGCCTATGCCCGATGCGTAGAAAAACAGGTCCATACCCCCTGTACTGCTGATGAGGCGGCTGAGGGCCGCTGTGGCCTCGTCGCTGGTGACGTCGATGCGCTCCGCAGCCTGTGCCCCCAGGTCCTGCAGCAGTTCCACGCGCCGTGCTGCCACGCCCAGCGTCCAGCCCTGCTCCTTCAGCAAAAGAGCCACCTCGCGGCCTATGCCCGAGGAGGCTCCTATCACGATAGCTCTCTTCTCTTCTTTCATGCTCTTGTCGGTCTATCTACGGTGCTGCCCTTGCCCTTGTCGCTGCGCCCCTCGGCCCCAGCTCTTCATCATGTGGCGGTGGAAGCGGTCCTCGGCCTTCAGGATGTCGTAGACCTTCGAGGCGGGCAACAGCTCAAGGAAGCGCGAATGGTAGTTCTGCTGTATGCGTTTCAGCTCCAGGTCCAGCTCGTCGCAGTCCTTGATGTTCCTCAGGCATCCCTGCTCGTCGGCAGGCTTCTCCTTGGTCAGCAGCTGTCGCTGGCGTCCGAAGATGGCCCGCTGCTTCTCCTGCATCTCTTTGTATACAGGGAAGAACTTGGCGGCCTCTTGCTGCGTCAGCTTGGCTTCATTGGTGATGAAAGCCTGCAGGTCGGCCTCGAACTTCTCAGGCGAGAAGTGCTGCTGCGGCTGCCGGGGTGCCTCCTGTGCACCGACGCTCAGTGTGAGCATCAGCAGCACAATGATAGTTAATAGTCGGTGTTTCATATAGCTTTAAACAAATGTCTCACAAGTCATATTACATCTCAGCCAGCAGGTAGGCATAGATTTCCTGGTTGTCGACCATGGCATAGTTGGCCTCTTCCTCTATGTAGGTGTCGCTGTAGTAGCTGGCGTTTCCTTCTGTGCCGGTGGCCGCCTGCATGTGCTGCGTTCCGTCGTCGCTGCCTCGGTTGAATGCGATGGCCGCTACGAAAGCTCCCACCACGAGGCATGCTGCTGCATAGAGCCAGGGGCGCAGCTGGCGTACGAGGGGTTTTCGTGCCGGCTGCAGCTGTACTTGCCGCGCATTGCCGTCGGTTTCTTCCTGCTGCTGTGGCAGGCGCTCCATGACCTGTGCCGTAAGCTGCTCGAAGTAGCCTTCCGGCACCGTAAATGGGTTGCGATGCTGCATTTTGCTGTTCAGATATTCTTCATCGTTCATCATAGCTGTAGTCCTCTTTTTTTCTATAGACGTTGTCCGGTACGTAAGGTTTAATCGAAGCGATGGAAAAATTTCGTAATTTTTTTCACTGCAATGTGGTAGGAGGCTTTCAGCGCTCCCTCGCTGGTGCCCAGGACCTGGCTGATGTCGCTGTACTTCATGTCGTCGTAGTAGCGCAGCTGGAACACGGTTCGCTGCACGTCGGGCAGTTCGGCTATGGCCTCCTGCAGCTGTGCCTCGGTCTGGTCGCCGTCGAAGTAGTCGTCGGCCATCAGGCGTGCCGCCAGTCCCAGGTCGGCATCGTCGGTGCTCAGCGTGGGGCGGTTCTTCTGTCGGCGGGTGAAGTCGAGGGCCTCGTTGATGGCTATGCGCGAGAGCCATGTAATGATTTTGGCGTCGCCCTTGAAGGAAGCGAGGTTGGTCCAGGCCTTCAGCAGCGCGTTCTGCACCACGTCGTTGGCATCGTCGTGAGTGATGACGATACGGCGCACCTGCCAGTACAGCTGCTCGCTGTATTGGCGTACCAGGGCTTCGAAGCCCCGGCGCTGCGTGGCGGGGTTGCCCAGCAGTTCCTTCAGTTGCTGATCGTCGTAGTTGTCCATGCTACATCATCGAAAGCGTCAATTCTCACATTTGACGCATTCAGGGCAGGAAAGGTTTAATGGCTTTTAGTATGATATTGTCGTAGCTGTAGGGGTCGCCCCAGATGTCTATCTTCCCCGTCTTGGGGTTGGGGTATGCCGTATAGTAGTCGATGAGCACCGGCATGGCGGGCTCCACGGGCGTGTTGTTGATGAGCCTGATGTTGCCGGTGTGTGTGCGCCGGTATTCGCGCCCGCGGTCGGTCTTGGGCTGCAAGTCCATGGAGAGGCGCATCTGGTCGAGCTTCCAGGGGTCGGCATCGTGCAGCACGAACTCAGCCATGTCGAAGGGCCGCTGCAGCCTGACGCAGCCGTGCGAGACGGTGCGGCGGTCGTTATTGAATGCTCCCTTCGACGGTGTGTCGTGCAGGTAGACTGAGAAGCGGTTGGGGAAGCGGAAGATGATGCGTCCGAGCGAGTTGCCGGCTCCGCTGCGCTGGCGCACGGCATACTGTCCGCTGGCCAGCTGGGCGCGTGTCAGCGTGCCGGGATCCACCTGCTTGCCGTTGTGCACCACGTAGTAGTTGCGCCGTGCGAAATACTGTGAGTCGCCGGCATGTCCGCTCACCTCGCCGCGTATGATGCTCTGCGGTATGCCCCATTCGGGGTTCACCTCGATGCGGTGTATGGCGCTGCTGAGCAAGGGTGTCTTCGTGGAGGGCTTTCCGCAGCAGATGCGCATGTTGATGACGCTGTCGGGGCCGATGGCCCACACCTGCTGCGAGGCTATGTTGACGAAGATGTATCGGTCGCTGAGCTTGGTGTGGTTCTTGTCGCGCCAGCGCAGCCGCTCCATGTTGCAGAGCGTGCGGTTGCGTGCCTCGCTGGTGCTGTCCAGGGTCAGCTGCCGCTTCAGCTGGTGGTAGGCGCTGTCTTGCGGCTCCATCTCGGCCAGGAAGCTCAGCATGGTCTCGCGGTCGGTGAGCTGGGCCATGGCGTGGTGCACAAAGGCGCTGTCGGCCTGATCAATGTCGATGTCGTACTGGCTGGATCCGAAGAGTTTCTTCGGCGTGGTGAAGCCGAATCGCTGGCCGATGGCGTAGCGCAGGTAGGCGCGAGTGAGGTCGGCCTCCAGCTGTGCCATCGTCTGTGGCAGGTCCTGCACCGAGTCGGGCTGGTGCATGGCGGCGAGCTGCTGGTGGATGGCGGGCAGGTGGAAGGCCTGCTGGCTGAAGCCCATAGCGGGAATCTGGCTGCTGAGCAGGCTGTCGAGGGCATCGCCGAGCGCGATGTCAGTGGGCGACCCCATCCAGTGCCAGGCACCGCCGTTGCGGTAGTGGCTGCCGGTCATGCGGTCGGCGTAGGTAGAGTCCTGAATATGGGAAACGATGGCTTGCATGCACTGCTGAGCTGCAGGTGCATGCTGCTGATAGAGCTGCTCCAGATGCTGTGCAGCCTTTTCCTCGGGCGACAGGCTGATGCCCGCCTGCCCACAGGCGGAAATGTTAAGAGCCAGGAAGATGCTTCCTGCGGCAATGATCAGCGCACGGTAACCTTGCGCACCACCTTGCCAACTTTTAAGATGTAACACCCTTTAGGCAGATTAAGTTCTATACGCTGGGCGGCGCCCTCGATTTTGTATGTGGCCACGACACGCCCCGTCATCGACACGGCCTCGAGCGTCATGCCCGCAGCGCCCTGCACACTGACAGTGTTGCCGTCGACGCTGAGCTGCGGTGCCGGCTCGTCAATCTGCTCGGCTACGCCCATCTCCATCACCATCGGTGCTGCCAGGGCTGGAGTGCCCAGGGTCAGGAGTGCAGCGCAGCAGAGTGCCATTAAAGAGTTCTTTCTGTTCATGTACATGCTTCTTTTTGTAATTACAGCGCAAAAATAGCAAAAAATTTCCAAACGGCCAAGGAAAAAGCCGGAAAAGTTGCTTTCAGACGTCAAAAACCTGCATTTCGCTGGTCAGGAAGCTGTTGGCGAACACTTCGCGGGCCTCGTTCAGCAGTACGCTCTCGTCGGCATAGCGTGCGCTGTAGTGCCCTAAGAGCAGCTGGCCCACCTGCGCGTCGCGGGCCACGGTGGCGGCCTGTCGGGCGGTGGAGTGGTAGTACTTCGCGGCGCTGTCGAGCTTGTCCTGGGCGTAGGTGCTCTCATGGTAGAGTGTGCTCACGCCCATGATGCGCTCGTGCAGCTGCGGCATGTAGCGTGTGTCGGAGCAGTAGGCATAGCTGCGCGGCGCGTCGGCGGGCGTCACCAGCTGCTCGTGGGCTATGTGGGTGCCGTCGGGCAGGGTGAAGCCCTGGCCCGACTTGATGTTGTTGATTTGCGAGGTGGGTATGCCGTACATATCAATCATGTCGCGCCGTATGTGGGGCAGCAGCGGTTTTTCGCGGAAGAGGTAACCGGCACAGGGCATGCGGTGCTCAAGGGGGATGGTCTCCACGGTGAGCGAGCGGTCGTCGTAGATGACCTGCTGGCGCGTGGTGTCGACGGCATGGAATTCCACCTGGTAGCCGATGTCGTAGTTGAAGAACATGTCGAGCTGGGCTTGGAGCATGGGCTGCAGCTCGCGGGGGGCGTGCACGTGCAGCGGGGAGGTGCGGCCCAGCAGCCCGAAGGTGCTGATGATGCCGATGAGGCCGAAGCAGTGGTCGCCGTGCAGGTGGCTGATGAAGATGTGGCCCAGCCGTTCAAACGACAGTGACGAGCGGCGCAGCTGTATCTGTGCGCCCTCGCCGCAGTCAATCATGAACAGCTTGCCGCGGCACTCCACCACCTGCATGGCCGAGAAGTGGCGCAGGGTGGGCAGTGCGCTGCCGCACCCGAGGATGTGTATCTTGAATGGTTCCATAGGTTCTGTCCTGTCAGTTCAGGTTCAGTGCAAAGTTAGCTCTATTTGCTGACATGGCCAAACAATTAACGTTTTTTATGCAGCAACCGTCTATGCGCGCGCGCGAAGACAAAGACGCTACACTCGCTACACCTGAAGGAGTGAGGAGTGAAGCCGGCAAAACAAGTTGTTTTGCTGAAAATGCGGGCCGCTTTTTTTTCTGTGCGGCCTGTTTTTTTTAAAAAGCGGGCCGCACAGAAACGTCCCAGGCCCTGGGACATTTATAAGTCGCCCGCTTTTTCCAAAATGGAGGCTCCCGCTCGGCCGAGCGGGGGGCCGGCTGTGCCTTAGAAAAACAGATAAAAACCAGGAACGAAGAGACCACCCTGCGTAACGAAGCTACCCACACAAAAGCAGGAGCCTCCGTTTTTTCAGCGGAGCAGTGTTTGTTCGGTTTCTTTGCAACAAATTCGCCTTTTCCCTAACCGTAACCACCTGATAATGAGCTTAGGTGCAGGAAGTGTAGCGTAAAGATTTTTTAGGTGTAGCGAGTGTAGCATATTTATCCTCGCGCGCGCGTAAGGAGCGCACTCACTCCTTCTCTTGCTCCTTGGCCTCGTTCCACAGCTGGTCCATCTCTTCGAGGGTCATCTCGGTCAGCGGCCGCCCGGCGCGTATGCTGTGCTGCTCAATGTAGTTGAAGCGGCGAATGAACTTGGCATTGGTGCGCTCCAGGGCGTTGTCGGGGTTCAGCTTGTAGAGGCGTGCGGCGTTGATGACAGCGAAGAGGAAGTCGCCCAGCTCGTTGGTGCTCTTCTCCTTGTCCTCGCGCTTCAGCTCGGCCTCCAGCTCGCCCAGCTCCTCGCGCACCTTGTCCCACACGTCCTCCTTCTTCTGCCAGTCGAAGCCCACGTTGCGGGCCTTGTCCTGTATGCGGTAGGCCTTGATGACCGATGGCAGTGCCGCGGGCACGCCGCTGAGCACCGTCTTGTTGCCGTCTTTCTCGCGCAGCTTTATCTGCTCCCAGTTCTGCAGCACCTGGTCGGCAGTCTTGGCGCTGGCAAACTCGCGTTCCTCGTCGCTCTCCCCGTAGGGCAGCGGCAGGGGGTTGTCCTGTCCCACCTGACTGGGGTGATAGATGTGCGGATGCCGGAAGATGAGCTTGTCGGCCTGCTGGCGCAGCACGTCGTAGATGTCGAAGGCGCCCTGCTCCTGCCCTATCTTGGCGTAGAAGCAGAGGTGCATCATCACGTCGCCCAGCTCCTTCATCGTGTCGTGCTGGTCGCCGCGGGCCAGTGCGTCGCACAGCTCGTAGGTTTCTTCAATAGTATTCGGGCGCAGGCTCTCGTTGGTCTGCTTGCGGTCCCAGGGGCACTTCTCGCGCAGCTGGTCGAGCACGTCGAGCAGGCGTCCGAAGGCTTGCATTTGTTCTTCGCGTGTATGCATGTGTGTGTACTTGGGGGAGTTAAAGGGAGTTAGGGGGAAGCCTCAGCGCTTCTTGCCACGCATGGTGACCACGGGCACGATCATCTCCTCCATCGAGATGCCTCCGTGCTGGAAGGTGTCGCGATAGTAGCTGACGTAGTAGTTGTAGTTGTTGGGATAGGCAAAGAAGGCGTCGCCGGTGGCAAAGACGTAGCTGGTTGAGATGTTGGGCGAAGGCAACTGCGCCTGTGCGGGGTTCTTCACCACGAACAGGTCCTTGGCATCGTAGCCCAGGTTCTTGCCCAGCTTGTAGCGCAGGTTGGTATTGGTGTTGCGGTCGCCGATGATTTTCACCGGCTTGGTGCAGCGTATGCTGCCGTGGTCGGTGGTGACGATGACGCGGCAGTCGGTCTGTGCCAGCTGCCGGAAGAAGTCGCTGACGACGGAGTGGCGCAGCCACGACAGGGTGATGCTGCGATAGGCCGACTCGTTGTTGGCCAGCTCGCGCACCATGCGGCTCTCGGTGCGGGCGTGCGAGAGCATGTCAATGAAGTTGAACACCACGACGTTGAGGTCGAACTTGCCGAGTGTGTTGAACTGCTGCAACAGGCGGTCGGCCTCGGCCGAGGTGTTGATCTTGTGGTAGGAGAAGGTGTCGCGACGGCGGTAGCGCTCCAGCTGTGTGCGTATGAGCGGTTCCTCGTTCAGGTTCTTGCCCTCCTCCTCGTCCTCGTCGACCCACAGGTCGGGAAACATCTGCGCTATCTTGTTGGGCATGAGCCCTGAGAAGATGGCATTGCGGGCATACTGCGTGGCGGTGGGCAGGATGCTGCAGTACAAGTCTTCATCGACGTCGAAGAGGTCGCCAATCTCCTGCGCCAGCATTCGCCACTGGTCGTAGCGGAAGTTGTCGAGCACGATGAGGAACACGCGCTCCTTCTGGTTGAGCAGGGGGAAGACTTTCTCCTTGAACAGGCGGGACGACAGCAGCGGTGCGTCGGCACTGGGCGTGGTCGATACCCAGTCGAGGTAGTTCTGCCTGATGAACTTGGCAAAGCCCAGGTTGGCCTCCTCCTTCTGCATGGCGAGCATGTCGGTCATCTGCGAGTCGGTGCTCGACAGCTGCAGCTCCCAGTGCACCAGCCGTTTGTACACCTCCACCCAGTCCTGCCACGAGCGGCAGTCCATGATTTGCATGGCTATCTGCTGGAACTGCTGCTGATACTGGCTCTGCGTCACCTCGGTCTCTATCTCGCGGCGGTGTATGTTCTTCTTCAGCACCAGCAGTATCTGGTTGGGGTTGACGGGCTTGATGAGGTAGTCGGCAATCTTCTGGCCGATGGCCTGCTCCATGATGTTCTCCTCCTCGCTCTTGGTGACCATGACCACGGGCGTGGCCGGTGCTATCTGCTTGATGCGCTGCAGGGTGTCGAGGCCGCTGAGTCCGGGCATCTGCTCGTCGAGCAGCACCAGGTCGAAGCTGCGCTCGCGGCACAACTCCACCGCATCGGCGCCGTTGCTCACCGTTGTCACCTCGTAGCCTTTCTTCTCAAGGAAGATGACGTGGGCCTTCAGCAGCTCCATCTCGTCGTCTACCCAAAGCAGTTGTCCGTTGCTCATCTTAGTAATGCTTAATGCTTAATGCTTAATTAGTAATTAGTAATGAGTAATGAGTAATGAGTAATTAGTAATGAGTAATTATGATTACATTATGCGGCAGCAAATTCTTCACTCTTCACTGTTCACTCTTCACTATTCACTATTCACTCTTCACTCTTCACACTGATGGCTTTCAGCAGCTGCTTCAGGCTCTCGGTGCTCTGCCAGCTGAAGTCGGGCAGGGCCATGATGCGACGCATCATCACCACCTTGTCCTTGGGCAGTTTGCGCTTCAGCTCGCGCTCATGCACCTTGATATACTGTCCGTTGTAGTAGATGAAGAAGTGCTGGAACACCGGCATCTTGTAGTCCTCCTCGGTATTCAGGTCAACGGTGGTGGTGCCCAGCTGGTCGGAGCTGAAGTCGAGGCTCGAGATGTTGACGTTGTTGCGCAGGTTGCGCTCGTAACTCTCCTGGTCGAACAGCTCGATGCAGTAAAGGGCATTGCTGCCTACGGAGTCGACGAGGTAGGCCATCTGCTTGTCGATGACGACGTATGAGCGGTCGCCCTCGAAGTCCACGGCCACGATGTTGTCCATGTTGGCCTCCATGGCGTTCTCGCCTCGCATGAAGAGCAGCGAGCTGTTCTTCAGGAATACATTGGTGAGCGACTGGCGGCTCTTGTGCCCGTCAGAAAAGGTGATGACCGAGGGCCGGAACTCGCGGTACTGCGTAGCCATGAGCGTGCGCCTCTGAGCGAAGCCCTGCACGGCTGCGAGCAGCATGAAGCATATAAGGATACTCTTTCTCATAACAGCTATAATAGGTTATAAATTCAAAAAGCTCATCGATTTGACGAAATCAATGAGCTTTGGTTTAACCGAGCGGTGCGTACGAGGCTCGAACTCGTGACCTCCAGCGTGACAGGCTGGCATTCTAACCTACTGAACTAACGCACCAGTCCATGTTTGCTTGTCGTAAGAAGAGCTTTTTCAGCGGTGCGTACGAGGCTCGAACTCGTGACCTCCAGCGTGACAGGCTGGCATTCTAACCTACTGAACTAACGCACCAGATAGGCTCTTTTCTGATTTGCGGATGCAAAGGTACAACTTTTCTTCGACATACAGCAAAAAAGCAGCGGGAATTTTCCGCTGCTTAACATTCTTTAAAACTTAAAGGTATAACCGATGCCCAGTACGTGGCGGTTTCCCTCCTCGTCGTCGTCCTTGTAGGAGTGCTGGTAGAGGTAGTGCAGGTCGAAGATGTGTTGCTTCGTCAGGCGCCACTCGGTGCCTGCGGTATAGCGCATCTTGTCGAGGCCGCTGCCACCCACGGTGCTCTCGGCACTGATGTATGGACGCCACTGCTTGCTGAGCTTATACTTCAGCTGCAGGCGGTTGCGCCACTTGTTGCTGCCCTTGCCGCGATAGGTGTGCTCGTCGGCCAGGGCGCCCTCGTAGCGGTCGTCCTCCTCGTCGGTATAGTTCCAGTAGCGGTCGACGGTCTTCTCAGGGCGGTAGGTGTACTGCCAGCGCTCGCGCAGCGACACACCCAGGCGGCCAAAGTCGTGCGAAGCCGTCAGCTGAACATTGAAGCGGTGGCGCAGCCCCCAATAGTCGGCATATTTCTTTCCGCTCGAATTCACCTTGTGGATGTGGTCGTCGAGCAGCGAGTAGCTCAGCGATGCTTTCAGCCAGTCGGTGAGCTTATAGCTCAGCCCCGCTCCCACGCTCCAGCGGTCCAGCTCGCCGAAGCCGTCGTCACGGGTGCGCAGCTCTGCCCCACCCTCCAGGGTCAGCCGGTTGCTGAGTTTCTTCTCTACATTCACCTCGGTCCAGATGCCGAAGTCGTCGCTCTGCGCACTTGCCGTGCCAACGGATAACAGTGCAGCCATCAGTGACAGTCCGGCCCTCATCATCCATCGCTTACTCATTATTACTTTAGCCATACTCATATTCTTGTTTATCGTTTATCATTTATCATTTAGTGTGTGTTAAAAAATAACTTGGT
>DGHX01000119.1:3163-4970 GCA_002392835.1 Prevotella sp. UBA3837 | reverse complement strand
CAAGTTATTTTTTAACGGTTACTTAGGGCGCAAGCCCGCTATGCCTCGCGCCACTGCGACTTTCTCACGGCGAACTGCTTGTCGACGTCGGGCGAGCCGTTTGACTCGTAGGTGACGCGCAGCACGGCTGAGTCGCGCAGGAAGTCTACGCCGCCCACATCTACCTTCAGCACCTTCACGCCCAGGCGCTGCTCCAGGTCGGCCTTCAGCTCGGCATAGCGCTCGGGTTTGATGAGTTCTATGCGGTCGTACTGCACCAGCTTGGTGGCCTGCACCTTCAGCTTCAGCTCGCAGAGCAAGATGGCTATGACGACGATGATGTCGATGACGACCAGCCGCAGCAGGTCGGCCAGGTGGTTGGGGTCTATCTGCTCAATGTCGATCATGGCGTGCACCACCGACAGGCAGACGATGATGAAGAGGTAGGTCATCTCGCGCACCGGCATCGTGTCGGTGCGGTAGCGCATGATGCTGAATATGCCGAAGAGTCCGAGTCCCACGCCCATGGTAGCCTTGCCGCGGTCCATGCCCATCATGAAGTAGACAAGGAAGAAGATGGCCACGCTGATGAGCATGAAAGTGAAGTAGAAGTCGCGGCGGTGGCTCTTGCGGTAGTAGAGTCTGTCGACTATCACCCAGTTCACCACGATGCAGATGAGGAAACGCAACAATGCGTTGCCGAATCCACCAGTGAATACACTTAATAGCTGTTCCATATTCTTTGTTTTATTTGGTTTTACAAACTCCTGATTCCTGTCACTTGTCCTGCCTCCCCCCTACCCTAACACTCCGGGGGTCGGGCTGCTGACTCCAAGAATCTTCTCCACGTCGCGCAGTTTCTGCTTGAATCGGTTCACGGGCAGCTGATCGTTGGTCAGGGCTGCGCCCATGCAGTACTTGCTGAATCCGTGAGGGTGTATGTGCAGCTGTCGCAGCATCTCAAGCACGGGCGAGAACACCAGCCCGTCACGTTTCAGCTCTACTATGACCAGCGGCCCCATGTCGCGCTTCACGCCGGTGAGCACGTTGTTGAACTGCAGGGCGGTATCGATGGTCAGCCGCTCGGTCTTCTGACGGTTCACCAGCGTCACGCGGCGGAAGTAGTTGTGCATGTGGGGCTGCAGCGTGTCAACGCTGAAGTGCAGGCGCTCGCCTATGAACTGCCGCTTCAGCGGGTCAGCCAGGTCCATGTCGCTCACCTCGATGCGCTTCTTCTTCGTGCGCCCGTGGTTGTTCTTCGTCTTTATCTCCATGAACTGCAGGTGTGAGCTGACGTAGGTGCGGAAGCGCAGCTTCTGCCGCCCCGTGTGGCCGCACTGGTGCTCGCGGTACATGGCGTAGTCCAGCGTGTCGAAGTAGGTTGTATCGTAGAGCATGTTGCGCTCGCCGTCGATGTCCTGCACGTAGTAGTCCTGCCGGGCCAGCCGCAGCAGCTCCATGAGCCGCGGCACGGTGGTCACGAACTTCGTGTCCGTGCGGTTCATCAGCTTCACGCCGCTCATCTCGGCCAGCGTAATGGGCTGCATCTCGTTCAGCAGGTCTTTCAGCATAGCGTTTCTTCTCTTCGGTTGTTTTTTTAACTTCGCTGCAAAGGTAGCAAATAAAAGGCACACCGCCAAACGTTTTCAGCCAATGGTGCGCCTTTTTCAGCAAACAGACACGTTTTTTAACGAAAAAGAGACTTCCGCCAATTACGGCTACTGCTTAATCTCTATGTCGCGCCGCACGTTGTCGCGTATCTTACGCAGATAGTCCTGCATGCCCTGTCCGTCCTTGTGGTCAATGATTTCGAGCAGTTCCTTCAGCT
>DGHX01000119.1:0-2996 GCA_002392835.1 Prevotella sp. UBA3837 | reverse complement strand
CATGTGGCGCTTGAAGGTGGTGCCCGGCGCATCCTGGTGCTTCATCACTGCGGCGAAGACGAAGGTGCTCACGAAGGGGATGGACAGCGAGTAGGCCACCGTCTTGTCGTGCTCCTCGAAGGTGTACTCGTAGATGTTCAGCCCCAGTCGCTGATAGAGGTCTTTGAAGAAGATGCGGCCCATGTAGTCGCCCTCGCTGATGATGATGGCGTTCTCCTCAGAGAGCTGCTGCAGGTTGGCGAAGGTGGGTCCGAACATGGGGTGGGTGCTGACATAGCGCATGCCGCTCTGTTCATAGAACTCCTTCAGGTCAGTCTTCACCGAGGCTATGTCGCTGATGATGCATTCCTTGGGCAGATGGGGTATGACTTCCTGAAACACAGGAATAGTGTACTTCAGCGTTACGGCGTTGATGAGCAGCTCAGGGCGGAACGCCTCAATCTCGTCGTAGGTGGTGAAGCGCTGACAGTTGTAAGTGAAACGCATGCGCTTGGGGTCGCGCTCGAAGACGGCCACCTCGTGGTCGAAGCTCAGCAGGTCGATGAAGAAGCTCCCCATCTTGCCTGCTCCCATTATTAGTATCTTCATATCATGTTCTCCTCTATTTCTTCAGCCACTTGTCCCTCGTAATCAGTGCCACGGCCTTGCGTGCCTCATCGGTGATGGCGGGGATGTTGTGCTGACGTTCGTATGCCTCTAATACGTCCATCGGCATGTGATTCCATACTTGTTTGCTGTTCATGGCATCGAGGTCCTTGCGCTTTTGCTTGAACTCCTCCTCGGTCATATAGCCACGGTCGGTTACCCATGCCTCGACGATGTAGGTCTCGCGGCCCTTGCCGCCATCATGCTCCCAGTGGTTGAGCGACATCACATAGTCCTCGGGCCCCACCTCACCATCGTCGTTGATGCGGAACACTTCCACATACTCGTAGGCATAGTTCTTTTCCTGCCGACGTTTCAGCATCTTTGTCTGACCCTTCTGCTCATTGGCATACATCTGCACCTTAGCGCCGTCGACGGTAAAGGTGCTCATGCCGTTGGCACGCACCAGTGTGCCCACCGTGTCAACGGGGTTGACAATGGCCCAGCGGTTCTCACCAAGCGGCACTTGTTCTATGAAAAGCTCCTTTTTCCACGAGCCATTGCTCAGATTCTTCTCAGCAGGATTGGACCTGAGGGCACCCTTAACCAAGCTCTCCGACCTGACCTTCCACCAGGATACATCCTTCAGATTGAAGACGGCACAGGCGTAATCAGAGAACTTGGCGGTTTGTTTCTTTTTCTGGAAATTCCACGTGTAGGGCACAATGCCGGCAACGAAGGTACGCAGCGAGTCGTCTACGTAGGCATAGAAGCGATAGTACAGCTCGGTGTAGAGCAGCGGCTTGGGCTTGACCACGAGTTCGTCGAGGCCGAAGTCATTGACCTCCATCGTGACGCGACCGCCAGAAAGACTGGCCACGGCGACCGTCTTCGGCTTGTAAGCCACGTGGGTGATGGCCACGATCTGGTTGCCCTTCACGTCGGCAAGGACGCCATTGATGTCGGTCAGGCCGATGAGCACACCGTTGCCGTCGGTCACGCTGGCCAGGCCGATGCCCTGCCCGCTCTCGTCTACTACTTGAATCTTCTGTGCCTGGGCACTGGTCACGCCGCAGAGGGTGAAGATGGCGGCGAGAATCGTTTGCTTAATATTGCTCATGATGATGCTATTTGTTGATAATCTCCATTTGCTGACGTACGCTCTCCTCGTGTATGCTCTCAAAGACATGGGCCACAAAGTCGGCGCCCATGCCGCACAGTGCTCCCTGTGCCCCTCGCTTCGACAGTATCTCGTTGTAGCGCGAGGCCTGCAGCACGGTCATGTTGTGCTCCTTCTTGTACTGTCCTATCTCGCGGCAAACGCGCATGCGCTTGGCCAGCAGGTCCATGAGCTGGTTGTCGAGTTCGTCAATCTGCTTGCGCAGCTCGTGTATGCCCTCGGTGGTGGTGTGCTCGTCGCGTATGACGAGCAGCGAGAGGATATAGTCGAGCACGTCGGGTGTCACCTGCTGTGCGGCATCGCTCCACGCCTTGTCGGGGTCGCAATGGCTCTCCACGATGAGTCCGTCGGCCCCCAGGTCCATAGCCTGCTGGCAGAGCGGGGCAATCAGCTCGCGCCGGCCCCCGATGTGGCTGGGGTCGCAGATGATGGGCAGCTCGGGAATGCGACGGCGCAGCTCGATGGGAATCTGCCACATGGGCAGGTTGCGGTAGATTTTCTTGTCGTAGGAAGAGAAGCCACGATGGATGGCTCCGAGGCGCTTCACGCCAGCCTGGTTCAGGCGCTCCAGAGCACCTATCCACAGCTCCAGGTCGGGGTTGACGGGGTTCTTCACGAAGACGGGCACGTCGACACCCCGCAGGGCATCGGCCAGTGCCTGCACAGCGAAGGGGTTGGCCGAGGTGCGGGCACCGACCCAGAGGATGTCGATGTCATACTTCAGTGCCAGCTCCACATGCTCGGGCGTGGCCACCTCGGTAGAGACGAGCATCTTCGTCTCTTCCTTCACTCGCTTCATCCAGGGCAGGGCCTTCTCGCCGTTGCCCTCGAAGCCACCGGGCTTGGTGCGCGGCTTCCACACACCGGCGCGGAAGTTGTGACAGCCTTTCATGGCCAGCTCACGGGCGGTAGTCATCACTTGTTCCTCGGTCTCGGCCGAGCACGGTCCTGCTATCACAAACGGGCGCTCATTGTCGCTCGGCAGGTTCAGGGGTTGTAATTCCAGTTCCATAGTCTATCTTATTATCGTTTTATTCTTTGACATAAATTCTTTTTTCACTAATTGAGAGAAATATCTTTTCACTAATTGTGATAAATATAATTCACTAATTGGGAGAAATACTTTCCACTAATTGGGAGAAATACTTGTAGTTTTCGTGAATATCTATCAACGCGATTCATGAGCATTATTTATCGTAATTAATGAATTATATTTATCACAATTAGTGAA
>DGHX01000105.1 GCA_002392835.1 Prevotella sp. UBA3837 | reverse complement strand
TCCCTTGTAGGGGAGGGGCCGGGGGGGGGGCAGTGACCATCCAACCACCCGCCACTCATCACTGCCTTCGGCGCAACAAAAAAATCTTTCACGCGCGTGTAATGCGCGCGCGTGAAAAACAACTTGCACCGACCTTTCTTTTCCATGCACAAGAAAAAGCTTTTGTGCAAAAACATGGGCTTCGTGGGGGGCAGAAAATAAAAAAATGAAGATTTTTAAAAAATAATTGGGGAATTGTGGGGGATTGTGGGGGAAAATGCTTAACTTTGCACTCGACTTCTTTAAAGCAATTGAAAGCGCGCATGAGATTCTTAGGAAACATAGAGGCTAAGTTAGACGCGAAGGGGCGTGTGTTCCTTCCCGCCTGCTTCCGCAAGGTGCTCCAGCAGCAGGGCGAGGAACAGCTCGTCATGCGCAAGGACATCCACCAGGATTGTCTGGTGCTGTTTCCGAAGAGTGTGTGGGATCAGCGTGTCGACGCGCTGATGATGCGTGTGAACGAGTGGGACAAGGACGGCATGATGGTAGCCCGCCAGTACATGAAGGAGGCCGAGGAGGCCGCCCTCGACGGCAGCGGGCGTTTGCTCATCTCGCAGCGCTACCAGCGCCTGGCGGGCCTGGGGCAGACGGTGCGCTTCATCGGCGTGGACAACACCATCGAGATTTGGGCGGCTGAGCGGGCCGAGCAACCGTTCCTGTCGCAGGAGGAATTCTCTGAACGACTGATGGCCCTGATGGGCAACCAGCAATAAACACACCCCGACAAGCATGATAGTGACGGCCGAGACATACCACGTTCCTGTGCTTCTGCAGGAAAGCATCGGCGGGCTGGACATCCAGCCCGGCGGTATTTATGTAGATGCCACCTTCGGCGGCGGGGGCCATTCGCGCCAGCTGCTCAGCTGCCTCGGGCCCCAGGGACGCCTCTTTGCCTTCGACCAGGATGCCGACGCCGAGCAGAACATCCCCGACGACGGGCGCTTCACCTTCATACGCAGCAACTTCCGCTACCTGAAGAACTGGATGCGCTACTACGGCGTTGAGGCCCTCGACGGGCTGCTGGCCGACCTGGGCGTGTCGTCGCACCACTTCGACGATGCCGAGCGGGGATTCTCCTTCCGCTTCGACAGTCCGCTCGACATGCGCATGAACAAACGCGCCGGCATGACTGCCGCCGACGTGCTGAACAACTACAGCGAGCAGCAGCTGGCCGATGTGTTCTACCTCTACGGCGAGCTGCGCAATGCCCGCCAACTGGCCGCCCGGATAGTGAAGGCCCGCCTGCAGCAGCCCCTGCTGACCACAGGCCAGCTGCTCGGACTGTTCGGGGTGGACGTGCCGGCGGCCGCGTCAGCTGCTGCAGAGGTCACCTCGGGAGCCGCCGGTGCTGCCTGGAAGAAGGACATGGCCCGCCTGTTTCAGGCGCTGCGCATAGAGGTGAACCACGAGATGGACGCCCTGCGCCAGCTGCTCGGCGCTGCCTGTCAGCTGCTGCGCCCCGGCGGACGGCTGAGCATCATCACCTACCACTCGCTCGAGGACCGCATGGTGAAGAACATGATGAAGGCCGGCAACGTGGAGGGACGTGCCCAGCACGACTTCTACGGTCGCACGCAGGCGCCGCTCGCCATGGTGGGAAAGGTCATAGTGCCCACGGAGCAGGAGCAGCAACAGAACCCACGCAGCCGCAGCGCCAAGCTGAGGGTGGCGGAAAAAGTTGAGAGTTGAGAGTTGAGAATTGAGATTTGAGATTTGTTTTCTATGTCAAAGAAGAAGAACATAACAGAGGGCGACGAGAGCTTAGACCAGGGCACGGCCGCTGACGGCGTGGAACTGACGTTTACCGACCCGGAGCAGGGTGGGGAAGAGCAACACGACGCCGCTGCCGATGACGCCGCTGCCGATGCAGGCAAGAGCAAGGATGCTGCCAACGGCAAGGCCAAGGATGCTGCCAGCGGCAAGGGCGACAAGGGTGACGAGCTGTCGACCTTAGAGAAGATAAAGCGGCAGACCAAGGAGGGCGACGAGGCACCGTCGTCGACGCTGCGCTTCCGCGACGTGCTCGGTGGCGAGTTCCTGCTCGCGCTGGTGCGCCGTCAGGCGTGGCTCATAGTGCTCGTGGTATTCTTCGTCATACTCTATGTGGCCATGCGCTATCAGTGCCAGCAGGATGCCATCGACATCGCGCAGCTGGAGAAGAGTCTGACCAACGCCAAGTTCGAGGCACTCTCCAGTTCCAGCAACCTTACACGCCTCTGCCGTCAGAGCAATGTGCAGCGCATGCTGAACGAGGCCGACAGCATTCCCCTACATGTGGGCAGCCAGCCGCCGTACATCATAGAAGTGCCGGAGGAGTGAGGAAGTTTGGAGTTAGGAGTTAGAAGTTAGGAGTTAGGAGTTAGGAGTTCAGTGGCATGAGGTAATCATAATTACTCATTACTAATTACTCATTAATAAATAGAATAGTGTGAGCAAGTTCAAGAAAGATAAGGTAATGCCCCGCTACTTCATCGTAGCCGTGGCGCTGACGGTGGCCGGCCTGGCCGTGATAGCCAAGGCTGCCTACACCATGACGGCCGAGAAGGACTACTGGACTGCTGTGGCCAACAACCAGATTAACCTGGCCGACAGCATCAGGAAGCCCAACCGTGGCAACATACTCAGCTGCGACGGACAGCTGCTGGCCGGCAGCATACCTGAATATGAAATCTTCATCGACTTCAGGGCCGGACTGCAGCGCTTAGAGGACGGCACCCTGTGGGAGGACACCGCATGGGTGCGCCAGCGCAACGAGCTGTGGATGGAGAAGCTCGACAGCCTCTGCGAGGGCCTGCACGTCATCTTCCCGCAGAAGACGGCCGAGGAGTTCCGCGCTCACCTCATGGAGGGCTTCAACAAGAAGAGCCGCTACTGGCGCATCTGGCGGGGAAAGGTCGACTACGTCACCTACAACGAGGTGAAGAAGCTGCCCTTCCTGAACCTGCCGCGCAACAAGGGCGGCTTCTGCGGAACGGAGTTCCCGGCCCGCCGCCATCCCTTCGGCTCGCTGGCCGAGCGCACCATCGGCTCGCGCGACACCGCCCGCTACGGTGTGGAGCTGGCCTTCGACTCGCTGCTGAAGGGCTCGTATGGCATAGCACACAAGCAGAAGATGCGCGACAAGATGGTGTACGTCACCACTACGCCACCCGTCGACGGATGCGACGTCGTCACCACCATCGACGTGGGCATGCAGGACCTGGCCGAGCAGGCACTGCTGCGCGAGCTGCAGGCACGCGACCACCTCATGGGCGTGGCCATACTTATGGAGGTGCAGACGGGCGACGTGAAGGCTATCGTGAACATGGAGAAGAGTGCCGACGGCGTATACCGCGAGCGGCTGAACAACGCCCTGGGCTACCGCTGCGAGCCGGGCTCGGTGTTCAAGACGGCCTCGATTCTCGTCGCACTCGACGATGCCGTGGTAGACACCAACTACGTCATACACACCGGCAGCGGAGTGATGAAGATGCACGGCGCCAACATGAAGGACCACAACTGGTATCGCGGTGGCTACGGCAGCATCAACGTGGCAAAGGCTCTCGAGGTGAGTAGCAACATCGGCGTGAGCTACGTCATAGACCACTTCTACGGACAGAACCCCACCAAGTATGTGGAGGGCCTGCACCGCGTGGGC
Organism: Prevotella sp. UBA3837; assembly: GCA_002392835.1. Classification (GTDB taxonomy): domain Bacteria; phylum Bacteroidota; class Bacteroidia; order Bacteroidales; family Bacteroidaceae; genus Prevotella. The sequence continues at coordinate 4,015 of DGHX01000105.1, read as the reverse complement.
ATAGGCATGGACCTGCAGATACCGCTGAACGAATACCGTGCACCGAAGATTCGCTACCCCAACACGCAGACCACGGTGCGCGGCGAGTACTGGAGCAAGACCACGCTGCCCTGGATGTCGATAGGCTATGAGACGCAGATAGCGCCCATCAACACGCTGGCCTTCTACAACGCCATTGCCAACGACGGCAAGTTGGTGCAGCCGCGCTTCGTGAAGGAAATCATGCGCGACGGACAGGTGGTGGAACAGCTGCAGCCCGTGGTGCTGAAGGACCAGATAGCCCGCCCCGAGGCCGTGAAGACCATGCAGACCATACTGACGCACGTCGTCAGCCAGGGACTGGGCCGGAGAGCCGGCTCGAAGTCGTTCTCGGTGGCAGGAAAGACGGGAACGGCACAGGTGTCGGACAACGTGTACAACTACCACACCGGCAAGCGCTGCCACTGGCTGAGCTTCTGCGGATACTTCCCCGCCGACGAGCCGCGCTATTCGTGCATCGTCTGCGTGAAGACCACCACGGGTCCCGCATCGGGCGGACTCATCTCAGGCTCGGTGTTCCACGACATTGCCGAGGGCGTCATGGCCAAGGACGTGCGCAAGGTGGCTGCCAACGCCCGCGACGAGCACTCGTCCTTCGTGCCCGAGGTGATGAACGGCGACGTGCAGGCTGCCGACTACGTGCTCAGCCAGCTGGGCATAGCCACCACCGGCAACTGGGCATCGGCTGCCAAGGGCGACGGCGCACCCGTATGGGGCGTGAGCGAGCAGCAGGCTGACGGCGTGAAGCTGGACAAGATGACCGCCGACCCCGACGTCATGCCCTCGGTGCACGGCATGGGCGCACGCGACGCCGTGTTCCTGCTTGAGCAGAAGGGGCTGAAGGTGCACGTATCAGGAACGGGCAACGTGGTGCAGCAGAGCATACCGGCCGGAACCAGGCTGAAGGGCCGCATGACCTGCAGCCTGCTGTTAGGATAAGGACATTAATACACATTATTATATATACGCGCGTATGAAACTGAGCGAAATCATCAAGGATATCACCGTCGAGAGCGTCATAGGGCCGCTCGACGCAGACATTGCCGACGTAGACATCGACTCGCGCCGGGTCACCACCGGTCACCTCTTCGTGGCCATTCCCGGTACCGTGACCGACGGTCACCAGTACATTGGCAAGGCACTGGAGCAGGGTGCCGCCGCCGTGCTGTGCGAACACGTGCCCGAGGGCACCGACACCAGCCGCGCCACCTTCGTGCTGGTGAAGTCGACCGAGGCCGCCGTGGGCCCCGTGGCCACTGCCTTCCAGGGCCACCCCTCGCAGCAGCTGAAGCTCGTAGGCGTCACAGGCACCAACGGCAAGACCACCATCGCCACCCTGCTCTACAACCTGTTCCGCAAGCTGGGCTATAAGTGCGGACTGCTGAGCACGGTGTGCAACTACATAGAGGGCGAGCCCATAGCCGCCAGCCATACCACCCCCGACCCCGTGGAGCTGAACCGCCTGCTGCGCCGCATGGTCGACGCCGGCTGCCAGTATGCCTTCATGGAGTGCTCGAGCCACGCCATAGCGCAGCAGCGCATAGGCGGCCTGAAGTTCGCAGGGGGCATCTTCACCAACCTGACGCGAGACCACCTGGACTACCATAAGACGGTGGAAAACTACCGCAACGCCAAGAAACAGTTCTTCGACATGCTGCCCAAGGGCAGCTTCGCCATCATCAATGCCGACGACAAGAACGGCGCTTTCATGGTGCAGAACACCCGCGCCACGGTGAAGACCTACAGCGTGCGCTCGATGGCCGACTACCGTGCCCGGCTGGTGGAGTGCCACTTCGAGGGCATGTACCTCGAGATGGACGGCCACGAGGTGGGTGTCCAGTTCATAGGCAAGTTCAACGTCAGCAACCTGCTGGCCGTCTATGCCACCGCCGTCATGCTGGGCCAGCAGCCCGAGCAGGTGCTCGTGGTGATGAGCACGCTGAAGAGCGTGGCCGGACGCCTGGAACCCATACAGTCGCCCGAGGGCTTCACCGCCATCGTCGACTACGCCCACACCCCCGACGCCCTGGAGAACGTGCTGCGCGCCATACACGAAGTGCTGCAGGGCCGCGGACACATCATCACCGTCTGCGGCGCAGGCGGCAACCGCGACAAGGGCAAGCGCCCCCTCATGGCTCAGGAGGCCGTCAAGCAGAGCGACCGCGTCATCATCACCAGCGACAACCCCCGTTTCGAGGAGCCGCAGGACATCATCAACGACATGCTGGCCGGGCTCACCCCGCAGCAGATGAAGAAGGTGCTCAGCATCGCAGACCGCCGCGAGGCCATACGCACCGCCTGCATGCTGGCACAGAAGGGCGACGTGGTGCTCATAGCAGGAAAGGGCCACGAGGACTACCAGGAGATAAAGGGCGTGAAGCACCACTTCGACGACCGCGAGGTGGTGAGGGAAGTGATAAGTGATAAGTGATGAGTGATAAGTGATAATTCACTGTTGCTAATGAATAGTAAATCGTAAATCCGTAAATCGTAAATAATCCCACATGTTATACTATCTCTTTCGGTTCTTAGAACAATTCAACATACCCGGGGCGCACCTCTGGAGCTATATCTCGTTCCGTGCGCTGCTGGCCCTCATCCTGTCGCTCATCATCTCGGCGTGGTTCGGTGCCAAGTTCATTCGCTGGATGAAGCGCCGCCAGATTTTCGAGACCGAGCGCGACCCCAGCATCGACCCCTTCGGCGTGCAGAAGAAGGGCGTGCCCACCATGGGCGGCATCATCATCATCGTGTCGCTGCTGGTGCCCGTCCTGCTGCTCGGACGCATGCGCAACATCTACCTCATCCTGATGATCGTCACCACGCTGTGGCTCGGCTTCCTGGGCTTCATGGACGACTACATCAAGATTTTCCGCAAGAACAAGGACGGCCTGAAGGGCAAGTACAAGATAGTGGGCCAGGTGTCGATAGGCTTCATCGTGGGACTTACCCTCTATCTCAGCCCCGATGCCGTGATGCGCGAGAACATCAGCGAGCCGCAGGCCGACAAGACCGAGATAGTGAAGCACGAGGCCGAGGCTCACAAGTCGCTGAAGACCACCATCCCCTTCACCAAGCACCACAACCTGAGCTACAGCGACGTGATGTCCTTCGTGGGCAAGCACAAGGTGGCCGCCGGCTGGATACTCTTCGTGCTGATGACCATCCTGGTGGTGACCGCCGTGTCGAACGGTGCCAACCTGAACGACGGCATGGACGGCATGTGCGCCGGCAACTCCGCCATCATCGGCGTGGTGCTCGGCATACTGGCCTACGTGTCGGGCCACATCGGCTATGCCAGCTACTTCGACATCATGTACATACCGCATACCGAGGAACTGGTCATCTTCCTCTGCGCCTTCGTAGGAGCCCTCGTCGGATTCCTGTGGTACAACGCCTACCCGGCACAGATATTCATGGGCGACACCGGCTCGCTCACCATCGGAGGCATCATCGGCGTCTGCGCCGTCATCATCCACAAGGAGCTGCTGCTGCCCATACTCTGCGGCATCTTCTTCGTTGAGAGCCTCAGCGTCATCATACAGACGCAGTGGTTCAAGCTGCAGAAGCGCAAGGGCAAGCGCGTGCGCGTGTTCCGTGCCACGCCCATACACGACAACTTCCGAAAGCTCGACTCGCAGCTCGACCCCACGTCGACCTACGTGTTCAAGGGCTGGCCACGCCGTCCCTTCCACGAGTCGAAGATTACGTTCCGCTTCTGGATCATCACCATCATACTGGCAGCCATCACGATTATAACCCTGAAGATAAGATAAATCATGAAAAGAATAGTCATACTCGGAGCCGGAGAGAGCGGCGCAGGAGCCGCCGTGCTGGCAAAGAAAGAAGGATTCGACGTGTTTGTGAGCGACATGTCGCGTATAGCCAAGCGCTATCAGCAGATGCTCGACGAGCACGGCATCAGCTGGGAGGAGGGCGGCCACACCGAGAGCCTCATCCTCAATGCCGGTGAGAT
>DGHX01000009.1:1985-2579 GCA_002392835.1 Prevotella sp. UBA3837 | reverse complement strand
CCTCTTTATAGGATGACAGGGTGCTTTCGTCGAAGTTCTCCACGTTTCGCTGCCACAGCTCCACATTGCTCCACACCTCGTAGTCGGGCTCAATGAGTCGGTAGGTGAGCACGGGGTCTATCTTTTCGGGCGCAACGGTCCAGCTGAAAGGCCTGAACTGGGTCCACTGTCCGTTGATGCGTGCCGTCAGAGTGACGGTGAGCGGCTTCTTGTGCGGTTTCTGCAGCAGGCTTTTCCATTCGTCCATTGCAAAAACAACCTCGTTGCCATTGGCGTTGACCACGATCTGGCTGCCGTCGTCGTCGCCGTTCACCTCCACCTGCACGGCCTCGCATCCCTCCTCGCGCACCAGGAAGTTCATGGGGGCGATGTTCTGGGGAATGGTGACGTCGGTGTAGTCGGGGTAGATTTCCGGCTGACGGCTGGCCATGCCGACGTTGCCGTCTGGCTTCTGGGTGCAGGCGGTCAGCAAGATGAGGGTGATGAGATAGAGGCAGTATTTTTTCATTTCTCTTGGGGTTGGTGGGGGGGAGGGGCTGCGGAGGTACCGCAGCCTACGGAACCTTAGGCGGCCGTTCCATTTCTGGGCCTGGG
>DGHX01000009.1:0-1895 GCA_002392835.1 Prevotella sp. UBA3837 | reverse complement strand
GCCTGGGTTTTCCTTGGAACCTTAGGCGGCCGTTCCATTTCTGGGCCTGGGTTTTCCTCGGAACCTTAGGCGGCCGTTCCATTTCTTGGCCTGGGTTTTCCTCGGAACCTTAGGCGGCTATTCCCACTTCGGGGGCTTGGCTTTGTCGAAATAGTACCAGTAGGTGTCGCTGAACTGCGGATTGCCGCGCTGCTGGTTGTATTGGGCGAAGCGCCTGGCCACGTCGGGCATGCTGATGTATTGCTTCCACTGTTCCTCCGTTGCCTGTGTGCCGGCGAGCCAGATGCAGAGGGCCTCCTGGTAGAGCTTCTTCGCGCGTGGATGCTGGGCGCAGTAGCGGTCGTAGTCGCGCTTGAAGCTGTCCATGTCCTTTAGCAGGAGGTCGCTGCACAGCATGTAGTCCAAGGCGGCGATGTTGGCGGGGTTGTGGTCGAGCAGCTGCACCATGATGAAGTGGGCGTTGTCGGTCACGTTGATGGTGTCACGCTGTGGCACGAAGGCCTGTTTCTGCACGTAGCGAGGCTCTGCCTGCTTCATGTTCCTGCGTGCCCAGGGACCGTAGACCATCGTCTTGCTGAGCAGCCGCAGGTATTTCTGTGCGGCCAGCGTGTCGCGGCTTACGAGCGAGCATTCTGCCAGTCGCTTCATCATGCGCACGTTTCGGTTGTCGGCCGAGAACACGTTGTTCATCATGGCCGCCCGTTCGCAGAACGTCATGTCGCCGAGCACCCAGTAGAGTTCGTTCATGTTGTTGATGACGAGTCGCGGCGTCTCGGGGCCAATCTTGTGGAAGGTGCCTAGGTCGGTATTCGAAAAGCGCAGCAGATAGTCGGGCAGCTCGCCCCGCTCTGCGCGGGCCAGGTTGTAGAAGAACGTCATCTCGGGCGTGGGCTCAGGGTCGTTTTCCACCATGGCGAACAGTTTCTGGTAGTTGCCGAAGTAGTATTCGTTGTCGGCAGCGAGCTGTTTTTCCAGATAGAAATTGGGCTTTTGCAGCTTTCCCCACTGTGGCAGACCGAAGACGACATAGCCCACGATGGCCGCCAAGACCGATGCCAGCACCTGCCGCCACCGCTCCTTCCCCGCCACGAGCATGGCAACGAAGAGCAGTCCCGCCATGCCGATGGCGGCAATGATGTTGCTGAGCCTGTAGCCGTGATGAAGGCTGAACACGGCGAAGACGGTTGCAATGGCCAGGGCCAGCAGGGTGGACCACCACTGACTGCGCAGTCCCCATTGCTGGAACAGTCGGCGCAACAGGTCGCCCAGCACGAGCAGGCATCCCGTCAGGATGACCGGCCCCGCGCCGATGTAGTAGTAGAACTGTGTGAGGAAATCGCCCACCTGCCGCGACAGCCATCCCGTCGACAGCATGCCCGTCAGCAGGTATTCGCGCGAGAGCAGAAACAACTGGTTCTGCTCCTGGTAGAAGAAGTGATACTGGTATTTAAGAAGGAAAAACAGCAGCCATGCCATCCCCCACACGAAGACGACGCCATAGACCCCATATTTCCAAAACCCCTTACGTCTCACGTTCCGCTTTCACTTGCCAGGTGATACTATTTTGCCCTCCTGTTGTCACTCTTTGCTCTTTGCGGCGACGCACTCCATCTCGATGAGCCATTCAGGTCTGCACACCTTGGCCTGCACAATGACGTTTGGCACCTGCGGGAAGGCTCGCGCCATGAAGTCGTGTACGGGGGCATAGTCCGACAGGTCGCGCAGGTAGATGATGAAGTATTTCACGTCCGACATCTGCGCTCCGCCGCCCTTCAGCAGCGCTCCGATGTTCTCAAGCAGTCGTGCTGCCTGTTTCATGACGTCGCCCACGTAGATGACATTTCCGTGCTTGTCGATGCTGGCGGTGCCAGAAATGAAGAACTGCTGGTGGTCTT
>DGHX01000088.1 GCA_002392835.1 Prevotella sp. UBA3837 | reverse complement strand
TGGCGACGTTGCAGAAGCCATAGTGTTAGGGCTTGCAGGAGTCATCTGCGCAGGAGACTCCTGTAAGCCTTGAATGTAGTATCCTGCAACTTGTATTACAATTGTTCTGTCCTGTTTTCTCGTGTCCCTTATCTGCAGATAGCCCCGCTTAGTCTGAAAAAAGCATAAAATCCACCTGTTTTCTCGGAAAATCCACCAATAATGCAGGTTTTATTCGTACATTTGCATGTCATATTGCCACATCTCTAATAACGAATAATAAAACCTGACTATGAGGAAAATGAGAATCCTTGCCACGATGGCCGTGGCAGCCATGGCCACATTGTCGGCCAGCGCGCAGCACCAGATGACGGTGCAGGCCAAGAAACTGGGGGCGCCGATTCAGCCCACTATGTACGGAATCTTCTTCGAAGACATCAACTTCGGTGCCGATGGCGGCCTCTATGCCGAGCTGGTGGAGAACCGCTCGTTTGAGTTCCCGCAGCGCCTGATGGGCTGGAACACCTTCGGACAGGTGGAAGTGAAGGACCAGAAACCCGCCTTTGAGCGCAATCCGCACTACGCATCGCTCAAGGGCAGCGGCCACCGCGACAAGTTCACCGGACTGGAGAACCGCGGTTTCTTCGGCATAGGTCTGAAGAAGGGCATGAAGTATGACTTCTCGGTCTATGCACGCACCAACGACGGCGCCGACGCCCGCATCCGCGTAGAGCTGATTGGCAGCGACAACGAGGTGATGGCCAAGCAGGGCATCGCCATCAAGGGTGGAGAGTGGAAGAAATATACTGCCACGCTGGAATCGCCAAAAACAGATGCCAAGGGCTACATGCGCGTCTACCTGGAAGGCCAGAAAGGCGTCGACCTCGACCACGTAAGCCTCTTCCCGCAGGACGCATGGAAGGGACTGCTCAGGGCCGATCTCGTGAAGGATCTGAAGGACTTGCACCCAGGTGTTTTCCGCTTTCCGGGCGGTTGTATTGTCGAAGGCACCGACCTGGGCTCGCGCTATCAGTGGAAGAATTCTGTCGGACCGGCCGAGAACCGTCCGCTCAATGAGAACCGCTGGAACTACACTTTCCCCCATCGCCTTTATCCCAATTACTACCAGAGCTACGGACTTGGCTTCTACGAGTTCTTCCTGCTCTCTGAGGAGATTGGCGCACAGGCGCTGCCCGTTCTGAGCTGCGGTCTGGCCTGCCAGTTCCAGAATCCCGACGAGAACGCAGCGCAGTGCCACGTGGCTGTTGACGACCTGCAGCCCTATATCGACGATGCCCTCGACCTCATAGAGTTTGCCAACGGCTCCACCGACACCAAGTGGGGCGCCCTGCGCGCCCAGATGGGCCATCCCGAACCGTTCAACCTGCAGCAGATAGGTATCGGCAACGAGCAGTGGGGACCGCTCTATCCCGAGCGTCTGGAGAAGTTCATCGCCGCCATTCGCGCCAAATATCCGAAGATGAAGATAGTGGGCACCAGCGGCCCAAGTCCCGACGACAAGGACGGAAAGCAGTTCACCTACGGCTGGCAGGAGATGACTCGCCTGAAGGCCGACCTCGTGGACGAGCACTACTATCGCTCGCCCCAGTGGTTCATGGAGAACGTTACGCGCTACGACAACTACAACCGCAAGGGCCCGAAGGTGTTCGCCGGCGAATATGCTTGCCACATCGACGCCAATCCCGCCTCGCCCACTGGCAAGAATGTCTTTGAGGCTGCACTCGCAGAAGCCGCCGTCATGACGGGCTTTGAGCGCAACGCCGACATCGTGCACATGGCCACCTATGCCCCGCTGTTCTCGCATGTGGAAGGCTGGCAGTGGCGTCCCGACCTCATCTGGATGGACAACATGACCACCGTGCGCACCCCCAACTACTACGTTCAGCAGCTCTACGGCCAGAATCCGGGAACTAATGTGCTGTCGCTCACCGAGAACAAGAAGCCCGTAACCGGACAGGACGGCCTCTGCGCCTCGGCCACCTACGACGCCAAGACCAAGGGCTACATCGTGAAGATAGTGAACACCAGCGACAAGGCACAGGATATCGTGGTGACCTTCAAGGGCATCAAGAGTCTGGGCAACGGTAAGGTGACGACGTTGCATGCCGACAACCCGCGCGCCGAGAACACTATAGCCCACAAGAACAACGTGGTGCCCAAGACCAGCGACGTGCCCGCATCGCAGGTGCAGGGCAACGTGCTGAAGACCACCGTTCCGGCAAAGACCTTCGCCGTGTATCGCTTCTGAACAGGCGGACGGAGTAGTAGTTAAGCAGATATAGAAGTTAAGCCAATAGCTGGTGCGCAGGGAAAGGCGTGTCATCGCCTCCGCGCATCAACTATTGGCTTAACTATTATATCTGCTTTATCTGTTTATCCACTTAACTACTCAACTGCTTATCTGCTCAACCGCTTAGTTGCCCAACCACAAAAGCTGCTTAACAACCATTCTCCCCCTTGTTTCCCGGCGTGATGAAGGGCATGACGCTGTCTATGAGCGACTGCTTGCGGTCCTGGAGTGTGAGGATCTGCTCTTCGAGTGTGGCCGCCGCGACAAACCTGTAGACGAACACCGAGCGCTGCTGTCCTATGCGGTGGGCGCGTGCTATGGCCTGTTCCTCGGCGGCGCGGTTCCACCAGGGGTCGAGCAGGAACACGTAGTCGGCGGCCGTCAGGTTCAGTCCCACGCCGCCAGCCTTCAGCGAGATGAGGAAGAACTGTGTGCCGGCCGACTGCTGGAAGTGGGCTATCACCTGCTCGCGGTGCTGGGTCTGGCCTGTCAGCATGTCGTAGGCCCATCCGCGGCGCTCCATCTCGCTGCCCACGCGCTTGAGCAACTCCACGTACTCGCTGAAGACGAGCACCTTGTGGCGCGTTGCCCGCAGGTTCTGCAGATGCTGGAACACCACGCTGAGCTTGCCCTCTCCGTTGGCTATCATGCGCAGCCGTTGCAGGGCGGCAAGCATCCTTATTTGTCGGCTTTGCCCGCTGGTGCCGCCGTCGAGCCATTCGTTGCGAGCCTTCGAAAGCTCCTCAGAGTAGAGGCTGGCCTGCTGGTCTGTCATCGGGCAGACCACCACCTCTTCCTGCCGTTCGGGCAGGTCGCTGAGCACCTCTTCCTTGGTTCGTTTCAGGAAATAGGGCGCGATAAGCCGTCGCAACAGGTCGCGGCGGCTGTCTTCCATCTGTCTGGCTATGGGGTTGACGAAGCTGTTGTGGAACGTCCGCGCGTCGCCCAGCAGGTTGGGGTTGAGCACGTTCATCAGGCTCCACAGCTCTTGCAGGTTGTTCTCCACGGGTGTTCCGCTGAGGGCTATGCGGTGGAGGGCGCGCAGGC
>DGHX01000065.1:31184-36691 GCA_002392835.1 Prevotella sp. UBA3837 | reverse complement strand
CGGCATAACCCACCAACGAACACAATAAACATAACCAACACAAAAAATCACTATGAAACCCAACACCGCATTCTGGAGCCGCCTCTGGCAGATCATTGCCGCGGCCATCACGGCGGCCATCACCGCCGCCACCACCACCAGCTGCATGGGCCTGGGCCCACTGCTGTGACACGAAGGACGACAGGCACGTTAAGAACGCCAACACGCTAAACACGTTAAGGGGGCACTTCAAGTGAAGCACCCCCTTTTCCTGTGAAAAGACAGCAGTCACAGGCCGCTGTCTGCGCGACAGGCAGCCCTCGGCTCAGCCCGCGGCTCAGTCGGCGCTGTTCTCCGGGCGCAGCTGGCGCACGACGGCTCCGGCCTGCCACATCTCCTGGTTGCGCATGGCCTCGAGCTCCTTCTCCAGGCCGGCGCGGTAGTCGGGCTTCGAGTTGGCGTCGATGCTGATCTGTGCCTCGATGCCGCTCTTCACCGAGAGGTAGAGCCACTCCATGACGGGCTTGATGGCATCGTGGAAGCGGGGTGCCCAGTCGAGGGCGCCGCGCTGGGCGGTGGTGCTGCAGTTGGCATACATCCAATCCATGCCGCGCTCGCCGAAGAGCGGGCCGAGGCTCTGCGTGAGCTCCTCGACGGTCTCGTTGAAAGCCTCGGAGGGTGAGTGGCCGTGCTCGCGCAGCACCTCATACTGTGCCAGGAGGAGGCCCTGGATGGCGCCCATGAGCGAGCCGCGCTCGCCGGTGAGGTCGCTGGTGGCCTCGCGCTCGAAGGTGGTCTTGAACAGGTATCCGGCTCCGATGCCGATGCCGAAGGCGATGGTCTTCTCCTCGGCACGGCCGCTGGCATCCTGGTAGACGGCGTAGGAGCAGTTCAGGCCGCGGCCCTCGCAGAACATGGTGCGCAGGCTGGTGCCGCTGCCCTTCGGGGCCACGAGTATGACGTCGACATCAGTGGGGGGAACGACGCCGGTGCGGTCGCTCCAGTTGATGGCAAAGCCGTGGCTGTAGTAGAGGGTCTTGCCGGGGGTGAGGTGCTGCTTGATGGTGGGCCACACCTGTATCTGGCCGGCATCGCTGAGCAGCATGCAGAGGATGGTGCCCTTCTGGGCGGCCTCCTCGATGCTGAAGAGGGTCTTGCCCGGCACCCAGCCGTCGGCGACGGCCTTGTCGTAGGTCTTGCCCGCACGCTGGCCGACGATGACGTTGAAGCCGTTGTCGCGCAGGTTGCAGGCCTGGCCGGGACCCTGGATGCCATAGCCGATGACGGCGATGACCTCGTCTTTCAATACTTCGCGTGCTTTCTCGAGTGAGAACTCCTTGCTGGTGACCACGGTCTCGATGACGCCACCAAAATTCATTTCTGCCATAATGGTTTTTGTTGTTGAGGTTGAACTTGTCCCCTTGGAACCATGCCCACCCTGCACGAGGGCAGTCGTCTTGTCGGCCCAAAACACCGGCTACGCGAGACGGCGACGGGGGAGTGTGATTGATAAACGGCCGCAAAGATAACAATTTGTTACGAAACGGCCAAATTTTCTTTCCGTTTTTCTTATGTTATGCTGAAATTCCTGTCATTTGTCACTCCCTGCCCCTCGGCTTCGCCGTCGCCGAGAGCGGCCATGAAGTCGCGGTCGATGATGATGGTGCGCACCTCGGCGTTGGTCATGCGGCTGACCTCGGGCATGGTGCACCCGCGGCTGACGGCCTGCACGGCCTTGTTGATGATGCCGTGGCCCACGGCCAGCACCTGCTGGTCGGGGTAGCGCTGGAAGATGAAGCTGAGGAAGCGGCGGGCCCGGTGCAGCAGGTGGTCGAGCTTCTCCACATTGTCGGGCCAGGGCAGGCCCTTCAGGTCGGGAATGTAGCGCCCCGTGAAGTCGCCCCAGTCGCGCTCGCGCAGCAGGGGGGTGGTGACGACGTCCAGCCCATGGGGGCGGGCCATGATGGCGGCGGTGTCGACGGCCCGCCGAAGGTCGCTGCTCACCACGGCGTCGAGGTGGCGGGAGGCCCACTCGAGGCTGGCCTGGGAGGCCTGGCGGAGCCCCTCGGCATTGAGCTGTCCGGGCACCTGGCCCTGCATCAGCTGGAGGGCATTGTCGACGGTCTCGCCGTGTCGCATGAGGTAAAGAGTTGTCATGTATCTATTTTTTTGGGTGCAAAGGTACAATTTTTTCTCCGCACTGGGCGGTATTTCATTTTTTTTATTTAATTTTGCATCGTTTTTAAGCTGACAGCAAGACTTAATACTTTAATATAATGGCAAATATCATTAAGCTACACAAAGGCTTGGACATTCGCCTGCAGGGAAAGGCACAGAAGGAGCGCCTGCAGCTGCAGCCGAATGGCAGCTATGCGCTGGTGCCCGACGACTTTGAAGGCGTGACGCCGAAGGTCGTGGTGCACGAGGGCGACATGGTGAAGGCCGGGGAGGCGCTGTTTGTGAACAAGCAGTATCCCGACGTGAAGTTTGCCTCGCCCGTGAGCGGCCGCGTGACGGCCATCGAGCGTGGTGAACGCAGGAAGGTGCTCTGCGTGAAGGTGGAAGCCGACAAGGAGCAGAGCTATGTGGACTACGGACGGCGTGACGTGGCACGGATGGACGGCGAGGCCGTCGTCAGTGCGCTGCTCGATGCCGGTATCTTCGGGTACATCAACCAGTTGCCTTACGCCGTCTCAACCAATCCTGAGACTCGGCCAAAGGCTATTTTCGTATCGGCACTGCGCGACAAGCCCCTGGCCTGCGACTTCGCCTACGAGGTGCAGGGACAGGAGCAGGACTTCATGACGGGACTGACGGCCCTGTCGAAGATTGCCAAGACCCACGTGGGCATAGGCATACAGCCCGACCTGCACGCACAGCTGCAGCAGATGGGGGTGGAGCAGATAGCCGAGCTGACCGTGTTCGACGGCCCGTGCCCCGCAGGCAACGTGGGCGTGCAGGTGAACCACCTGGACCCGGTGAACAAGGGCGAGGTGGTGTGGACCATCGGCGACCCAACGGTGGTGCTCTTCATAGGCCGCCTGTTCAACAGCGGGCGCGTAGACCTGCGACGGCTGGTGGCCTTCTGCGGCAGCGAGGTGAAGAAACCCTGCCACGTGGAGATGAAGGTGGGCCAGGAACTGAGGACGCTGCTATCGAACAGCTACGACGAGAGCCACCACGTGCGCATCGTCAACGGCAACGTGCTCACCGGGCGGCAGACCACGAAGGACGGATTCCTGGGCGCACACAGCTCGGAGGTGACCGTCATACCCGAGGGCGACGACGCCGACGAGCTGCTGGGATGGGCCATGCCACGACTGAAGCAGTTCTCGGTGAACCGCAGCTACTTCGCATGGCTCTTCGGCAAGAAGAAGGAGTATGCCCTCGACGCACGGGTGAAGGGCGGCGAGCGGCACATCATCATGAGCGGAGAGTATGACCGCGTGCTGCCCATGGACATCTACGGCGAATACCTCGTCAAGGCCATCATCACCGGCGACATCGACAGGATGGAGCAGCTGGGAATATACGAGGTGAGCCCCGAGGACTTCGCCCTGGCAGAGTTCGTGGACAGCTCGAAGCTGGAGCTGCAGCGCATTGTGCGACAGGGACTTAACAACCTGCGGAAGGAGAACAGCTGACGCACAGCCGGCAAAAAGGGAAAAACAGTAAATCGAAAACAAGAAAATCGTAAATCTCACCATGGGCTTTTTAAGAAATTACCTGAACAAGATAAAGCCGAACTTCGAGAAAGACGGCAAGCTGCACGCCCTGCACTCGCTGTTCGACGGCTTTGAGACGTTCCTCTACGTCCCCAACAAGACGGCGAAGAGCGGCGTCCACATACACGACGCCATCGACTCGAAGCGAATCATGAGCGTGGTGGTGCTGGCACTGATGCCTGCCATGCTCTTCGGCATGTACAACGTGGGCTACCAGAACTACCTGGCAGCCGGAACGCTGGGAGAGGCATCGTTCCTGAGCATCTTCCTCTACGGATTCCTGGCAGTGCTGCCAAAGATTCTCGTCAGCTACATCGTAGGACTGGGCATAGAGTTTGCCTGGGCACAGTGGAAGGGCGAGGAGATACAGGAGGGATTCCTCGTGAGCGGAATACTCATACCCCTGATAGTACCCGTGAACTGCCCGCTCTGGATACTGGCCATCGCCGTGGCCTTCGCCGTCATCATAGGCAAGGAGATATTCGGCGGAACGGGCATGAACATCTTCAACCCGGCACTCATCTGCCGCGCCTTCCTCTTCTTCGCCTACCCCTCGGTGATGAGCGGCGACAAGGTGTGGGTGGCCGACGAGAAGATTCTGGGGCTGGGCAACCAGCTCGTAGACGGATTTACCAGCGCCACGCCACTGGCCACGGTGGGACAGGGCATCGACCCCGTGACCACCGGCACCAGCCTGTGTGACATGATATGCGGCTTCATACCCGGCAGCATCGGCGAGACAAGCGTCATCGCCATCGGGCTGGGAGCACTGCTGCTGCTCGTCACAGGCATCGCATCGTGGAAGACCATGCTCAGCGTCTTCGTGGGAGGAGCACTGACAGCAGCACTCTTCAACGCAACGGGCAGCACACCCATCAGCTGGTACGAGCACCTGGTGCTGGGAGGATTCGCCTTCGGAGCAGTGTTCATGGCCACCGACCCCGTCACATCGGCACGAACCGAGACGGGAAAGTACATCTACGGACTGCTCATAGGCGTCATGGCCATCGTCATACGTGTGATGAACCCCGGATACCCCGAGGGAATGATGCTCGCCATACTGCTGATGAACATGTTTGCACCCACCATCGACCACTTCGTCGTGGAGCGCAACATCACTAAGCGAGCCAACCGAATGAAACACTAAGAGCAACAAGCATTATGAAGGTAAATACAAATAGCAACGCGTACATTATTATATATAGTACGATACTGGTGGTCGTAGTGGCCTTCCTGCTGGCTTTCGTCTCATCGGCGCTGAAGGACAAGCAGGAAGCCAACGTGGCACTCGACGTGAAGAAGCAGATACTGAACTCGCTGAACCTGCGAGGGCTGGACGACCAGCAGGCCGAGGCAAAATATGCCGAGGTGGTGAAGCAGGAGAGCGAGCTGAACGGGCAGAAATACTACATCTGCCAGGTGGACGGAGAGCAGGTCACCGTCGTCAGCCTGAAGGGCATGGGGCTCTGGGGAGGCATCAGCGGCTATGTGGCCATTCACGGAGAAGAGCCCACCGTCTACGGAGCCTACTTCAACCACGAGAGCGAGACCGCCGGACTGGGAGCCGAAATCAAGGACGACCAGAGCTGGCAGGAGAAGTTCATAGGAAAGAAGGTGTTCGACGGAAGCGAAGTGGCACTATCGGTAGTGAAGAACGTCAGCGACCCAACAACACAGGTGGACTGCGTGACGGGAGCAACGCTGACCAGCAACGGCGTGAACGACATGCTGAAGGCCGGACTGGCCAGCACCAGGCAGCTCTTCGCCACAAGCGCCGACTGCTGCAAGGTGCAGGCCGACAGC
>DGHX01000065.1:29248-31079 GCA_002392835.1 Prevotella sp. UBA3837 | reverse complement strand
CTGCAAGGTGCAGGCCGACAGCTGCAAGGCCGCCGGGCACGCCTGCTGTGAAGAGAAGGCTTCTGAGTCAAACTAATCATAATTACTAATTACTCATTACTAATTATTAATTAAGAAGAAATGGCACTATTTAGCAAACAGAACAAAGAGGCTCTGACCAATCCGCTGAACCTCGACCACCCCATACTCGTACAGGTACTGGGCATCTGCTCGGCACTGGCCGTCACCAGCCAGCTGAAGCCAGCCATCGTCATGGGACTGGCCGTGACAGTCATCACGGCCTTCTCGAACGTCATCATATCCATACTGCGAAACACCATCCCCAACCGCATACGCATCGTCGTACAGCTCGTGGTGGTGGCAGCACTGGTCACCATCGTCAGCCAGGTGCTGAAGGCATACGTCTACGATGTCAGCGTACAGCTCTCCGTCTACGTCGGACTGATCATCACCAATTGCATACTCATGGGACGCCTCGAGGCCTTCGCCATGCAGAACAAGCCGTGGCCCTCGTTCCTCGACGGCATAGGCAACGGACTGGGATACGCCATGATACTGGTCATCGTGGGAGCAGTGCGCGAGCTGCTGGGACGAGGAACACTGCTCGGATTCCAGATAGTACCCCAGGCAGCCTACGAGGCTGGATACATCAACAACGGAATGATGACCATGCCAGCCATGGCACTCATACTCGTGGGATGCGTTATATGGATACATCGTGCTTACTTTTACAAAGAGAAATAAATTATGGAACACGCAATAAGCTTATTCTTCAGGTCGATATTCGTCGACAACATGATTTTCGCCTTCTTCCTCGGCATGTGCTCATACCTCGCCGTGTCGAAGACGGTGAAGACATCGCTGGGACTGGGACTGGCCGTCACCTTCGTGCTGCTCGTCACCGTGCCCGTTGACTACCTGCTGCAGACAAAGGTGCTGGGCCCCGACTGCCTCATAGAGGGCGTTGACCTGAGCTACCTGTCCTTCATACTCTTCATCGCAGTCATAGCAGGCATCGTGCAGCTCGTGGAGATGGTCGTCGAGAAATACTCACCGTCGCTCTACGCCGCACTCGGCATCTTCCTGCCCCTCATAGCCGTGAACTGTGCCATCATGGGAGCATCGCTGTTCATGCAGCAGCGAATACTCCTCGACCCAAGCAACACACAGGCCATCACCAGCGTGTGGGACGCCATGGTGTACGCCGTAGGCTCAGGACTGGGATGGACACTGGCCATCGTGTCGCTGGGAGCCATACGAGAGAAAATGCAGTACTGCGACGTGCCAAAGCCGCTGCAGGGACTGGGAATAACCTTCATCACCGTGGGACTCATGGCAATGGCCATGATGTGCTTCAGCGGACTTAACATCTGATTATTATGGCACAGTTTATTCTATACAGCATTTTAGTCTTCCTCGTGACAATCATTGCCATTGTCATCATCCTGCTCGTGGCAAAGAAATACCTATCGCCGTCGGGCAACGTGAACATCGTCGTCAACGACGACAAAGTGCTCAATGTGCCACAGGGCAACAACCTCATGGCAACGCTCAACCAGAACGGCATCTTCCTGCCATCGGCATGCGGAGGAAAAGCATCATGCGGACAGTGCAAGGTGCAGGTGCTCGAGGGAGGCGGAGAAATCCTCGACTCAGAGAAGCCGCACTTCACACGAAAGGAGATAAAGAACCACTGGCGGCTGGGATGCCAGTGCAAGGTGAAGGGCGACCTGAAGATACACGTCGACGAGTCAATACTCGGCGTCAAGGAGTACGAGTGCACCGTCATCTCAAACAAGAACGTAGCCACGTTCATCAAGGAGTTCAAGGT
>DGHX01000065.1:0-29197 GCA_002392835.1 Prevotella sp. UBA3837 | reverse complement strand
TCAAGGAGTTCAAGGTGCAGCTGCCACCGGGAGAGCACATGGACTTCATCCCCGGATCGTATGCACAGATCAAGATTCCCGCCTTCGACTGCATCGACTACAACGACTACGACCGCCAGCTCATAGGTGCTGAGTACGTGCCCTCATGGGAGAAGTTCAAGATGTTCGACCTGAAGTGTAAGAACCCCGAGCCCACCATCCGTGCCTACTCCATGGCCAACTATCCCGCCGAGGGCGACGTGTTCATGCTCACCGTACGCATCGCCACACCGCCTTTCAAGGCCGACAAGAGCGGGTTCATGGACGTCAACCCAGGCATCGCATCGAGCTACATCTTCTCGCTGAAGCCCGGCGACAAGGTCATCATGAGCGGACCCTTCGGCGACTTCCACCCACACTTCGACTCGAAGAAGGAGATGATATGGGTGGGCGGCGGCGCCGGCATGGCCCCACTGCGCGCCCAGATCATGCACATGACGAAGACCCTGCACACCACCGACCGTGAGATGCACTACTTCTACGGCGCACGAGCCCTGAACGAGGTCTTCTACCTCGACGACTTCCTGCAGCTGGAGAAGGAGTACCCCAACTTCCACTTCCACCTGGCCCTCGACCGCCCCGACCCCACAGCCGACGCTGCCGGAGTGAAGTACACGCCGGGCTTCGTGCACCAGGTGATGCTCAACACCTACCTGAAGGACCACGAGGCTCCCGAGGATGTGGAGTACTACATGTGCGGCCCCGGCCCCATGTCGGCAGCCGTCGTCAGCATGCTCGACTCGCTGGGCGTAGACCCCGAGAGCATCATGTACGACAACTTCGGCGGCTGATCAGAGAGTGCAGGACTACCCCACCCCGCCATGTAATGACTGCAGGCATAGAGTGATTCTACTCTGGAAAGCTTCAATAAGCCACGAGGGCGTCCCCGCTGCGGGGACGCCCTTTTCAGTGCACCAGAGCGTATCATAGCCACTGGGGTCCTAAGCAGGGGCGCCCTTCTCAGTGCACCAGAGCGTATCATAGCCATTGAGGGCGCCCGATTCGTGGTCGTGCTACCGTGCTTTATTTTCACAAGCGCCAGTGCCTTCACAAGGATATGCACTTACCCCACTAATCATTGACAGAGCCAAGATAAACCCTATGATTTTTCATTTGAGCCACGCTTACCCCCACTAATTATCGACTGAGCCCCACTGGTCCCCAATAGGGGTATGCCCATGTCGGGGCAAAAAAAAGTAAGAGGTGAATTTTCATTCACCTCTTTCTTACCTTGTGACTCCGGCGGGATTCAAACCCACAACCTTCTGATCCGTAGTCAGATGCTCTATTCAGTTGAGCTACGGAGCCATCCGTATTCTGTTTGCAACCCGTGTCATCCGAATTGCGGGTGCAAAGGTACGCACTTTTTTTGATACCACCAAATTTTTTGGCAACTTTTTTTCAAAAAAAGTTAGAAATTGTAGGAAAAACCCAGTGATGAGTACTCTTTGAACTGCCAATAGCCGAGATCATCATCCCATTTGTTCGAATCGTCGAAGCGTGGGAAGAGGAACAGATTGGCCGAAATATACTTCGACACACGCAGGGCAAAAGTATTCTCCCACTCCAGCTCGGTGCGGTGGTAGCTGGTGAATCCGTAGAAGCGGGTCTTCCAGGTGATGACGTCGTTAATCTTCCACTCCAGGGCGGCGGTGACCTGCGAACCGAAGTCCAGCAGATGGTGCTTGCCGGCATCGATGCCATAGCGTCCGGGGAACCAATCGAAGTCGGTAACGGTGATGTCGTTCTTCTGGCGGAACTGCGTACGGTCTACATAGCGATAGTTCACAGCAAAGGGCGAGATGTTGATGGTACCAGTCAACTTCTTGTTCAGCCACTCCACCTTATAGTCCATACCAAGACCGATGCTGATGTTCAGAGGCGAGAGGAAGTCGGAGTAGGTACGAATATCATTCGACTTGAAACCACGCGAGAACTGGGTGTAGGCCAGGCCCTGCAGGGTGTAGTACCACTTGTTCGCAGCTTGCAGGCCAACCTTACCTGTATAGCGGAAGAGGTCTTCATTGGCTTTGAACTTATGCACTTCGTCGGTACGTGAGGTCTGGAAGCCCAGCTTCATCTCGAGCTTGTTGTCCCACTTCCATTTCGACTTGTTGTCGTAGTTGGCCTCAAGCGTCAGGCTGGCCACGGCAGAGTAGTTACTCTCGCCGCCCTTGTACCAGTTGCCGCTGACGTAGTTCTGCATGAACTGTAGGTATCCGTCGCCCTTGCGTGTCCAGAACTTTGGTTTTTCAACCACCACCTCTGTGGGCTCGGCCTGCGGAGCCTCGGGCATGGGTTCTGCCTGCTCCACCATCGACACCTGCTGCACCACAGGCTGTTCAATGATGTCCTGTCGCAGCTCTCCCGATTCCTGTTGCTCGGTCTGCGTCACCTCCACCAGGTCGGGGCGGTTCAGGTAAACATGCATCAGTGCCTGGTCGATGGCACGCCCCACCTCGTCAGGGTCTTCAGATGCTATTGACAACTGCTCGGCAGCCACCTCATGGTAGAAGGTGAGGGGAGCGAAGAGCTTATAGTACTGTCCCTGCAGAGGGGACATGTTGTGTGCGGCCTGTGCGCTGAGCGCCATCAGAGCTGCCAAAGAAAGAATTGTTTTTCTCATAATAGTTGCAAAGGTAATAAAAAAAACTGAGAGTGCAGTGTTGAAGTCTGCAGTTTTTTCCTTTCGAAATGAATAAAAAATGTTAACTCTTGCCGATAACTCCTAACAGGCGCCCCCTAACTGCCAACTTTTTTGTACCTTTGCATCTTGATTTGCGAAGAGCCTGCTCGCGCGAACATTATAATATAAAATAAAGAGCATTATCACATAAAAAACGATTCAGACAGAATGAACAAGAACACACTAACGGGCTTTGTGCTCATAGCTGTAGTATTAATTGGATTCAGCTGGTGGAGCCAGAAACAGGCAGCCGAGCAACAGGCAGCGGCTCAGGCCGAGCAGATGCGCCAAGACTCTATAGCCAAGGCCAACCCTGCCCCTACCGACACGCTGGACGAGGCTGCCCGGGCGGCCCTGAAGCTGAAGGCCGACAGCGCCCTCACCTTCTTCAACGCCATGCAGGGAAAGCAGGGCCAGCCGATAGTACTGAAAAACGACAAGGTAGAGCTGACACTCGACACCAAGGGCGGTACCGTGAAGAAAGCCAGAGTGCTGGGGTACAAAGACTATAAGGGCAACGCCGATGTGACACTGTTCGACGAAAGCGACCAAAACCTGACCTTCACCTTTGCCGGTAAGAAAGAAAACGTCAGCACCGGCGACCTGACCTTCTCCGCCTCGGACGTCAGCGACCGCTCTGCCACACTCACTGCCGACGGCGCCGACGGCGCACGCATTGTAATGAAGTACACGCTGAGCGAGAGCTATCTGCTGCACTTCAGCATCAAGACCGAAGGCATGAACGGCTTCTTTGCCCCCGGCCGACAGCTGATGAACGTTGACTGGGCAAGCTCCTTCCGCCAGCAGGAGAAGGGCTACACCTTCGAGAACCGCTATGCCTCGCTGACCTACAAGGACCTGGGCGGCGGTACCGACCACCTGAGCGAAGGCAGCAACGACGAGGAGACTCCCGAGGAGGCCCTCGACTGGGTGTCGTTCAAGACACAGTTCTTCTCTGCAGTGCTCATCCCGAAGACGCAGTTCGAGAAGAACGCCTACCTGAAGAGCGAGATGCAGACGAAGGAATCGCACTACCTGAAGTCGTATGAGGCTCAGCTGAAAACCCCCTTCGACCCCTCGGCAACCACAGAGTTCGAGCTGTACGTCGGCCCCAACGACTTCCAGATACTGAAAGGCATTGACAAGCAGAGCCAGTTCGGCCGCGACCTTGACCTGGAGGACCTGGTGTACCTGGGCTGGTGGCTGGTGCGCTGGATTAACCGCTGGTTCACGCTCTACGTCTTCGACGGCCTCACCGCACTGGGACTGGGCATGGGTATCGTGCTCATACTCATCACGCTGCTGCTGAAGGGGCTCACCTTCCCCATGGTGAAGAAGAGCTACATGTCGAGTGCGAAGATGCGCGTGCTGAAACCTAAGTTGGAGGAGGCCACGAAGCAGTATGACAAGCCCGAGGACCAGATGCAGAAGCAGCAGGCCATGATGCAGCTCTACTCGCAGTATGGCGTCAGCCCGCTCGGAGGCTGCCTGCCCATGCTCATACAGATGCCTATCTGGATAGCCATGTTTTTCTTCGTGCCCAACGCCATAGAGCTGCGCGGCGAGAGCTTCCTCTGGATGCAGGACCTGTCGACCTACGACCCCATCATTGAGTGGTCGAAGCCCATCTGGGGCATCGGCGACCACCTGTCGCTCACCTGCATACTGTTCTGCGTGTCAAACGTGCTCTACAGCTACATGACCATGCGCCAGCAGCGCGACCAGATGATAGGCCAGCAGGCACAGCAGATGAAGATGATGCAATGGATGATGTACCTCATGCCCGTGATGTTCTTCTTCATCTTCAACGACTACTCGAGCGGTCTGAACTTCTACTACTTCATCTCGCTCTTCTTCTCGGCAGCCATCATGTGGACACTGCGCAAGACCACCGACGATGCCAAGCTGTTGGCCATACTGGAGCGCAACTACGAGGAGAACAAGAAGAATCCCAAGAAGCAGAGCGGCCTGGCAGCGCGCCTGGAGGCCATGCAGAAGCAGCAGGCCGAGATGCAGCGCATGCGCGACCAGATGAAACGGCGGTAGCCGCAGTCAACAACAAGTGAGAAAGAAACGATTCGAGTTCAGGAGCTTCAGATCCTGAACTCGAATATTTTATAGAGGAACTTCAGGCTGATCATGGCTGAGTTGGTGTAGATGCCGTTCTCGCGGCAGGCGCGCACGTCGTCCTTGATGAGCTGCAGCTTGCTGCGCACGTTGCGTGTGCTGGCACCGCCTGTGCGCATGGTGACGAAGTCCATGGGCATGTAGCGGGCGTTGATATGCTCACGGCGGAACAGGCGCACCATCATCTCGTAGTCGGCCCCCAGCTTGTAGCTGGTGTTGTAGAGCCCTGCCTTCTGGAACACGCTGCGCCGTGCATAGAACGAGGGGTGAGCGGGCATGAAGCCAAAGCGCAGCCAGCGAGGCTTGAAGCGGCGCGAGCTGTAGTAGCGTATGCACTTGTCGGGTATCCCGTCACGAATGAAGTGTATGTCTCCGTAGACAGCATCCAGCGAGCTGTCATCCATAGTTTCTGCCACACGCTGCACCACGATATCGTCGGTGAAGTAGTCGTCGCTGTTGATGATGCCCACCACGTCGCCCGTGGCCATGCCGATGCCCTTGTTCATGGCGTCATAGATGCCGCGGTCGGGTTCCGAAATCCAGCGCATGCGCCCCTGAAAGAGCGGCTCATACCGCTCTATCACCTGCTGTGTGCCGTCGGTCGAGGCACCATCAACTACAATGTACTCAATGTCAGCGTAGCTCTGTGCCAGCACCGAGCGCAGCGTGTCCTCGATGGTCGAGGCACTGTTGTATGCTGCAGTAATGATTGAAATCTTCATAGTTACGTTTTTCTACTACTATAACGTAAAGATGCGCCAATTATTGCAAAAAAAATTAAAACTACACGCCGATGCAATAATCGGGCCTAATTGCTGTTATAATAAGTAAAAGGATAAAACCTGTAAAAGCGAATGACGCAACAGCTCATCTATATCATTTCGGCTTTCCTGCTGAGCGCCCTGTGCGGCTTTGTGATGATGCCCATCATCATGAACTTCTGCAAGCGCAAGGGTCTTTACGACCTTCCCGACAGCCGCAAGATTCACCACAACGCCATTCCCCGCCTCGGCGGGCTGTGTTTCATGCCCAGCATGTTGCTGGCCTCGCTGGTAGTAGTAGTTACCAGTGGCAGCAATTTCATGACCGACAAGATAGCCATCAGCCCCTGGACACTGAGCTTCGTGTGCAGCCTGCTCATCATCTACGGCACGGGGCTCGTCGACGACCTGGTGGGCCTGGGGGCCAAGACGAAGTTCGCCGCCCAGATCCTGGCTGCCGTGCTGCTGCCCCTCTCCGGACTGTACATCAATAACCTCTACGGCTTCTGCGGCCTGCACGAGATTCCTTTCTCCGTGGGGGCTCCGCTCACCGTTTTCATCATTGTGTTCACCTGCAATGCCATCAACCTCATCGATGGCATCGACGGGCTGTCGGCCGGGCTGTCGCTCTTTGCCCTCACCGGTTTCCTGGTGTGCTTCCTGCGCGAGGGCATGCTTGTTTACAGCATACTCATAGCAGCGCTGATGGGGGTGCTCGTGCCGTTCCTCTATTACAACATCTGGGGGCGTGTGGAGAAGGGCCACAAGGTGTTCATGGGCGACTCCGGCTCGCTGACGCTGGGCTACATACTGGGCTTCCTCTTCGTGAAGTTCACCATGGACAACCCCAACGTGGCACCTTTCCGCCTGCACTCTATGATGATAGCCTACACGCTGCTGCTGGTGCCGGTATTCGACGTGGTGCGTGTGTCGCTGGTCAGGCTCCGCCACGGCGTGCCCATCTTCCAGGCCGACAAGAACCACATACACCACAAGCTGATGCGTGCCGGACTTACACAGCACCAGTCACTCATTGTCCTCCTGGCACTGGCGCTGGCCTTCACGCTGTGTAACCTGTGTCTGTGGTGTCTGTGCAGCTTCAGCGTCATCATTGTCTCCGACATTGTGCTGTGGATAGCTTTCCACCTGCTGGTGAACCGTGCCATCGTGAACAGGGGCCAGCAAGTGTTTTTACCAAACATTAAAAAAGAAGCGCAGCATGACTAAGCGACTGTTCGACATTGTGTGCTCGGCGCTGGGACTGCTGACCCTGGCACCTGTCTATGCCATCATTTTCTTAGCCATCAAATTCAGCACCAAGGGTCCTGCCATCTACGTGCAGGAGCGCATAGGGCTGGGTGGCAAGCCTTTCAACATCTACAAGTTCCGCACCATGATCGTCAACAACGAGCTGAACGGCGTGCCCCAGCTGGCCGAGGCCAACGACGACCGTCTGACGCCCGTGGGCCGTTTTCTGCGTGCCCATCACCTGGACGAGCTGCCCCAGCTGTGGAACGTGCTGCGTGGCGACATGTCGTTCATAGGCCCACGCCCGGAGCGCAAGTATTTCATCGATCAGATTCTGCAACACGACCCACGCTACGTAGAGCTGTACAAGATACGCCCGGGCCTGACGTCGTATGCCACGCTCTACAACGGCTATACCGACACGATGGAGAAGATGCTGCGCCGCCTGGAGCTGGACCTTTACTATCTGGAGCACCGCTCCTGGTGGTTCGACCTGAAAATCATCGGCAAGACCATCGCCAACATCCTCTTCGGGAAGAAATTCTGAAAGGAACTACAATATTTCGTGTGGGCAGGCTGTGCTTTAGAAAAACAGATAAAAAACCGGAAAAACAGATAAAAACACTTGAGCTTGAAAGCTTTGGGAATGGTTTTTATCTGTTTTTCCGGTTTTTTATCTGTTTTTCTATAGCACAGCTATTATTTGATGAGTTCCACCGAGCGCTGCACGAATGCATCGAGTGCCGCTCCTCGCAACAATCCGTTCTGCAGCAGGGCCAGGTCTATGAGCTGGTGCACCACGTCGTTCTTCTGTGCGTAGTCGCTGATGAGCTGCTGCTTTCGCTCGTTCTGCTCGTCTATGGCCTTCTGCGTGGCAGCCTTGTCGTCCTTCTCTGCCTGCGTCACCTCCTCAGGTTTCTTCTTGTCTGTCTGCTGGTTCAGTGCTGCCAGCCTGGCCTGTTGTCCGCGCAGCTCGGCCTCGATGGGCTTCAGCTGTTCAGCCAGGGCCGTCTGTGCGTCGTCCAGCACCTGCTTCACCAGCCGGTGGTCGCTGTTCAGCACCAGGTTATAAGAGGTGGGCATCTCGCCGTAGAACGACATTCCGCTCTGGTAGCGGCTCATCTCCTTCATGCGCCTCATCCACTCGTTCTGCGTAATGACCACAGGCCGCTGAGCCTCGCCCAGTGCGTTCACCTCGACCAGGAACTCCGTCTTTTCCATGTTGGGCAGCTGCGAGCGGAAGATAGCTGACAAATTGTCACGCTCGTTGTCGGCCAAGGTCTGTTTTGGCTCCTCGTCCTTCTGTATCAGGTGGTCTATCGTGTCAGCGTCGACACGGGTGAATCGGCTCTTCTCAAATTTCTGCTCCAGCGTCTGCAGGCTGGGCACGTCCAGCTGTCCGTCCATGAGCAGCACCGAGTAGCCCTTGTCCTGGGCGGCCTTAATATAGCTGTACTGCTCGTCGCGGTCGGTGGCGTAGAGGTACACCAGCGTGCCGTCCTTGTCCTTCTGCTGGGCCTCGATGAGCGTCTTGTATTCGTCGAAGGTGAAGTACTTGCCCTCGGTGTCCTTCAGCAGGGCGAAATCCTTGGCACGGTCGTAGAAACCTTCCTCGGTCAGCATGCCGTAGTTGATGAAGAGCTTCAGGTGGTCCCACTTCTCCTCGTATGCCTTGCGGTCCTCGTTGAAGATGGCCTTCAGGCGGTCGCTCACCTTCTTGGTGATGTAGGTCGAGATCTTCTTCACCTCGCGGTCGCTCTGCAGGTAGCTGCGGCTGACATTCAGCGGAATGTCGGGCGAGTCAATGACGCCGTGCAGCAGGGTCAGGAACTCAGGCACGATGCCCTCCACCTGGTCGGTGACGAACACCTGGTTGCAGTACAGCTGTATGCGGTTCTTCTGCAGCTCCAGCGAGTTCTTCACGCGGGGGAAGTAGAGTATGCCGGTCAGGTGGAAGGGGTAGTCGACGTTCAGGTGGATCCAGAAGAGCGGCTCGTCCTGCATGGGATAGAGCGTGCGGTAGAACGACTTGTAGTCCTCGTCCTTCAGCGTCGAGGGAGTCTTCGTCCACAGCGGTTCCACGTTGTTGATGATATTGTCCTCCTCGGTGTCCACCATCTTGCTCTGCTCCTTCGACCACTCCTGCTTCTTGCCGAAGGCCACGGGCACAGCCAGGAACTTGCAGTACTTCTGCAGCAGTCCCTCAATCTTGGCTTTGTCAAGGTACTCCTTGCAGTCGTCGTCGATGTATAGCACCACGTCGGTGCCGCGGTCCTGGCGGTCGGCGTCGTCAATCTCGAAGGCGGGGCTTCCGTCGCAGCTCCACTTCACGGCCTTGGCACCGTCCTTGTACGAGCGGGTGATGATTTCCACCCGCTTTGACACCATGAACGAGCTGTAGAAGCCCAGTCCGAAGTGGCCGATGATGGCGTTGGCCGTGTCTTTGTATTTCTCCAGGAAGTCGGTGACGCCCGAGAAGGCTATCTGGTTGATATACTTGTCTATCTCCTCCTCGGTCATGCCGATGCCGCGGTCGCTGATGGTGATGGTGCCCTTCTCGGCGTCCAGGGCTACATGTACCGTCAGGTCGCCCAGCTCGCCCTTGAAGTCACCCTGAGCGCTCAGGGTCTTCAGCTTCTGCGTGGCGTCGACGGCATTGCTCACCATCTCGCGCAGGAAAATCTCATGATCACTGTACAGGAATTGCTTGATGACCGGGAAGATGTTCTCAGTCGTTACTCCGATATTACCTTTTTGCATAGTTCTTTTGGTTTATTGTTTTGTTTTTTACGTTACTGACAAGAACAATGCAAATATCGTGCCACTTTTTGTTACTTCTTCTCGGAAATGGCAAATAATACCACGGTTTTCTTTTGCATTTCACGATACTTTCCGTAACACTGGCTTCGCTGAACTTACTTTGTACTCGGAAAAACAAGATAAGAATGGTATGCACGTGAGTTGCAACAAGTGTTGGGCTATGCCCGATGGGAGAATATCGTGGTGGCCATTGGTCGTGCTATGGAATCGTGTAAGACATTGGGAGTCAATGTGGATGATCATTTTCGTGAGGTCACGAAAATGATAGCTTTGGCCAAAGGAGCTCAGCGCGAAGTTCAAGACTTTATGCTCACGCGATATGCCTGCTATTGAAAAAGCGATTGCTATAGCACGAGAGAACATTGTAAGAAAGAATAATACGATATGGACGATAAGAATACAATACAGACAACAACGTCGAGTCTCATCAATGATGTCAGAGACATTGTAGAGAACGGACTGAGAAAGGCATATCAAAATGTGAATGCCATAACTGTGTTCACTTATTGGCAAGTGGGGAAACGCATCGTAGAAGAGGAACAGCGAGGAGAGAAAAGGGCGGAATATGGCCGTAGGCTGATTGAAACCCTTGCACAAGTCTTGTCAATTGATTATTCAAGGGGATTTTCGGCCCGTGACCTGCGCAATTACAGACAGTTATACTTGTGTTTCAATGACTTAGAGATTTGGTACACGCGTGTACCAAATCTTACTTGGTCACACTATCGTACCTTGCTCTCAGTGACAAGTGACGATGCCAGATACTGGTACATGAAGGAAGCGTCACGAGAAATGTGGAGTGTTCGCACTTTGGCACGCATTGTTGGCTCACAGTATTATCATCGTCTGCTGCAATCACCTAAGAAAGAGGCTGTTATTGCTGAAATGCAAACATTGACAGCACCGCTACAGGAGGATGCAAGAGAATTTCTGAAAGACCCTGTAGTGGCAGAGTTCTTGCAACTGCCATCAAACAGTGACTACACGGAAAGCGACCTTGAAAGGTCTATCATTAAGCATCTCAGAGCGTTCTTGTTGGAATTGGGACGAGGCTTTGCCTTTATGTTTGAGCAATATCATATAAAAACAGATGCAGGCGATTTCTTCATCGATCTTGTCTTCTATAATGTGGTGCTGAAATGTTATGTTTTGATAGACTTGAAGACACAGAAAGTGACGCATCAAGATGTAGGACAGATGGATATGTATGTACGGATGTTTGACGATTTGAAACGCACAGAAGGTGACAACCCCACCATTGGGCTTCTACTGTGTTCTGAGACAAGTGAGGACATCGCCCGCTATTCTGTGCTTCACGACAGCAAACAACTGTTTGCCTCAAAATATCTGACCTTTCTGCCTTCGCAAGAGGAATTGCAAAGGGAGATAGAAAAACAAAAAGCCATCTTTGAACTGCAAAATAAAGAATGATCTTGGATTTGGCCCTATTTATAGAAAGAAGAATATGATATCAAAAGAAGAAATACAGGCATTGCTGCACAGCACGGAGATTTTTCGGGTAGAGCTAACTGTCTCCACTACGAACATGGATTAATTCTGTGAAGCCTCTGTTAGTAATGCCATCCGCCAGTCAAGGGTAACGGCAATGGTCAGGAACAGATATGTATGTGAAATGTCGGACAGGATTCTGTTCGTTGGAGTGACCGAACAGAGTAGTTTGTATCCCTATAAAAGCAAATATCTCAATAAACTTGAAAAAAGTATATGACACCATTTGGCAAAAAGGAATTTATTGACCGTACTCACTTCTCCGAACTGCAACTAATTGCTTCAATGGACACTCGATGACGGGCCACCAGCCTTGTTGTTACTCATCATCGGATGCAAGAACACTACATTTTCCAAGAAGTAGCGAACAAATCTTGACTTTTATTCCTCAGTGATGTCGCCACCGAAGATTTTGACGAGTTCTTTTCGGCAGTGGGTAATGGACCACGTATGCAGGGATAATACACCTGCCAGCTCATTATTCATAGGCGTTCCGCTGACGTGGCGAAGATAGTCGACGCTCAGGTCCACACCGATATTGACAGTTCCTTCTTCCAACAAGAAAGAACTTATCCAGCCTCGCCGCCCGGCTTTAGCGATGCAGCAAACGGCTGCCTCTCCGAGCGTTCCACTTGCAGGAACGATGTTGCCGTTCTTCACATGATAATCTGTACATGACGTGGATTTTCCTGCACCTGACCTCATTTTCAGGCGGTTACGCCCTTTTTCCTGCACCATTTCCTGCACTGTTTCCTGCACCTCTGCTCAATTAGGGGGCAAAGGGGGAGTGAAAGAGGACGCCCACTCAATTTAAGAAATTTTAATGGTAGTACCAGAAAAACGTCCGCGGACTTGGAACTTTTAGTCCGGGGGCCGCGGACAAATAGTACCAAGCCCGCGGACTCAGAGTCCGCAGGCCGCGTATATCAGTTTTGAGCAAGATACAGATTGTGAGCGCAATAATCTTACACCACACACGATAAAGGTGCAGCTTTAGGTGCAGCTTTTTCGTGCTAACCTGCTGAGTGTCAATGGCAGTGCAGGAAAAGCAGGAAGAAGCACGACTCCTGCAGACGAGATGAACAAACCTGTTTAGAAGAAAAAAGAAACGAATTTCTTTTGTGCTTCCCCCGATTTTTAGTAACTTTGCACGCAAAAGTGTATAACCAACAAACAAAACGTAAAAACCGATGAAAAGAGACAACGCCATCTTCGAGATGATTGAGCGGGAACATCAGCGCCAGCTGAAGGGTATTGAACTGATTGCCAGCGAGAACTTCGTCAGCGACGAGGTAATGCAGGCCATGGGCAGCTGCCTGACCAACAAATACGCCGAAGGCTATCCCGGCAAGCGC
The DNA here is from genome assembly GCA_002392835.1 of Prevotella sp. UBA3837. Classification (GTDB taxonomy): domain Bacteria; phylum Bacteroidota; class Bacteroidia; order Bacteroidales; family Bacteroidaceae; genus Prevotella. Next base: position 16,652 of record DGHX01000065.1, on the reverse strand, counting down.
TATTACGGCGGCTGCCAGGTGGTAGACGAGGTGGAGCGGCTGGCCATAGAGCGTGTGTGCAAGCTCTTCGACGCCGAGTATGCCAACGTGCAGCCCCACAGCGGTGCACAGGCCAACGCCGCCGTGCTGCTGGCCGTTCTGAAGCCCGGCGACACCTTCATGGGACTGAACCTGGCACACGGAGGACACCTGAGCCACGGCTCGCTGGTGAACACCAGTGGCATTCTCTACAAGCCCGTGGGCTACAACCTGAACCGTGAGACGGGACGCGTGGACTACGACGAGATGGAGAAGCTGGCCGTGGAGCACCAGCCGAAGCTCATCATCGGCGGCGGCTCGGCCTACAGCCGCGAGTGGGACTACAAGCGCATGCGCGAGATAGCCGACAAGGTGGGCGCACTGCTGATGATTGACATGGCTCACCCCGCTGGCCTCATAGCAGCAGGACTGCTGGAGAACCCCGTGAAGTGGGCACACATCGTCACCTCGACCACACACAAGACGCTGCGCGGACCCCGCGGCGGCATCATCCTCATGGGCAAGGACTTTGAGAACCCCTGGGGACTGAAGACTCCGAAGGGCGAAGTGAAGATGATGTCGGCACTGCTGAACAGCGCCGTCTTCCCCGGACAGCAGGGTGGACCGCTGGAGCACGTCATAGCCGCCAAGGCCGTGGCCTTCGGCGAGGCTCTGCAGCCCGAGTTCAAGGAGTGGGCGCAGCAGGTGCAGAAGAACGCTAAGGTGCTGGCCGAGGAGCTCATCAAGCGCGGATTCCACATCGTCAGCGGAGGCACCGACAACCACTCGATGCTCGTCGACCTGCGCACGAAGTACCCCGACCTGACGGGTAAGGTGGCCGAGAACGCACTCGTGGCTGCCGACATCACGGTGAACAAGAACATGGTGCCCTTCGACACCCGTTCGGCATTCCAGACCAGCGGACTGCGACTGGGAACGCCCGCCATCACCACGCGCGGAGCCAAGGAGGACCTGATGGTGTTCATAGCCGAGCTGATAGAAGAGGTGCTGAACGACCCGCAGAACGAGGAGGTCATCAGCAGCGTGAGGAAGCGCGTAAACGAGAAGATGAGCCAATATCCGCTCTTCGCCTACTAGTCAGCAGACCATAACTGAAACGATGAGAAAACTACTATTTACGCTGATGGCAGTGGCGTGCACCCTGGGAGCCACGGGCAAACCGGGCTTCGACAGTGCACGCCGCTACCACATTGTGTGCCGCCAGCACCAAGAGGGCTGCGTGGCCGACGGGGCATGGGCCGGACAGACGACACCGCTATACTACCTGCCCATGGCAACTACCGACGATGCCACCTACTGGCTCTTCACCGAGGAGCAGCAGGGGCTATACAGCATCAGGAACGCCCGGACGGGACAGTACGTCACCTACGACGGCGTGCGCACTGACCAGCGGCGCTACGTCAGCATGACCGACCAGATGGACGGCAGCTACTCGCTGTGGACGATGTACATGCCCTTCAACGAAGAGGGCATCTACGCCATACGCAATGCAGGACAGACGGACCAGGTGTGGGATGCACGCGAGGGGTCGGGCATCGTGGGCACATACACACGCCCCGACACTCAGGACATCAGCTGGATAGAGAGCTTTCTCTTCTACGACGAACAGGGAACACTCGTCACCGAGCGCGCCAGCAACGACACCGGCCAGGGATTCGACGTCAGCTCGTGGATTGACGCCACTACCGACAGCGCCGACGGATGGACATTCGACGCGGCACCATGGACCGACCCGGGCTTCGGCGACTACCACAACGGCGAGGCCAGCGTGGTGTCGCCCTTCTTAGAGCGCTGGAACGACACCAACCAGGGCCCCCTGCCTAACGACGGCATGCACCAGCAGATAATGTATCTGCCAGCAGGCGACTACACACTGCAGGCCGACATCATCGCCGTGAGGCAGTCCTCTAACAACGGATGGTGGGGCGGACAGCAGGAAGAGACCGGGCACGGTGTGTTCCTGACGGCCAACGACGCGCGCACCGAGGCCGGCACACAGAACGAGCTTCCACAGCGCTACAGCGTCGACGTGACGATAGATGCCGGCGGAACAATGACAATCGGCTTGAGCATAGCAGGCACCAACGCCAACTGGGTGGCATGCGACAACTTCAGGCTCATCTACAAAGGCACCGAACAGCAAATGCTGGACGGCGAGAAGAACAAGGTGCGGCAGGAGCTGGCCGACTACTTCACCCCGGCCGAGATAGAGGCGATGATGCTGCAGGCCGGCAACGACTTCTACGCCCTGGAGCAGCTGCGCAAGAGCACGGAGACGCTGGCCACCATCGACCCACTGAGCCGATACTACAAGAACTTCACCATCGACGGACGGGCTCCTGTGTACGTGGCCTCGCTCGGCATGTACCTGTGCCCACTGCCCCTGCAGAACTTCGGCAGCACCTACACCGCCATGATAGACTATACACCGCGTGAAGGACAGGACAACATCATCATCGGCACACACAAGACGGCACCGGGGGCACAGTACAGCTTCGCCGGAGTGAAGGGCGGAAAGACCTATACCCTACGCGCGAAGAAGAGCGACGGAAGCATGGAGGAGATGCTGCTCACCTTCACCTCGCTGCCCGTGGTGAAGATGTACGGCTCGTTCAGCAACAGCTACTCGCAGGGAAGCATCATCGTGCACGAACCCGACAAGGGCGCCCCGCAGATGCTCAGCATGAAGGCCAAGTGGCGCGGAGGCATCACCAACCTGAACGGCAAGCACAAGCGCAACTACCACGTGAAGCTGCTCGACGAGAACGGAGAGAAGCTGGAGCAGAAATTCTTCGGGCTGCGCAGCGACAACTCGTGGATACTGGAGTCGTGCCAGGTGGACATGAGCCGCATCAGGAACCGAGTGCTCACCGACCTGTGGAACGACTTCAGCACCCCACCCTACTACATCAGCCAGGAGCCAAAGGCCATGACAGGCAGCAGGGGACGCTTCGTGGAACTCATACTGAACGACGAGTACCGGGGCATATACTGCATGACAGAGAACATGGACCGCAAGCAGATGAAGCTGGCAAAATATGACGAGACGACGGGAACGGTGCACGGACAGCTGTGGAAGTCGAAGGACTGGTGCTACGCCACACTCATGGGCACCAGGCCCGACGGCGGATACTACCCGAAGGACTTCCTTACCACCCCCGACGTATACAACGAGATGTGGGACCAGTACCAGGTGAAATACCCCGATCTGGAGGACGTCAGCCCAACGGACTGGAAGATGCTGTACGACGCGGTGAACATGGTGGCAACAAGCAGCGACGACAACTTCAAACGCTACGTGAAGGACTACTTCGACCTGCCGCTGGTCATGGACTACTACATACTGATGGAGACCATACTGGCCACCGACAACCACGGAAAGAACATGTTCTTCGCCATCTACGACAAGGCACGCTCAAGGAAGATCACCTTCGGCGTGTGGGACATGGACGCCACCAGCGGACAGCGGTGGAGCGACGACTACTACCACTGGAGCGGCATGCAGCCCGAGCAGGACTACAGCCAGTACATCAGCTATAACGAGCATGGCGACTACAACCTGTTCAAAAGGCTGCGACAGACCAATGCCGACAACTTCAACATGAAGGTGCGCGAGCGCTACCGCGACCTGCGGCAGACGTACCTGAACACCGAGAGCATACTGCAGCGATTCCGCACACAGCTCGACGAGTTCAAGACCTGCGGGGCAGCACAGCGCGAATACGACCGATGGAACGGCGACACCGACATCAGCCGCCGCAGCCTGGACTTCGACACCGAGATGGACTACCTGACCGACTGGTTCACAAGGCGCATGCAGTACCTGGACGACGTACGCTTTGACATAGGCTCCCTGCCGTCGAGCATTGCAGAGCAGCAGCAGACGAACCGCACGTACGACGTCTACGACCTACAGGGCCAGAAGGTGGGCACGCACAGCAACATAGGCTCACTGCCCGCCGGCGTGTACGTCATCAACGGGCGCAAGATAGTGAAGAAATGACATACATTTATATATTAACACTAAAACCTGTCTTTACAACATGAAAAAACTCATCTTTAGCATTAGCGCACTCATGATGTGCCTGATCATGACATCGTGCAGCAAGCTGGGCAAGCTGCAAAGCATGGCCGACGACATGAAGGAGAACGGCAAGAGCTGGACTGCCGACGAATGGGAACAGTACCTGCTGGACATGGCCGACGCAACCCTGGCCTTCTGGGACTCGGAGCCTTCAAAAGAGGACATCAAGGAATATGACAAGATAAACAAGCAGATGGAGCGCACCATGGAAAAGGTGGCCAAGGGCAAGAAAGTGCAGAAGGCACTGGACAAAGCCATGAAGAAGCTGGAGAAGAACCGCGACTTCAAGAGCGCCGTAAGGAAACTGGAGAAGCTGGAGAAGAAAGCCCGCAACGCCAGCAAGAAAGCATCGAGGCGCAGCAGCATCGACGAGGACGAAGAGGAGGCTGAGGAGGCTGAGGAGGCTGAGGAGGCCGATGACGAGGACGACTACGACCACAGCGGCGACATCGACGAGGAAGAGGAGGACTTTGACATGTAGCGAAAGCTGCTACGGGCAGCGGAGACTATGACGAGAAGCTCTCGAGCTGCTCTGACAGCTCTTCCCACCGCTCTACCTCGGCGTCAAGTTGGCGCTTGGTGTCGGTATACTCGCTGACGAGCGTCATATCGGAAGCATTCTTAGGGTCGCAGAACAACTGGTCGAGTTCCTTCAGCCGCTGTTCCATGCGACCTATCTTTTTCTCGCTCTCCTCAACGGCACGCTCGGCACGCCGCAGCTGCTTCTGCTGCTCCTTGCGAAGGGCGAAAGCCTCACTGCCAGTAGCCTCAGCCCCAGTAGCTTCACCCCCAGTAGCCTCACCCCCAGCCCCTCTCCGAAGGGAGAGGGGAGTATATAGACTCTTCCCTTGATTCTGCCCTTGAGAGTATATACTCCCCTCTCCCTTCGGAGAGGGGCTGGGGGTGAGGCTGTTTCTCTCTCCCTTCGGAGAGGGGCCGGGGGTGAGGCTGTTGAGGCTTCTTATCCAGTCATATATTCCACCCAGATACTCTTTTACCCGGCCGCCGCCGAACTCATAGACCTTGCTCACCAGCCCGTCGAGGAACTCACGGTCGTGACTGACGATGATGGCTGTGCCGTCGAAGGCACGGATGGCCTCCTTCAGCACATCCTTCGACGCCATGTCCAGGTGGTTGGTGGGCTCGTCGAGGATGAGCAGGTTCACCGGTTCCAGCAGCAGGCGGATCATGGCCAGACGGCTGCGCTCGCCGCCGCTGAGCACGCCCACGCGCTTGTCGGCATTCTCGCCGCCGAACATGAAGGCGCCCAGGATGTCGTTGATGCGCAGCCGCACCTCGCCACGGGCCACGCGGTCGATGGTCTGGAACACAGTGAGCTGGTCGTCGAGCAGCTGCGCCTGGTTCTGTGCAAAGTAGCCTATCTGAATGTTGTGCCCCACCTTCAACGTGCCTTCAAAGGGAATCTCGCCCATGATGCACTTCACCAGCGTCGACTTGCCCTCGCCGTTCTTTCCCACGAAGGCCACCTTCTCGCCGCGCTTGATGGTGAGGTTCACCCCCGAGAAGACCTGGTGGGGGCCGTAGCTCTTCTCCACCTCGTCGCAGATGACGGGATAGTCGCCGCTGCGCTGACAGGGCGGGAACTTCAGGTGCATGGCTGAGTTGTCGACCTCGTCGACCTCTATGGGCACTATCTTCTCCAGCTGCCGGATCTTCTGCTGCACCTGTACGGCCTTCGTGGCCTGATAGCGGAAGCGCTCAATGAACTGACGCATCTCGGCCATTTCCTTCTGCTGGTTCTCGTAGGCCCTGAGCTGCTGCTCACGGCGCTCGCGGCGCAGCGTGACATACTCGTCGTACTTCACCTTGTAGTCAACGATATGGCCGCAGCTGATTTCCAGCGTGCGGTTCGACACATTATTTATAAAGGCCCGGTCGTGGCTCACCAGCACCACGGCTCCGCTCCACGTAGCCAGCAGTTGCTCGAGCCACTGAATGCTCTCGATGTCGAGATGGTTGGTAGGCTCGTCGAGCAGCAGCACGTCAGGGCGCCGCAGCAGGATCTTTGCCAGCTCTATACGCATGCGCCATCCTCCGCTGAACTCGCTGGTGGGCCGGTCGAAGTCGGTACGCACGAAGCCCAGTCCGGTGAGTGTACGCTCCAGCGCGGCCTCCTGCCCCTCGGCCCCCATCATCAGGTAGCGCTCGTGGGCGGCGGTGTATCGCTCCACCAGCTGCATGTAGCTTTCCGACTCATAGTCGGTTCGCTCGCCCATCTGGCGTTCCAGATCGTCAAGGTGAGCCTTCTGCCGCTGTACGTCGGCAAAGGCCTGCTGTGCCTCCTGGCGCACCGTGGTGGTGTCGGCAAGGCGCATCACCTGTGGCAGATAGCCAATGCTGCAGTCGTGGGGAACGCTGACGGTGCCCTCAGTGGGGTGTTCCTGCCCACAGAGAATCTTCAGCAGCGTCGACTTGCCCGCACCGTTCTTGCCCACAAGGGCTATACGGTCACGCTCGTTAATGACGAAACTGGCGTCGCTGAACAGGGGCTTCACGCCGAACTCCACTTTTAGTGCTTCTACGGAAATCATCGGAATAAAAATATGCTTCGTTACGAAAATGGTGTGCAAAGGTAGCAAAAAAACGGTAAAAGTCCAAAGAAAAGTGCCTTTTTCTTGGCTGTTCAAATAAAAATGCGTACCTTTGCCCCACTATTAAGAAAACCGAGAATACATAATGGAGTTTACAGCCAAACAAATTGCAGAAATGATAGGCGGACGCGTTGAAGGAAACGCCGATGCAACGGTGAACACGTTTGCCAAGATAGAAGAAGGAAAGGAGGGAGCCATCTCCTTCCTGTCGAACCCCAAATACACCCACTGCCTGTACGACACCCAGTCGAGCATCGTGCTGGTGAACGACAACCTGGAGCTGGAGCACCCTGTGAGCGCCACGCTCATCCGTGTGCCTAATGCCTACGAGGCCGTGGCCCGCCTGCTGCAGCTGTACGAGCAGATGAAGCCCCGGAAGACGGGCATCGACGCACTGGCCTCAGTGTCGCCGAAGGCCACCATCGGCAAGGATGTGTACATTGGCGCCTTTGCCGTCATCGGCGACGGGGCCAGCATCGGCGACGGCACGCAAATCTATCCCCACACCGTGGTCGGCGACGGCGTCAGCATCGGTCAGCGCTGCCTGCTCTACCCCAACGTGACCATCTATCAGGGATGCCGTCTGGGCAACAACGTCACCATACATGCCGGCAGCGTCATCGGTGCCGACGGCTTCGGCTTCGCCCCCAACACCGAGGGCTACGACAAGATTCCGCAGATAGGCATCGTGGTCATCGAGGACGATGTGGAGATAGGCGCCAACACCTGCGTTGACCGCTCCACCATGGGCCAGACGGTGATACACCGCGGCGTGAAGCTCGACAACCTGATACAGGTGGCCCACAACTGCGAGGTGGGCGAGAACACCGTGATGTCGGCACAGGTGGGCCTGGCCGGCAGCACGAAGGTGGGCGCCTGGTGCATGGTGGGCGGCCAGGCCGGCTTTGCCGGACACATCAAGGTGGCCGACCGCACGTTCATCGGTGCACAGTGCGGTGTTATAAGCAATACCAAGGGACAGGGGCAGCAGCTCATCGGCTCGCCGGCCATGGACCCGAAGACGTTCTTCAAGTCATCGGCAGTGATGAAGCACCTGCCCGAGATGTACCGCGAACTGAACGACCTGAAGAAGCAGGTGGAGGAGCTCCAAGCCTCACTTGCTCAGACCCCCAAACCCTAACTTAGGGTAACTTACACGACTACACATTCTCTGCTCCGCAGTAAGGACACACGCCCTTGCTGCGGAGTTGCTTTCCGCAGTTGCCGCAGACATAGCGCACGCGGCTGTAGCGCAGATAGCGCCACAGAGCAAAGCCGACATAGGCCACCAGCAGGGCGTAGCCCACATAGTAGAGCGTGGTGACGCTGAACACCACATAGGCCACCGAGCAGACGACCGCCAGGCCCAGTACGTAGAGCAGCGCCTGTCCGGCCGGCAGGCTGTGGAAGATGTCGTAGAGCGTGGCCACCCCCACGATGAACACCGCCCACACCGACGACACGAAGAGGCCCAGATGGAGAGGCAGCGAGAAGGGGTTGAGCGTGGGGTGATAGTAGAAGTGCCGCCACGAGTCGGGGTTTACTATCTGTATGGTGCTGTAGAACACGGCGGCAGCAGCCACGAGCAGTGCCAGCAGCGTGGGATAGAACGAGCCGTAGTCGTGGAAATGTACGATGTAGGAGTTGCGGCGGTAGAGCCTCAAGGCCACGAAGAGCGCCAGGCACACCACGATGACGGCAAGCATGATGAGCAGATGGGTGTCGGAGAAGAAGTCAATGAAGCGTGAGATGACATTGTCAGGAGCCACGCTCTTCAGCATCTGGCTCTCGTGCACCCAGCCCATGGTACGCTCGTCGCGGGCCACCCGCACCCACACCGAGTCAACGGTGTCGGCAGGCAGGGTGATGATGTCGGCCACCACGAGCGGATCGTCGCAGTAGACAGAGAAGGTGTCGACAAGCATGCCGCTGACGGCCTCGGTGGGCTGCTGCATGATGAGTTGCAGGCTGTCGCCCACTACGACAAAGTTATAGTTATGCGTGTAGTGGTGAGTGGTGTAGAAGGAGATGGAGTCCATCTGCTCCTCGGTGGGAATCCAGCCGTCAGGGGTCGTCGACTCGCGATGGTAGCAACCTGTCAGCAGCAACGACAGCGTCGCCATCAGCACAGCGGCATGCACCCGACGTGACATCGTCATGGCGATATGCGACAAGCGGTACAGGATAGGCTCCCGGTATTTCTCAGTCTTTTTCATCGGCATAAACTTTCATTTCACAGCGTTTGCAGTCGAACTCCAGCCTGAAGCGACGCCCGTCGCCAAGCCGCAGGTAGAGTGGCTCGCGCCAGGTGGACTTGCTGCCGCCATGCTTCACGCAGTAGCCCAGCTCATGGCGCAGACAGTAGCGGCAGTGCATGAGAGCCTCTCCCCCTACCCCTCTCCCGTTGGAGAGGGGAGTAGCCTCACCCCCGGCCCCTCTCCGATTGGAGAGGGGAGTATATAGACTCTTCCCTTGATTCTGCCCTTGAGAGTATATACTCCCCTCTCCCTTCGGAGAGGGGCCGGGGGTGAGGCTGTTGGTGGTGAGGCTTCTTCTCCTCAGTGCTGCCAGCTGGCTGGCGGGTATGAAGTAGTTGAAGTCCTGGGGTAGCTCCACGCTGCTGCACTCGTAGGGGGTGTTGCCCAGCTTTGTCAGCTCCCTCACGATGTTTTCGCGCTGCGGTGTCCGTGCCTGCTGGTGCTCTATGGCCATTGTCGTCCACGGCCCGCCGTCGATGCTCAGTGCGAAGCCGTCATCGGTGGCGCGCAGCCTCATCGTCAGCGGAATCTTCCGCGTCGCCGTCGTTCCGGCCAGCATGCGCTCCATGGCCTGGTCGCTGCTGCGATAGAGCATCTGCCCCGGTCGCAGGGCTGCGGGCATGGTCTGTGGGAAGAGTCGGTTTCCCTCGGCGCGGTTCACCCTGAATCCCTGCAGCTGCTGCTGTGCATCGAAGAAGCAGAGCCCGTCGCCATTTGCGAAGGATGCCGTTCCGCTGACGGTGAACGAGCGTCCCTGCAGCGCCTTCACCTTTCCCACCTGCTGGCCCAGTGCCTTCGGTGTGAGGAAGTTGGCCATGCCACCCTGCCGTCCGTGAGCGAAGTAGGTGGTATATCCGCGGTTGAAAGTCCGCTGCAGGTCGGGTTCGAAGGTGTATCTGCAGTGTCCTCGCGAGCTGCGCTCATACTGTCCCGGATGTTCGGCTATGTAGCAGTCTATCAGCTGGCTGTATGCCGCCGTGACGTTCTTCACGTAGCCCACGTCCTTCAGGCGCCCCTCTATCTTGAACGAGGTGGCTCCGGCCTCTATGAGCTGTCCTATGTGGCGGCTCATGTTCAGGTCGCGCAGTGACAGCAGATGGCGCTGGTGCAGCAGCTCCCGTCCTTCGCCGTCGAGCAGGTCGAACTGCATTCGGCAGAACTGTGCGCACTCACCTCGGTTGGCGCTGCGCCCGAAGCAGTGCTCCGATGCATAGCAGCGCCCGCTGTAGCTCACGCAGAGTGCTCCGTGTACGAACACCTCCAGCTCCATCTGCGGCACGCGCCGGTGTATCTCGCCTATCTCGCCGATGCTCAGCTCGCGTGCCAACACCGCCCTGCTGAATCCCTGCTCTGCCAGCCACTGCACTTTCTCCGCTGTGCGGTTGTCGGCCTGCGTGCTGGCGTGCAGCACGATGGGTGCCTGTGTGGCGAGCAGCCGCATGTCCTGTATGAGCACGGCGTCGGCCCCCACTTCGGCCAGCTGCTCCAGGAGAGCGAAGGCCTGCGGCAGCTCGTCGTCATGCAGCAGCGTGTTCACCGTGGCATACACCTTGGCGCCATACTGGTGGGCATAGCGGCACAGCTCGCCCATGTCGTCAAGGCTGTTGCCGGCGGCGGCCCGTGCCCCAAACATGGGTGGCCCCATGTACACGGCGTCGGCGCCATGGTCTATGGCAGCCTTTCCACACTCCAGGTTCTTGGCCGGAGCCAACAGTTCCAGTGCACGCATAGCTTGAGGGTCAGTGAATGGCGTTAATGTCATAGGGTGTCTCCTGATATACGTAGTAGTTCACCCAGTTATTATAAAAAAGGTTCGCGTGCGCGCGCCAGGTGACCACAGGCGGCTGCTGGGGGTCATCGGCGGCATAGTAGTTGCGTGGCATCTCTACGTCGCTGCGCACGCCTCGGTCGCGCCGGTACTCGTTGTCCAGCGTGTTGGGGGCATACTCCAGGTGTCCTGTGATGAAGAACTCACGCCCTCCCCGCGCCATGACGATACTCACACCGCTGTCGTCCGACTCGGCTATGAGCTGCAGTTCCGGGTGCCGGACGATGTCGTCGCGCCGCACCTCAGTGTGCCGGCTGTGTGGCATCATAAACACATCGTCGAAGCCACGGAAGATGGGCAGCTGCTGAACCAGTATGCGCTGTGGGAATATGCCGAACATCTTCTTCTGCAGCCCGTACTTCGGTATGCCGTAGTAGTGGTACAGCCCCGCCTGTGCCGCCCAGCAGATGAAGAGTGTGCTGGTGACATGGGTGCGTGCCCAGTCGAATATCTCAGTTATCTCCGGCCAGTAGTTCACCTCCGAGTATTCCATCTGCTCCACCGGGGCACCGGTGATAATCATGCCGTCGAACTTCTCCTTCTGCATGTCGGCAAAGTCGCGGTAGAACATCATCATGTGCTCTATGGGTGTGTTCTTCGACGTGTGGCTTCTCAGTTTCATGAAGCTCACGTCCAGCTGCAGCGGGGTGTTCGACAGCAGGCGTATGAGGTCGGTCTCGGTGGTAATCTTCAGCGGCATCAGGTTCAGTATGACGATGCGCAGTGGGCGTATATCCTGCTGATGGGCACGTGTGGTGTCCATCACGAATATGTTCTCGTGCTTCAGCAGCTCTATGGCTGGCAGACGGTCAGGTAGTCTTAGCGGCATGTTTTCTTCGTTTTGCTTAGTATATTACTCAAATCTCAACTTCGTGTAGTTAAAGGAGTTAAAGACGTCAGTCTTGATGCTCCACGATTCTTTCTCCTAAGGGAAGACAAGGGTAAAGTCTATCGTCTTTCGCTCGAGCTTGCTCGCTTCGCTTGCGAAGAACTCCTTTAACTCCCTTAACTCCTTTTACTACCAAACTTACGAAATATTATTCAACTCTCTCTCTATTCCCTGTTCGCGGTGGCGTAGTCTGACGACCACCTGGGGGAACCTGTTGTGAATGTGCTGTGCCAGGTGCTCGGCGCTGTAGACGGAGCGGTGCTGTCCGCCTGTGCATCCGAAGCAGAACATGAGCGACGTGAATCCCCGCTCCAGGTACCGGGTCACATGAGCATCGGCCAGCCGGTAGACGCTGTCGAGGAAGGTGAGTATCTCGCCGTCGTCCTCCAGGAATCTGATGACCGGCTCGTCCAGCCCCGTCAGCTGCTTGTACTGCTCATAGCGCCCAGGGTTATGGGTGGCGCGGCAGTCGAAGACGTAGCCGCCGCCGTTCCCGCTCTCGTCGGCGGGGATGCCCTTCTTGTAGCTGAAGCTCATGATGGTCACCGTGAGCTGTGGCTGCTGTGCGTCGTCCGCCGAGGCCCTCTGTGCGTTTTCCGCCACGGGTTGCTGTACGGTATTCACGGCGGGCTTCTGCTGTGCGGTCAGCCTCAGCAGCACATCATACAGGTGGGGGTAGCGGCTGCTGTAGTCGGCCTCATCAGCAGCGAGGCAGTCCCTCAGACTGCTCAGCGCCGGACCTATGCTTTGCAGGAAATGCTGCTTGCGCTCGAAGTATCCACGGAATCCGTAGGCCCCCAGCACCTGCAGCAGACGGAAGAGCACAAACAGGCGAAGCCGCCGCTGGAAGTCGGCGCGCGGCGGCATGTCGGCATATCGCTGTGCCTCGGTGTAGTACACATCCGTCAGTTCCGCCCGCAGCTCGTCGGGATAGCGGGCCGAGGCCTGCCAGAGGAACGAGGCCAAGTCATAGTAGAACGGACCGCGGCGTCCACCCTGGAAATCAATAAAATACGGCTCCGCATCATTACCTCTGCCCTCCTGCTTTACCAGCATGACATTGCGGGCCTGGAAGTCACGGTACAGGAACGCATCGCCCGTCTGTCCGTCCATCAGGTCGGCAGCCAGCTGGCGGAAGTCATGCTCCAGCCGTAGCTCGTGGAAGTCGGTACCCGTGGCTTTCAGGAAGCAGTACTTGAAGTAGTTCAGGTCGAACATCACGTTCATCTCGTCCATCTGCGGCTGCGGATAGCACACCGTGAAGTCCAGTCCCTCAGCTCCCTCGAACTGCAGCCTGGGCAGCCAGGCTATGGTGCGCCTCAGCAGTTCCTTCTCGTGCCCGTCGTAATGGCCTCCTGCCTCTCGTCCGCCCTTCAGCGCGTCGAAGAGCGACGTCGAGCCCAGGTCCTGCTGCAGGTAACACATCTCGTCGCTGCTCACAGCCAGCACGCGGGGCACGTTCAGCCCCTTTTCGGCGAAGTGGCGCGCCAGGCTGATGAAGGCATGGTTCTCCTCGCGGCTGGTGCCCGCACAGCCTATCACCGCCGTGCCCGCTGCATCGCGCATGCGAAAATAGGCACGGTTGCTGCCCGCTCCGGGCAACTGCTCCACAGCCGCAGGCTCTGCGCCGCTCCACTGGATATACAGCTCCGTGAGTTGCTCTTTTGTAGTCATAGATACAGTCCTAAAATGCAATTTGTCCGCAAAAGTACAAATAAATCTGCGAAAAGCAAGTGTTTTCCTCAGAAATTATTTTGGCTGTAGCGAAATTATTGCTACCTTTGCAGCAAATTACCACCCTTCCGCCAACAGCGGTGGTCACACGAGAGCGTCAACACTGACAACAAGACGAAATAACAGACATCACTATGGAATTGAAAATTGCAGTCCTCGCGGGCGATGGTATCGGCCCCGAGATCATGGAGCAGGCCTTGAGCGTGCTCAACGCCGTTGCCCGTAAGTTCGGCCACGTCTTCACCTACGAGGAGGCCCCCGTTGGCGCCCATGCCATCGACCTGGTGGGCGACCCCTACCCTGCCTCCACCCATGCTGTGTGCATGGAGAGCGACGCCGTGCTCTTTGCCGCCGTCGGCTCGCTGAAGTACGACAACGACCCCACGTCGCCCGTGCGCCCCGAGCAGGGCCTGCTGGCCATGCGCAAGCAGCTGGGCCTCTTTGCCAACATCCGGCCCGTGGCCACCTTCCCCTGCCTGCTCCACAAGTCGCCGCTGAAGGAGGAACTGCTGCGCGGCGCCGACTTCATCGTCATCCGCGAGCTTACCGGCGGCATGTACTTCGGCGAGAAATACCAAGACAACGAACGTGCCTACGACACCGACGTCTACACCCGCCCGGAGATAGAGCGCATCCTCCGCGTAGCCTTCCAGTGTGCGCAGAAGCGCAAGAAGCACCTCACCGTGGTCGACAAGGCTAACGTGCTGGCCAGCAGCCGACTGTGGCGGCAGATAGCCCGTGAGATGGAGCCCCAGTACCCCGACGTCACCACCGACTATATGTTCATTGACAACGCCGCCATGCGCGTGCTCACCGAGCCTCGCTTCTTCGATGTCATCGTCACCGAGAACACCTTCGGCGACATCCTTACCGACGAGACATCGTGCATCACCGGCAGCATGGGCCTGCAGCCCTCCTCCAGCCTGGGGCTCCATACGCCCCTCTTCGAACCCGTCCACGGCTCGTGGCCGCAGGCCGCAGGCCAAAACCTGGCCAACCCCGTGGCACAAATCCTCTCCGCCGCCATGCTCCTCGAGCACTTCGGCCTCACCGACGAGGGCGCCCTCATACGCCAGGCCGTCAGCGCATCGCTCGACGCCAACGTCCGCACCCCCGAGATTCAGGTGGAAGGAGCGCCGCACTACGGCACACGCGAGGTAGGACAGTGGATAACAGATTACATAGTTAGGGAGAATTAAAGCATGCATGGGAGTTAAACCCCTAAACTCCCTTATAAAAAACAACAAATCATGACCATCAAACCCATCCTTCTGGCCGCCGCCCTCAGCCTGGGGCTCTGCGCCACCACTAACGCACAAGAACAGGAAGTGAACATCGGAAAACAGACCATCGCCCTCAGCAGCGACGTCATGACGCCCGAAGCCCTCTGGGCCATGGGGCGCATCAGCAGCTATGCCGCATCGCCCGACGGCAGCCGCATCGCCTATCAGGTAGGCTACTACAGCGTGAAGCACAACCGCAGCCACCACGTACTCTACATGATGAACAGCGACGGAACGGGGCAGAAGAAGCTCACCACCAGCGCCAAGAACGAGACCGACCCCGCCTGGCTCCCCGACGGACGCCTGGCCTTCCTCACCGGAGGCGAGGTGTGGGCCATGGACGCCTACGGCAACAACCGCCAGCAGCTCAGCCGCACCGACGGACAGGTGGAGGGCTTCAAGTTCTCACCTGACGGCAAGAAGGTCATCCTCATCAAGAGCATACCCTACCACGACATCATACAGCAGAATCCTGCTGACCTGCCGAAGGCCACCGGCCGGCTGGTCACCGACCTGATGTACCGCCACTGGGACCACTACGTGGAGAGCATACAGCACCCCTTCGTGGCCGACGTCACCGCCCAGGGCATAGGCACTGCCGACGATATTCTCCTCGGACTGCCCTTCGAATGCCCCATGGAGCCCTTCGGAGGCGTAGAGCAGCTGGCATGGAGCCCCGACTCGCGAAAGATTGCCTACACCTGCCGCATGAAGACGGGGCTGGAGTACAGCATCTCCACCGACTCCGACATCTTCCTCTTCGACCTCGACCTCTTCCGCCAGATGAAGGCCGGAGGCGAGGGCGATGCCGAGATGAACGTCAATCTCTGCAAGCCGGTGGGATACCAGGAACCACCCATCGACCCCACGAAGAGCATGAAGCACCAGGCCGTGAACGCCCCCGAAAACCTGAAGAACAACGTGGGCTATGACCAGAATCCCCGCTTCTCGCCCGACGGCCGCTACGTGGCATGGCTCTCCATGGAGCGCAACGGCTACGAGGCCGACCGCCAGCGCCTGTGCTGCTACGACCTGCGTACGAAGCAGAAGACCTACCTCACCGAGGACTTCGACAGCAACGTCGACGACTTCTGCTGGAGCGACAATCCCGCCGACGCACTCATCTATTTCATAGGCGTGTGGCACGCCACAGAGAACCTCTACGCCGTCACCGTAGCCAGTAAGGTGAAACCGCAGAGCCCGAAGTTCCGCCCGCAGGACGCACAGTTCAAGACCGTGCAGCTGACCAACGACTGCGCCGACTGGGGTTCGCTGCAGCTGCTGAACAACGGCCGCAGGCTGCTCATGGAGCGCCACTCCTTCACCCAGCCCGCCGACCTCTACGTCGTCACGCCGCAGGTGAAGAAGCCTGAGCAGACGGCCATACAGCAGATTACCTTCGAGAACAAGGACATCCTCGACCGTCTGGGCAAACCCAGCGTGGAGAGCCGCTGGGTGACCACCACCGACGGCCAGCAGATGCTCTACTGGATTGTGCAGCCCCCGCACTTCGACCCCACCAGGAAGTACCCCACCCTGCTCTTCTGTGAGGGCGGCCCGCAGAGCCCCGTCAGCCAGTTCTGGAGCTACCGTTGGAACTTCATGATCATGGCCTCGCAGGGCTACGTCGTCATCGCCCCCAACCGCCGCGGCCTGCCCGGCTTCGGACAGCAGTGGCTGGAACAGATCAGCGGCGACTGGACGGGCCAGTGCATGGCCGACTACCTCACCGCCATCGACGATGCCGCCGCCAACCTGCCCTATGTCGACCGCCAGCGCATGGGCTGCGTGGGAGCCTCATTCGGCGGCTTCAGCGCCTACTACCTGGCCGGCCATCACGAGGGCCGCTTCAAGTGCTTCATTGCCCACGACGGCGCCTTCAACCTCGAGGCCATGTACACCGAGACCGAGGAGAACTGGTTCTC
>DGHX01000001.1:13293-26328 GCA_002392835.1 Prevotella sp. UBA3837 | reverse complement strand
CTGTCACCCCTTCGGGGTTTCTATTTCCGTCCCCTTCACTCCCCTTTTCACTCCAAACATGCGTAACTTATATGCTATCCGGTTTTTCGCCTGCTGGCGCTCAGCCGAAAAAAGCTGCTGAACAGCAAAAAGTGGCAGGTAAAAAAGCAAAAACACCTTAAAATCCGACAAATAATGATATATTTTACTTAATTATCTGCGAGAAATGGGGGTTATTTGCAGAATTGTGAGTAAATTTGCAGCGAATTTTGTTTAATCGGCAATAGCGAATGAAAAGAATAACAGCATGGCTGGGCATCCTGCTCATGGGCATGACGGTGCTCACCTCGTGCCTGGGCGACGACGACAGCACCACCAGCACCACATACAGCGACGCAGCCATCGTCCAGTTCACACTGGGCTCGATGAACCGCTACACCAGCGCCAAGTCGACTAAGACGGGCAACGACACCATCATCAAGACCACGGTGTCGGGGTCGACGTACCGTATGACCATCGACCAGCTGTCGGGCGCCATCTACAACGCCGTTGAGTTGCCCGTGGGCACCGACGTGGCACATGTGGTGTGCACCGTAAATGCCAAGAACTACGGCACGGTGACGGTGAAGAGCACCATCAGCGACACGCTGCGCATGTACTCCTCGACCGACAGCATCGACTTCACACAGCCCCGCACCTTCAGGGTGTTCTCGGCCAACGGCATGTTCTTCCGCGACTACACCGTCAGCCTCAGGGTGAGCAGCACCAGCGACGCCACACACCAGTGGCAGCTGACGGCCACCAACGCCGAATGGGCACAGCTCGACGGCAAGCGGCTGGTGGCCGGCGCCGACAGCGTGACGCTGCAGCCCGCCGACAGCATCATTGGCACCACGCAGCATGAGTGGATAGCCATGGGAACCGACGGACACCTCATGGCCTCGGCCGACCACGGACTGACATGGCAGCAGGAGCAGCTCGACGACGCTGAGGAGCTGCTGCCGCAGCCCGGCACCGCCGTCATGGTGAGCTGGCCATACGCCTCGGCCAACGACACCGACTACCTGCTCATGGTGGGACAACCCCGCCAGCCGGAGGCAGAGGGCATGCGCGTGTGGAGGAAAATAAGCAACCACAGCGGCGGCGGACAGTGGGTCTACATGCCGCTCAACGATAACAACTATTACCCGCTGCCACTGCTCACACAGTTCACCATGGCCTACCACAACGGCGTGGTGCTGGCGCTGGGCAGCGACATGGTGATGCGCCAGTCGCGCGACCAGGGCATCAGCTGGCGCACGGCCACCGACTATGCACTGCCCGAGACGCTGACAGGCACGGCAGCACGCATGGCCACCGACGGCCAGGGCCGCCTGTGGCTGCTGACCGACACCGGACAGCTGTGGAGATGTGATAAGTGATGAGTAATGAGAGATGAGTGGATACGGCCATAAGAGACAGTGGATGGTGAGGGTGCTGCTGGCACTCATCACCTATCACTTATCACTCATCACTTCAACGGCCCAGGACGAGCCCGAATACCGCATGGAGGTGGGGGCCGGAGTGGGGCTGCAGGCATACCAGGGCGACCTGAACGGGTCCATCGTCAAGGGCATGAAGCCCATGGGGGCACTGGTGGCAAAATACAAGCTGAACCCGCGCATGGCGTGGGGCGCACAGCTGGCCTTCGGAGGACTGAAGGGCTCAAGCAGGAACGTCGAGACATGGTACCCCGGGCTGAACGAACAGCCCGTCAGCTTCAGCACCAGCCTCACCAACTTCGACGTGCGCTATGAGTATAACTTCTGGCCCTTCGGCACAGGACAGGAGTACCTGGGCGCACGACCGCTGACACCCTTCATGGCGTTGGGCGCCGGCATGACCTTCGCCAGCGTGAAAGACAACGGCTCGGTGACCGCCCTGACGGCAGTGCTGGGCTGCGGAGTGAAGTACAAGCTGCGGCAGCGGCTGAACCTGACCCTGGAGTGGATGGTGCACTTCACAGGCACCGACAAGCTCGACGGACTGAAAGACCCATACGGCATCAAGAGCTCGGGCCTCTTCAAGAACAACGACGGCTTCACCACACTGCAGCTGTCGCTCACATACGACCTCTGGGCCAAGTGCAAGACGTGCCACAACGACCTTTAGCCCCCTAAGTTAGGGGGTTGGGGGTCTGAACAAGCAGAAGACAAACACTCCATTTACTGAAGAACAAACATAACCAAATATGGATAAATATAAAAACAATATAGGTTGTTCAGCCCCCCAACCCCCTAACTTAGGGGGCTCGGCATTAGACATGAACCGCATACCCCAGCACATAGCCATCATCATGGACGGCAACGGGCGCTGGGCCAAGGAGCGCGGACAGGAGCGAGCCTACGGACACCAGGCCGGCGTGACAGCCGTGAGAAACATCACTTCGGAGTGCACACGACTGGGCGTGAAGTTCCTGACGCTATACACCTTCTCCACCGAGAACTGGAACCGCCCCCCCAAGGAGGTGGCAGCACTCATGGCGCTGCTCGTGGCATCGCTCGAGGAGGAAATATTCATGAAGAACAACGTGCGCTTCCGCGTCATCGGCGACCGCAGCCGACTGCCACACGAGGTGCAGGAGGTGGTGGAGAACCTGGAGCAGCGTACCGCCGGCAACACCGCCATGACGGCAGTCATAGCACTGAGCTACTCGTCGAAGTGGGAGCTGACAAAGGCCATGAACGACATGGCACAGGAGGTGAAGGAAGGACGGCTGGAGCCAGGCAGCATCACCGAGCAGACCATCAGCGAGCACCTGGAGACCAGTTTCATGCCCGACCCCGAGCTGCTCATACGCACAGGAGGCGAGCTGCGCATCAGCAACTACCTGCTGTGGCAATGTGCCTACTCGGAGTTCTACTTCTGCGACACCTACTGGCCCGACTTCGACGAGCAGTGCCTGCACAAGGCCATTGCCGACTACCAGCACCGCCAGCGCCGATTCGGAAAGACCGAGGCACAAGTAGCGGGCGAGGCCCTAAATGATAAATGATAAATGATAAATGATGAATGACAAATGTCAAAGACAAAGAACAAGATGAGCTATAACAGGAGCCGGACAATAATGATGATGAACATGAAGGGCAAGCACAGATGGATGTCGGTGCTGGCTTTGTCATTTATCATTTCTCATTTATCATTTAGCGAAGCGCAGGCACAGGGCATCGACATCTCATACGCCGGAACACCACGGCAGGTGGAGATAGGCGGGCTCACCGTGAAGGGCGTCACCGACTACGAGGACTACGTGCTCATCAACCTCTCGGGCCTCAGCGTAGGACAGAAGATTGAGCTGCCCGGCAGCGAGATTACCGAGGCCGTGAAGCGTTACTGGAAGCACGGGCTCTTCTCGCGAGTGAGCATCACCGCCGACAGCATCGTGGAGTCGAAGGTCTACCTCAGCATCAACCTCGCACTCTGCCCCCGCATCTCAGGCATCAACTACAGCGGTGTGAAGAAAAGCGAGCGCGAGGACCTGGAGGCAAAGCTCGGCATGGCCAAGGGCATGAGCCTGACGAAAAACCTGGTGGACCGCGCCAAGATACTGGCAAAGAAATACTTCGACGACAAGGGGTACAAGAACGCCGAGATAGAGATTAGCCAGCACGACGACGTGACGGGCAAGAACCAGGTGGTGCTCGACGTCTACATCGACAAGAAGGACAAGATGAAGGTGCGCAACATCATACTGCAGGGCAACCACCAGGTCAGCGACGCCGTCATCAAGGGACGACTGTTCACCAAGGGTGCACTGGGCAAGATTCACGAGGCAGGAAAGCTGAGGAACTTCTTCAAGTCGAAGAAGTACACCCCCGAGCGCTACGCCGAGGCCAAGAAGACGCTCATCGAGAAATATAACGAGCTGGGCTACCGCGATGCCGCCATCATAGAGGACTCGGTGTGGAACGAGGACGACAAGCACGTGAACGTGCTGCTGCACATCGACGAGGGCGACAAATACTACCTGCGAAACATCACATGGGTGGGCAACACCGTGGTGCCCACCGAAGGGCTAGACAAGACGCTGGGCATGAAGCAGGGCGACGTGTACAACCAGAAGCAGATTAACAAGCGACTGCTCACCGACGAGGACGGCGTGCACGACTACTACTACAACAACGGATACGTATTCTCGCAGGTAGAGCCCGCCGAGGTGAACATCGTGGGCGACTCCATCGACCTGGAGGTGCGCATCGTGGAGGGACCGCAGACGCACCTGAACAACGTGCGCATATACGGCAACGACCGACTCTACGAGGAGGTGGTGCGCCGCGAGCTGCGCACCAAGCCCGGCGACCTGTTCAACAAGGAGGCACTGATGCGCTCATACCGAGAGATAGCATCGATGGGATACTTCGACGAGACGGCCATCAACCCCGACGTGAAACCCGACCCCGACAACGGCACCGTGGACATCAACTGGGAGCTGGAGCAGAAGAGCAACGACCAGCTGGAGCTGTCGCTGGGCTGGGGACAGACGGGCATCATAGGACGCGTGGGCATCAAGTTCAACAACTTCTCGCTGCGCAACCTGCTGGGCAAGAACAAGCTGCACCGCGGATTCCTGCCCGCCGGCGACGGCGAGCAGGTGGGACTGAGCTACCAGACCAACGGACGCTACTACTCGTCGCTCTCGGCCAACTACGGCACCGGATGGTTCGGAGGCAAGCGACCCAACTCGCTCAGCATCGGCGCATACTACTCGAAGCAGAGCGACGTGTCGAGCAACTACTACAACTCGGCATACATGAACTCGCTGCAGTACATGTACAGCGGCTACGGATACTATAACAACGGATACTACAACAACTACGAGAGCTTCCTCGACGACGACAAGTACGTGAAGCTCTTCGGACTCTCATTAGGATGGGGCAAGCGCCTGCGCTGGCCCGACGACTACTTCCAGTTCTCAGCCACACTGGCCTTCCAGCGCTACATGCTGAAGGACTGGCAGTACTTCCTCATCACCAACGGCAACTGCAACAACCTGAACCTATCGCTGGCCCTCACGCGAACATCGACCGACAACCCGCTCTTCCCGCGCTCGGGCTCGGAGTTCGCACTCAGCGTCACGCTCACGCCACCCTGGTCGCTCTTCGACAACAAGGACTACCAGAACCTGGCCACGTGGCAGACGTACTATAACGACAACGACCGATTCCAGCGCGAACAGCGCAACAAGTACCGCTGGGTGGAGTACCACAAGTGGAAGTTCAAGAGCCGCACCTTCACACCGCTCACCAGCGGACAGAAGTGCTTCGTGCTCATGACGCGCGTGGAGCTGGGACTGCTCGGCTCGTACAACAAGTACAAGAAGTCGCCCTTCGAGACATTCTACGTCGGCGGCGACGGCATGAGCGGCTACAGCACCAGCTACGCCGAGGAGACCATCGGCCTGCGCGGCTACGAGAACGGCTCCATCTCGCTCTCGGCCAACGCACTCAGCGGAGAGCGCACACCCGGACGATACAGCAGCTACGACGCATACGCCTACGACCGATTCACACTCGAGCTGCGATACCCCTTCATGCTGGGCAACACCACCATCTACGGACTCGGATTCCTCGAGGGAGGCAACGCATGGAGCAACGTCAAGGACTTCAACCCCTTCGACATGAAGAAGTCGGCAGGATTAGGCGTGCGCATCTACCTGCCCATGGTGGGACTCATGGGCATCGACTGGGCATACGGATTCGACAGCGTCTACCAGGGCAACAGCGGATGGAGAAAGGGCGGATCGCAGTTCCACTTCGTACTCGGACAGGAGTTCTGAGCGGGCGGAGCCCTAAATAATATGAGCGGGCGGAGCCCTAAATAATAATGAATAAATATTAATGAATAAACAATAATGAATAAATAACAAACAATAACAAGGAACAAAAAACAGGAATATGAATGCTACATTGTTAAAACATGGCCGCAGGGCTTTATTATTTATTATTTTTTCTTTAGCCTTTAGCCCCGCAGGGGCGCAGAAGTTTGCACTCATCGACATGGACTTCGTGCTGAAGAACATTCCCGCCTACGAACGGGCTAACGAGCAGCTGTCGCAGGTGTCGCAGAAATGGCAGGCTGAGGTCGACGCACTCACCACCGAGGCGCAGACCATGTACAAGAACTACCAGAACGAGGTCGTCTTCCTCTCGGCAGAGCAGAAGAAGGCCCGCCAGGACGCCATCATGGAGAAGGAGCGCCAGGCCGCAGAGCTGAAGCGCAGCTACTTCGGACCCGAGGGAGAGCTCTTCAAGAAGCGCCAGGCACTGATGAACCCCATACAGGAGGAGATATACAACGCAGTGAAGGACGTGGCCGAGCTGCGAGGCTATCAGCTCATACTCGACCGCGCCAGCGACACCGGCATCATCTTCGGCTCGCCAAAGATCGACATCAGCGACGAGGTGCTGCGCAAGCTGGGTTACTCAAATTAACCTTAGCCCCCTAAGTCAGGGGGTTGGGGGTCTGAACAAGCGCAGAACCCCTGACTCCCTGATTACCAAACAAAGTAAAAAACAAAAAAACGTCTGATAAACGCTTGTTCAGACCCCCATCCCCCTAACTTAGGGGACTTAAAAACAATGAAAAAATTCATCCTTTGCGCAATCTGCGCAATCTGCGGCTTCACCGCCGCACAGGCACAGGCCAAGTTCGGCCACGTCAACACACAGGAAATCGTACAGGCCATGCCCGAGTTCACGGCTGCCAGGACCGACATCGAGAAACTGACACAGCAGTACGAGACCGACCTGAAGCAGATGCAGGACGAGCTGCAGAAGAAGGCCGACGCCTTCGAGAAGGAAGAGGCCACGCTCCCCGACCCCATCAAGCAGCGCCGCAACCAGGAACTGCAGGACCTCTACCAGCGCATACAGCAGACCTACCAGGACAACCAGCAGCACCTGGCACAGGCACAGCAGGAGAAGATGCAGGCCATCACAGCCAAGATGATTGACGCCATCAAGGCTGTTGGTCAGGAGGGTGGCTACGTGTACATCATGGACACCAGCGCCGGCATACCCTACATCAGCACAACCCTCTCCACCGACGTCACCGCACAGGTGAAAGCCAAGCTGGGACTGAAATAAGCGGTCTGCGGCCTAAATGATAAATGATGAATGATAAATGATAAATGTCAAAGACCAAGAACATGATGAGCTATAACAGTAATTGGACAACCAAGATAATGGGAATGACCTGCAGGCACCGCTGGACAATGGTGCTGGCTTTATCATTTATCATTTATCATTTATCATTTAGCGAAGCACAGGCACAGAGCTTCATCGGCTACCTCAGCTACGACAGCACACTGGTCAGCATGCCGCAGTATGCCATCGTGGAGAAACAGATGGCCGACCTCAAGCTGGCCTACGAAGCCGAGCTGAAGCGTGCCGAGGATGACTTCAACCAGAAGTACGAGGCCTTCCTCGACGGGCGCAAGGACTTCCCCCGCACCATCATGCTCAAGCGGCAGACCGAGCTGCAGCAGTTGCTGCAGCGCAACGTCGACTTCAAGCAGCAGAGCCAGAAGGAGCTGGCCGAGGCACGACGCCAGGCCATGCTGCCCCTGCGCCAGCAGCTCAGCCAGGCCATAGCCACCGTGGCACAACGCCACGGACTGGCCGTCGTCGTCAACACCGACGCCGACGCCACACCATACCTCGACCCCGACTTCAGCATCGACCTTAATGCCGAGGTGAAGGAAGAGGTGAATAAAAAGTAAAAGAAAAATGTCTCCCATTGGCATCTTCGACAGCGGCTACGGCGGACTGACCATCCTCGACGCCATACGCCATGAATTGCCCCAGTACGACTACCTGTATCTGGGCGACAACGCACGTGCCCCCTACGGACCACGCTCCTTCAGCGTGGTCTACGATTTTACACGGCAGGCCGTCGAGCACCTCTTCAAAGAGGGATGCCAACTGGTCATACTGGCTTGCAACACCGCCTCGGCCAAGGCTCTGCGCACCATTCAGCAGCGCGACCTGCCCCTGTGGGACCCCTCGCGCCGCGTGCTCGGCATCATACGCCCCACGGCCGAGGTCATAGGAACGCTGACCGCCACCCGCCACATCGGCGTGCTCGCCACAGAGGGCACCATACGCAGCGACAGCTACCGACTGGAGATAGAGAAGCTGTGGCCCGGCATCACCGTCAGCGGAAAGGCATGCCCACTTTGGGTGCCACTGGTGGAGATGGGCGAGGCGCAGTCGCCGGGAGCCGACTACTTCGTGCAGAAGTACATCAACGAGCTCATCACTGCCGACCCTCTCATCGATGCCGTCATACTGGGCTGCACACACTATCCCTTGCTGCTGCCCAAGATTCGCCGGTTCATGCCGCCCGCCATACGCGTCATACCGCAGGGCAGCTACGTAGCCACCTCCCTGGCCGACTACCTGCACCGCCACCCTGACATGGAGCAGCGCTGCTCACAGCACGCCACCGTGCGATACCTCACCACCGAAGACCCGCAGAAGTTCAGCCAGCAGGCCCGCCTGTTCCTCAGCCAGTCCGAAATCCAGGCCGAGCACATCGTGCTCTGAGCAGGGTTCTGCGAGATTTTATGTGGGTTATGCTATTGTCTTAGTTGCTGACCCCACCCCCAACCCCATTAAGAACATATATGCACAGAATACTCTTCGTCTGCCACGGAAACATCTGCCGCAGTCCGATGGCCGAGTTTGTAATGAAACACCTGGTTGAAAAGGCGGGCCTGGCCGATGACTATGACATAGCCTCGGCTGCCACGTCGACCGAGGAAATCGGCAATGGCGTCTACCCACCCGCCCGCCGTAAACTGGCCGAGCACGGGATAGACTGTCAGGGAAAGCGGGCACGGCAGCTGACGCGCGGCGACTACAGCCGCTACGACCTGCTGGTGGGCATGGACGGGCAGAACATGCGCAACATGCTGCGCATCTGTGGCAGCGACCCGCAGGGAAAGCTGCGCATGCTCATGGACTTCACCCGCCGGCCCGGCGACGTGGCCGACCCGTGGTACACAGGCGACTTCGAGGCCACCTGGCGCGATGTGCTCGAGGGCTGTCAGGGGCTCTTGCAGCATCTGCGCTGAAAGGGGCGCCGCTGCTCCCTTTTCTTGGGGGGAGGGGGAGTTAAAGGAGTTAAAGGGAGTTAAAGGAGTTAAAGGACGATACCTTTTTCCCTTGATTCGGCCAAGGACTGGAAATTACAGGGAAAGAACTATCGTCCTTTAACTCCTTTAACTCCTTTAACTCCTTTAACTCCCTTAATTCCTTTAACTCCCTTAACTCCTTTAACTCCATAACTTGAGCCTATAAATAACGTACACGCACGCTTACGTGCGCGCGCAAACCTATTCTACTACGATGTCCTCCGTCGGCACCTTGTCCCACTGGAACAATGGCAGCAGGTCGGTGGGGCTGGCAGGCTGTGGCTGCGGCGTGAGCCCGGCCAGGTGTGCCAGCATGCCTATGATGTCGCGTGCGGAGTACTGCTCGCGCAGGCAGGCCATGTCGAGGCTGCGGTCGCGCTTCGACAGTCGCTGTCCGTCGCTGTTGACGAGCAGTGGGAAGTGTATGAAGTGCTGTGGGGAGAAGCCCAACAGGCGTGCCACATACATCTGCTGTGGCGACGAGAGCAGCAGGTCGCGGCCTCGCACCACCTCGGTGACGCCCGACAGGGCATCGTCGACGACGACGGCCAGCTGGTAGGCCCATCCGCCGTCCTTGCGGCGGACGATGAAGTCGCCCACCTGCCGCGCCAGGTTCACCTGCTGCTGGCCGTAGTGGCCGTCGGTGAAGGCCACCACCTCGTCGGGCACCATCAGGCGCATGGCGGCGGGGCGGCTGGGGACCGACGCTGACGCGCCGGGCACTGCGGCGGTGGGAACGGGGACCGATGCTGACGCGGCGGGAACTGCGGCGCCAGGGATGGCCAGGGTGCGGGGGCGGCAGGTGCCGGGGTACACCACGCGCCCGTCGCTCTCGTGCGGGGCCTGGGCCGCCAGCAGGTCGGCACGGGTGCAATAGCAGGGGTATATGCAGCCCTGCTGCTGCAGCAGGCTGAAGTAGTGCTCGTAGATGTGGCTGCGCTGGCTCTGCCACAGCGGTTCGCCGTCCCAGGCGAGCCCCAGCCACTGCAGGTCGTCCATGAGCTGCAGGGCGTAGTCGCGTCGCGAGCGGCCGGTGTCGATGTCCTCTATGCGCAACAGCCAGCTGCCGCCGCGGCTCTTTGCTGAGAGCCACGACAGCAGCGCGCTGAATACATTGCCCAGATGCATGCGCCCCGTGGGCGACGGGGCGAAGCGTCCCATGGGGCGGTCGTTGATGTGTTCCAAGGCTCGGTGCTTAGTAATTCTCAGCCTTCACCTGGAAGTATGACTGCGGATGGTCGCAGACGGGGCACACCTCGGGGGCCTTCTTGCCCACCACGATGTGTCCGCAGTTGGCGCACTGCCAGATGACGTCACCGTCCTTCGAGAACACCCGCTCCTGCCTGACGTTGTCCAGCAGCCGGCGGTAGCGCTCCTCATGTGCCCGCTCTATGGCAGCCACGCCCTCGAACTTCTCGGCAATCTCGTCGAAGCCCTCTTCGCGTGCCTCGCGTGCCATGCGTGCGTACATGTCGGTCCACTCGAAGTTCTCGCCTCCGGCAGCAGCCTCCAGGTTCTCGGCGGTAGACTTGATGGCACCGCCCTCCAGCAGCTTGAACCACATCTTGGCGTGCTCCTTCTCGTTGGCAGCCGTCTCCTCAAAGATGGCGGCTATCTGCACGTAGCCGTCCTTCTTGGCCTTCGATGCCCAGTAAGTGTACTTGTTGCGAGCCATTGACTCACCTGCAAATGCTTCCTGCAGGTTCTTCTCGGTTTTTGTTCCTTTCAGTTCTTTCATAGTTTTTTATTATAAAAAGATTATATCTCCACATTTATTCCTGCCATGAAGGTGGCGCGGGGCATGGGGTATCCGGCCAGCAGCTCATACTCCTGCCTCATCAGGTTCTCGCCGCGCACCCACAGCTTCATGTTGTCGAGCGGGCTGTAGGTCACCGTGGCGTTCAGCAGCGTGAAGGTCTGCAGGGGCGCTGTGGCGCTGCCGGTGTAGAGGTTGCTCACGTGCTGAGCCCCGGCGTTGACGTTCAGGCGTCCCAGCTTCCATCGCAGTCCCAGGTAGTCGACGTATTCGGGCGTTCCCAGCTGCTCGCGCCCCGGCTGCTGGTGTATGTAGCTGCGGTTGGCATGCACGCTGAAGTTCGGGCTGACGCGGTAGCTGGCCTGCAGCTCATAGCCGCTGTTCTCGAAGCTGCCGGTGTTGATGCGCCCCATGTTGCCGTCGGGCTTCACGCCCGTGCCCACCAGGTTGTCGGCCTTCAGGTAGAAGATGTTTGCCTTGTACCTGAAGTTGCCCAGCTGCTGCTGCCACGACAGCTCGTAGTTCCACAGCCGCTCAGCCTCAAGCTCGGTGTTGCCGTTGGTGCCGTAGAAGTATAGCTCCATCATCGATGGGTTTCGGAAGCCCTTGGCAGCCGTCAGCTTCAGCACACCGTCGGCGGTGGGCCGTGCCACCAGTCCCAGCTGGGGCACCCACTCTCCGCCCGATAGGTTCTGCCAGTCGTAGCGCAGGCCGGCATCGGCGGTGAGCCAGTGCGTCAGGTCCTGACGGAAGTCGACGTATGCCGCCCACTCGTTGCGGTAGCTCTTACCCGTGCCGGCACGGTAGTTGGTGGGCACCACGGAGCCGTCGGCGCGGCTGGTGTTGTAGGCGTAGCCGTAGATGTGCTGGTAGTCGGCGCCCACGGTGGTGTGGTTGCCCTGGAAGAGCTGCACCGTCTGGTAGAAGCTGACGCCCGTCAGCGCATCCTTCGAGCGGAACAGGTTGGGGCGCGGCTGGTTGTTGTTGGCCGAGGGGCCGTAGCCGTCGTTGATCTTGTGGCGTCCGAAGTTGGTGTACACCATCAGCGTGCCGTCGAGTCCCTGGAAGTGGTTGCTCAGCGAGGCGTTCACCACTCCGCGGGTAATGTACTGGTCGGCCTCCAGGAGGGGGCTGGCCACGGTGCCGGGGTGCGAGGCGTTGAAGTGAGTCACGTCGGCCGAGAGGCGTGCCGTGAAATGCTCGCTGAGGTCGTAGCCCAGGTTCAGGTAACCGCCATACTGCTCGAAGCCCATGTTCGGGCGGTGGTTGTCCGAGCGGCTGTACTGTGCTGCCACGGTGCTGCTGAAGGCACCGCTGCGCACCTGGTTGGCGGCCTCGGCCTGCCCCGAGCCATAGCTGCCGCCGCCCACGTTGAGCGTGGTGCGCACGCCGTCGCGGTGCATGCTGCGGGTGACGATGTTCACCACGCCGCCCATGGCATTTGAGCCGTAGAGCACCGATGCCGGGCCGCTGACCACCTCCACACGGTCGGCCATCATCGTCTGGTAGGCGTCGCCGATGGGGTGGTCGAAGATGTTGGCATACTGCGGATGTCCGTCGATGAGCACCAGCACGCGCGAGCCGCCGCTCAGCCCTCGCAGGTTCAGCCCTCCGCTGCCGCCGCCGCTGATGCCGTAGCCCATGACGCCGCGGCTGCTCACATAGAGTCCGGGCACCTCCTCGGTCAGCGTGGGCAGGATGCTCTGCCGGAAGTTCTCGGTCAGCTGTTCGCGGCTGACCACGGTGACGTTCATGGGCAGGCGGCTGGCCTCGGTGGCCTGGCGCGTGCCCGTCACCACGACGTTGTCGATGCTGCCGCCGCTGACGATGGTCGAGTCGGCCTCGGCACCCGTTGCCGCCGTGGCACACAGCAGCAGCGCCGTGCTCAGCGCTCCTGCCGTCAGGTTCCTTGTGTTGTACATGTTTTGGTTGGTTGTTGTTTTTGTATCACCCACAACGCAGCCGGACTTTGCGCCTTAAGCCTCCTCACCGCCGTGGGAGGGCATGACTACGAACGTGCGCGATGGATTAGAGAGAATATATGTATATGTTGCGGGTGCAAAGATAAGGATTTTTTTCCAATATCAATTCACCCGCACATATATTTTTTTATTCAAGTTTCGCA
>DGHX01000001.1:0-13085 GCA_002392835.1 Prevotella sp. UBA3837 | reverse complement strand
CTCCCCAACTTGCGAAAGTTGAGTTTTTTTATATCTCAGTTCATGGCGATGGCGACGATGGCGACAGCATCGGCGATGCTGATGTTAGTGTCGCCGTTGACGTCGGCCACCGACTCGATGAAGGTTCCCTGCCTGCGCCCTACCAGGAAGTTGGCCACGGCCACGGCATCAGCCACGTCGACCTTTCCGTCGGCATTGACATCGCCACGCAGCGTCAGGCTGATGACGTATGGCTCCGTCATGCCTATGAAGGCATTGGTGCTGAAGGTCAGGCCCTGGTCCACGGTGTAGGTCTTCCCGCCCACATACACCTTGAAGACAAGGGGTACGGAGCTTTCGCCATAGACGGTGAGGAACACCTTGTTCTGCTGCGTGGCATCGGTGATGTCCTTGCCACGTATGCTGCCGTCGGCGGCATAGACGGCCACGAGGGCATCGCCCAGGGTCTGCCCGTCCTTCGTCACCACAGCCGTGATGTTCATGCTGTTGCCAAAGGCATGGCTGTCTACGAAATGGAAGACGCTGCTTGGATCAACCCTTTGGTTGAACTGCTCGTCGGTCTCGTCCTGGGCGTGGGCTGCGGCAGGCCCCATGAGCAGGCCTGCCAGCAGCACGATAGTCCATTTAAATGCTGTTTTCATATCACGTCAGTCGTTAGGGTTGGTGGTTGCTATTTCACTCTCTTCACTCCGTTCTCAATATAGACGCCCTTCTTCAGCGTGGAGCGCTGAACGCCCTCGGCCTGGCGGTAGACGCGGCGGCCCTGCAGGTCGTAGAGGCGGTCGGCAGGCGTGTCGGCACTGAGGTTGCTGATGCCCGTGGTGGTGGCACTGAGGACGAGCGGCTCGTCGAGCGTGCCTATGGTGGCATTGCTCATGTATTCGAGCGTCACATCGCTGTCGGCCTCCGAGGCACCGTCGCTGAGGCGGAAGGTCAGCTGTGTGCGGCTGTCGCCGGGAATGGTGAGGAAGACGAGGCCCTCGTCGTCGCTGACGGCAGCGGCCCGGCACTCCTGGCCTGCGAAGACGCCCACCTCCACTCCGCTGGCGGGCAGCAAGCCCGTGAGCACCCGTGCGATGACGGTCATGTTTTCAGCGTAGCTGCGGTAGTCAACAGGTGTGAAGTAGCGGTGATCATCCTGGCGCTCAGCCGCCGTCATGCGGGCAGCGGCCACGGCAACAGTCTTAGGATAGCTGAACGTGCGCGCACTGGCCGTCTGTATCATGTATCCTTGTCCGGGCGTGAGCGCCGTGAGCGTACCCTTCCAAGTGCCGTTCTTGTAGGTGGCAAACTTCTGCTGTCCCTTGATGTAGTCGCCGTTTTGGGGCTCCATGTCGGCCAGTGCATCAGCCACGCTCATGGTCTGCGCCACGTTATAGGCCACCCAGTTCCAGCCTGTGCTGAGGGTGATGGGCTTCTCCTGCGGGTTGACCTTCGCTCCGGTGAGGCTGATGGTGCGGCCCTCGCTCATCTTCACCTGATACATCGACTGGTTGCCCAGGGTGAACTTCTTGCCACCCCATGCACCGTTAGCGTAGCTCATGTAGTTGCGCTGGTTCTTGATGATGGTGACGGCGTCGGCCACAGGCCCGAGGATGGTGGGCACGGCCATGTCGGCGGGTTCCACGTAGAGCGAGAACCACGTCCAGCCCTTGCCCAGTGCGAGCACCTGCTCCTGCACGTCGGTAGCTGAGAGCAGCAGTGCGTCGTCGTAGTCGCCCACTATCGAGTAGGGCTCGTAGGTCACCGGCTGGCTGACCTGCACCACGGGATAGATTTCGCCCGTTGATGCGTCGTAGGCCTTGAAGACGACCTCCTTTCCGCTGTCGCTGTTCTCGTCGGTATTGCCGTAGATGTCCATCATCACGAAGTAGAGGTCATAG
Organism: Prevotella sp. UBA3837; assembly: GCA_002392835.1. Classification (GTDB taxonomy): domain Bacteria; phylum Bacteroidota; class Bacteroidia; order Bacteroidales; family Bacteroidaceae; genus Prevotella. The sequence continues at coordinate 11,202 of DGHX01000001.1, read as the reverse complement.
TCAGCATCGTAGGCCGGATGTGCCACGCCGCGGCACTCGTCGTCGATGAAGGCGGCCACCAGGTCGTCGGTGTCCTCGCTGGGCTTGCCCAGTATGTCAAGCCGTCCGATGAGGTTCATCGAGTTCTCGAAGGCGCTGGCGTCGACGGCCCACAGCGGCTCGTCGCCCTTCACGGTGACACGGATGGTGAGCGGCGTCTCTATGCCGTCGGTGCCGGTGAGGTAGACGGTCTCCTCGTACTTGCCGATGGGCGTTGCCTCGCTCACGGTGAAAGTGAGGCGCGTCTCGGCCAGCGGGTTGGTGGTGCCGCTCTCGGTGCTGGCCTGCAGCCAGGCTGGCATGCCGCTGAGCGTCCACATCTGCAGGGTGCCGCCCTTGTTCACCACGCTGGTGTTCAGGGTGCCCGTGCTGCCCACAGGCATCTCCAGGGCCAGCTCCTCGTCCTTCCACACAAGCTGACGGTTGTTGATGAAGGCCGACCACACTACCGGCTCAGAGTAGTTGCCGTTCTCGTCGAGCACGTCGCGCACGGTGAAGTGGAGCGTCGTGCCTTCGATGATGGCAGGATCCTCGTCTATCGTAAGGACGACCTTCGTGTCAGACGCGGTGAACGAATAGCTGACGTTGGTCTCCGTGGGCTTTGTGCGCAGTGACGGTGCCTCGTCGGTGTAGTTAAGAGTTAAGGGTTGGGCGTTGAGCGACCTGAGCTCGGCCGTGTGTCCGCTGCCGGTGAGGTCGGCATTGCTGCCTACGGTCTGCACTTGGTTGCCGCTGTCGAGCTGTTTCTTCTCGAAGGGATAGTAGGCCACGAGGCCCGGCTCTTTGCCAGTGAGTCGTATGCGGCGCCGCTGGCTCAGCAGGTCGGCATTCATCGTGGCGCTCCAGATGCGCAGCTCGTCGATGTCGCCCTTGAAGGCATGGTCATAGCCGTACTCGGCCTCCTCGGCTGAGAAGGTGGTGCGCTTTGCGCCCACGATGAGCTTGTCCGTGGCTATGCTGCCCACATTGGCTGCATTCGTGGTGAGCACGCGCTGTCCGTCGACATAGAGGGCTGCGGCTCCCTGGCGCAGTATGTTCAGGGCGATGTGGTGCCATGCGTTGTCGAGCACGTCGCCGCTGGTCGTGGCCAGCTGCACTGTCTGCCCGGCGGGCTTGAAGGCATCCTTGCCAGTGAGCAGCAGCGTGCCGTCGGCAGCCGTCGAGAGGGCCACGTTGCCGGCCTGCACCAGCTGTGCCTCGCCGCTCTGCTTGCCGCCGCGCACCCAGAACTCCAGGGCGTAGTCATCGCCCTCAAAAGTGGGCAGCTCGGCGGTGGTGATGGCCATGTAGCTGCTGCCGTCCAGGCTGACGGCCTTGTTCTCATTATTAATATACCACGTCTCTGCGGGCATCGTCATGTGGCGGTTGCGGGCATAGTCGCGTATGGTGGTGCTCTCGCCCTCGTCCATCTTCCAGTAGCCTATGAGGTGTCGCGTCGAGGGCTTCTTCGTCTTCGAGCGGTTCAGCAGGGCGGTGCTCATGTCGTGGGCCTCGTCCCAGAGCAGCAGCTCGTGTATGGCACCGGTCATGTTCTTACCTACTGTGAGCGGACCGTTGCCCTCGTAGTGCTTTGTGGACTCACCGCTAAAGAGAGCCGTTTCCTTAGTGTCGGCAGCCACCGTGGCACTCAGGTTGCCGCCCGTCTCGGTGGGCAGGTAGCTCAGCGTCAGGAAGGCCCACTTGCCTGTAGGCACCACCTCTGTTGAGGTGTGGGTGGTGTCGGCAACGGTCACGACGAGGTGGTTCATGGCATCGGTGCCGACGGTGAACTTCTGGCTGCCGACTCCGTGCGAGAGGATGGTTCCCTGACCGGAGAGGTTCACCCATGCGTCGAAGCTGAAGGGCTTGTCGGCGAGGGTGATGCTGGCCTCGGTCTGTGCCGTCGTTTCGGTGTTCTGCATGCTGAGTGCTGTCTCGTGGTCTACGGTAGTGCCGTTGAGCACGCCCGTCACGCGGAAGTTCTGCTCCTTGGTGAGGGCACCCTTCAGGAAGGCTTCATTGAAGGTGACGCTCAGCTCGTCGCCGATGTCGAGCACGCCGTCGGCCGGTTCAGGCTGTCCGAGCGGGCGCGGACGGGCCATGTCTTTCGTCAGGGCTATCTCCTGACTGTAGCGATAGACCTCGTCCTTACCGTATGTGGCTACCGATGCCACGCGGAACAGATAGCTGCCGTCGGCGAACGAAGCCATTGGCAGCATGTAGCTCACCGAGGCACCCGTCTTGGGCAGCACGGAGTTGTTCGGGGTGACGGCAGTGGAGTCAGTCACATATTCGTGCAGCTGCGTCCAGTTGGTACTGCCCTGGCGCTTGTACTGCAGGCGGAAGGCCTTCAGTCCGCGGTAGTTACGGTCGAAGCCCGAGAAGGTCATTTCAAGATTGGTGCCCGTCTGGGTGTTCATCAGCGTGTTGCTCAGTGCCAGGTCTACCGGCGATGATGACGGCACGAAGTGGGCTGAGAGGTACACGGTGTCGGCAATGACATCCCACGTGCTGGTGGGGTCAATCTGGCACTGCGACCCCAGCACTACTGCTATGCTGTCGTAGTCGAGTATGCTGGTGTCGGTCTGCTTCAGCTGTAGCTGCTTGGTGACGGTCTGGCCGGCGGGAATCTTGATGACACGGCTGTCGGTGACGGGCTTGCCGTCGATCATCAGGTTGGCGCCGTTGGGGTTGCTCTCGTCGTCGACGAGCAGGCGGTAGTACACGTCCTCGTCAATCTCGGATGCATTCGACAGGCGCAGCGTGTAGTTGGCCGTGCCGCCGGTGGGCACATCGGTCATCACGGGCACGTCGACATCTATCTGCGGCACCTCAATCTGCATCGTCGCCTCCATGATGATGGTGCCGGGTTCGTAGTACTTCGTCACGGTCTGGCCCTCATAGGGGCAGCAGGTCTGGCCGCCACGGGTGTGGAAGATGGGGCTGTATTTGCCGTACTGCAGCACGTCGACGCTCAGTGCGTCGTCATCGCCCTCTTCAGCCAGGGTGTAGCTGAAGCTGGTGACGGTTGAGGTGCCTTGCTCGTCGGTTTCATGGCGTCCGCCTGTGGTCTCGTCCTCAATGGTACACTCCACGCCGAAGCCGTTGACTTCGAATCCAAAGGAATTCTCAACGACCAGGCCTGCCGAGACCTTCCAGTCCCACGTGCTGGTGGTAGTGCTCTCCGTCTCTGTGGTAGAGCTGACGGTTGAGCCTGAGTCGAAGGAGAGATTGTCGCCCACGAGGTATTTTTCGCGGTCCTTGTAGGCTTCCACCTTCTCCTTTTCGTTCTGTTCGAGGTAACCCGTCCAGTTGGCAATCTGGCAGTTCACCCACTTCACGCTGTCAGCCACCAGTGCGCCGTTCTCCAGCAGTCTTTCCCAGTCCTTGAGCACGTTGGTGTAAGGCTGTGCCGGGGCTTCCAGCTTAGGCAGTTTCACGGTGTAGGTGCCGTTGGCTCCGAAGTTCTCGTCGTCCTCGCTGAGCAGGGTGAGATATACGGCGTTGCTGCTGTTGTTGACGTAGCTGTCAATCTCTGCCTGCGTCTTTACGGTGATGAGCATGTTACGGCGCATGAGCTCCATGTTGGGTATGAGCACATTCTCGATGTAGTTCTGCGTGTAGCTGAACATGGTGCTGAACTCCATGCCTGTGGAGATGATGTCCTCTAACCCCAGCTCTACCTCCGCGGATGACGAGATGCGCTTGAAGCCTACATTTCTCGACTTGCCGAAGATGACGTTGGTGCTGGTGCCTATGAACACGTCGCCCTGTGCTCCCACATACTCTGGTGCTGCCGATGTGCTGATGGTGCGTGTGGTGGTGGTGGTGGTGCTCTTCGTCTGCGAGTTCTCGCCCTCCGACTCCATCTTGGCTCCTATGGTAAGGTCGTCTTTCGACTCCACCACGTTCACCGTGCCCACGCCGGGTGTACCCACGATGCCCTGTGTGGTGAGTCCGAAGCGGTGCTGGGCCTTCACTCCGAAGTTCTCGGTGAAGGTGTTGCCGCGTACTGTCGATGTGGTAGTGCTGCTACCGCTGGTCCACTCGGCGAAGGAGTTGGTGCCTGGCGGGTCGCGCAGAATCATGAGCAGCTCGTCGGGTCCTGCGGTGATGAAGTTGCTGCCTGTGGGCAGGTCGCCCAGGATGATGCCTGCCATGCCTCTGTCGTTCCACTGATAGGTGCGCCCGTCGATGTCATAGGTGAAGGTGACGGTGCGTGTGTACGGCTCGGCAATGTTGGGCAGTCCGGCCTTCCAGGTGTAGGTGGCACGCCCGTCGTCGTCTAACTGCAGCTGGTTCTCCTTCAGGTCGGCCACCTGTCCGGCGGCTACCTGCTGCCCGTCGACGGTGCCGCTCTCCACATAGACGCCCTGGTCGGCTGAGAGTGCATTGTTGACGGTGACGACGCTGCCTGCCAGGGGCACGTGGTCCTTGTTGCCCGTGTCGGCGTTGACGTACTCCTCGTAGCCCTCGATGAGGAAGGTGTAGTTGTCCTCCTTGATGAAGAGCGGTGCGCCGTACTTATAGACGGGCTTGCCATCGGCAGCGATGCTGTAGATGTCGTCAACGGTGAGCGGGCCCAGCTCGTCGGTGAAGCTGTAGCTCTTGATGCCGAAGGAGCCGTCGGTGCGTCCCTCCTGGCTGACGGTGAAGGTGGCGTCGGCATGGTAGGTCTGGCGCAAGAGGGTGTTATACTGGTAGAGCAGGTCGCCGTTGTCGGTGTGCAGCGTGTCGGCGAGGCTTGTCTGTGGGTTGCTCATGTCGAGGGCGACCGAATTGCCGACGGAGCTTTTCGAGGCTACAATCTTCATGCTCACAACCTCATACTGCAACGGCGGCACCATGGCCGAGAACTCGCCTGTCAGCGAGTCGGTCCGTATGAAGATTTTGCGGCAGTCGTCATTACCGGCACCACGCCACGAATGGCTGTTGATGTTTGGCGTGGCCGATGCGACATCGACTATAGAGTCGTTGGTCTCGTAGCTGTAAGACATCTCTTTCTCCACTTTCTCCACGTTCATGCGCGGACTGGGGTCCTGCGGCATGAGCACCAGCTCGACCACGCCGAGGTTATTATGGCTCTGGCCGAAGCCGATGGGCTTGTCGCCCTCGATGCTGCCACCCACCACGCGTCCGCTGAAGTTGACCAGTGTCTCGTCGATGAACTCATGGTCCTTGATTTCACGGTCAAACGTTATCTTCTCGCCGGTGCCGTTAGGGTCGGCGGGGTAGCGGCCACCGTTGGCAAACACATGTCCGGCCTTCTCGGCGCGGATGAAGTGGTCGCCGATGGGCACGCTGATGGTGTACGAGCCGTCCTCGTCGGTCACGATGTATTCGCCGTCCTTCGAGCAGGGAGTGCCGTCGACGTAGAACATGACATCCTTGACGGGATAGTCCGTTCCGGCATAGAAGACTTTTCCGCTGACGGGGAACGACGACACATCCTCGAAGTCCACGCCCGAGTGGTTGAGCGTCGACATGCTGACGTAACGCGAGCGCACGGTGGGCGAGAACTCATGGATGCCCAGCGTGGGAATGACGGTGTAGCTGGTGCCTTCGCCCGAGAAGGGCACGCCGCGCACCTCGTAGTAGCCGTTCACGTCGGTGTAGGCCATCAGGCTCATCTGGTCCTCTGAGGGGATGTAGGTGGAGCTGGCTGCCGACACCTTGGCAGTGGCATGACGACCGTTGCTCACGCCGTTAGTGCGCGAGAAGTCGTAGGCCAGGTTCTGCACGGCGAGGCCCTCGTCGAAGGGGTAGTAGATGGCGAGCCCCGTCTCGTTGCCGGCCAGCGGATGGTTGTAGTTGCGCAGGATGTCGCCCTCGGTCAGAGCGCGGGTGAAGAAGCGGAACTCGTCGATGTAGCCATCGAATGGCGTAGGTGAAGTAAACTGACCTACGTTACCAATGGCAAAACAGTCGGCAATGTCAGACTTGCTCCAGTCCGTTGTCCTTCCTGTGACGACGACTTCTTTCAGTGTTTTTCCTGCTTGTGTGACATAGAACGTCAGCGTCTGGGCATTGTGGTCGTAAACGAGCGAGATGTGACTCCATTTGCCAGCGGGAATAAACACGTTCTGAGAGTTGAAACCTTCTCCTCCAAAATAGCCATTCAGCTGGTAGCGCTGGTTGGCGGCGTCATATTTGACATTGATGGTGAGGGCCCACTCCACATCGAATAGGCGGTATTCGGTACCGTTACTATTCATCACGTTATTGTTGGGATTGACGTACATCTGAATGGAGAAGTCGTTTACAAGCAGTGACTTGAGGGTGGCATTGTCGGCGGAGTACTTCATGCCTGACCCTGCGCCGCTGAGATTGACTGAGCGCATGCCGCTGGTGATGTCGCCGTCGGCGGTCTGCTGCTTCAGCGTCACCTTCACGCTGTCTACGGCGGTGCCGGTGCCGTAGGTGATGTTGCCGCTGATCATGCCAGTGGTGAGGCTGAAGCCGTCGGTGGTCTGCTCGTCGCTCGTGGTGCTGACGTCGCCGTCCTGGCTCCACACCACCACCTTATACTGGTTGAAGCTGCCGGGCAGCGCCGTCACGTCGTCGTAGCTGTAGCCCTGGGCGGTGCCGCTGGTGGTGTGTATGTCGGCCCAGGCATTGTCGTCGCTGCTGCCTAAGGGCCGGCGCTGGATGATGAAGTTAGTGACGTTGGTGCCCACCTGCTTCACCCGCCACTGCAGCTTCACCATATTACTGTAGGAGCCGCGTGTGGCCGAGAAGCTGAGAATCTTTGAGCCGCCGAGCGAGGTGCCCTTGGGGTCGGTGGTATACTCCTTGTCCATCACCGTAATCTTCAGCCGGTAGGTGTAGGTGCGGTTGGCTGTCAGGTTTGAGTCGTCGATGAAATCGCCGTCGGTGGTGTTTTTGCTCGTGATGTTGATAGTCTTGACGTCAATCCACGATGAAGTGTTGTCTTTACGCTGCAGCACCAGCTGATAAGGCTTCGAGCTGCTGGCATCTTCAATGGCGTTGTGCGTCCATTTGACCTTTATTTTCGACTCGTCATAGACCTGCACCGAGTCAATCTTCACGTTCCAGTCGCGTGACACGGTGAGCTGGGCTGTGCGCGTCAGCTCGTTGCGGCGCACGCCGCCCTGGGGTATGAAGGCTATCTCGTAGCTGTAAGCCTCGTCGTAGGTGGGCGCGCTGACGGTGCGGTTCGTGGTGTTGTAGCTGATGTTCTCGGCTATCGTCTCGCGCGTACCGGCACCTGCCGCTGTCTTGTAGCGGTAGATGGTCCAGGTGCCGCCCGTGTTGTTGCCCTCAGTGGACCAGGTGAGCTTCACCTCCTTGCTCCACTTGTTGTTAACAACAGCGGTGGGATTAGCTTTGGCGCGTATGTAGCCAGGCACATAGCTTAAGTACCATTGGTAGTAGTTCATGTTGACCTTAGGGCTCATCTCGTTGAAGCCGCTGGGCGTGTAGTCGTTGAAGGCTACAATATACTCAATGTACTTCGATGCAGTGTTGTAGTAGTCGGAACGCTCAGAGAAGTCTATCTCCTGATTGGAGAACGATGAAGTCCCCTTGTTATAGGGCTGCTTTGACGTGAGGTTGTCGCTCCATGACAGACCCGAAGTAGTGGCACCTTTGTAAGAGCCCACGGTGGTGGGACCGTAGCCAGAGAGCAGGTTGCCGCTGATCTTCATCGTGGTGTAGTTCACCATCTCGGCGGTGGGGCTGCTGACGCCTAATGAGGGCAGGGGGTTGAAAATCCATGTGTAGGATTCTTCTTTGGGTGTCTTCTGTGAACTGTTCATCTTGAACATACCGGCGATGGTCACTTTGTACTGTGTTCCAGCCACCCACTTGTCTGCAAAGATGAGCACGTTGACCATCATTCGCTTGGTGCTGCCCACGTGGTAGGGATTGTAGAACTTTACGGTGTAGGTGATGCCGTTAATCTTGCGGGTATAGGTGTTCTTCCACCATGTGTCGTTGCCGCAGGCGCTCCAGGCTCCGTCGCCATCACCATTCCATCCGAACTCGTCGATGGGCGAGCAGAGATACTCGCCGTTGATGAACATAGCGGGGCCGTCGGCAGCATTGCTGGGAATCTTTGAGGCGAAGCTCGTTGGCTTCGTCTTGGTGAAGTAGCCGTTGTTTCCGCTCGTCTTGTCAAAATACATGCCTACAAACTGCATGTAGGGTTTGGACAGCGTGGGATGGTTCACTACAGCGTGTTCGGAGTTGCCGGCGAAGTGCCAGGTGTCGGCCCACATGGGGCTGCTGCCTCCGATGAGGCACAGGAGAAGCAGCAGTGGCACCCGCCACCACGGCTTTGTGTGAATTGTTCCGTGTTCCATAAACGTTTGTATTTTTAGTTGTTAATAAATAATTGCTTGCGTAGCTCCTCGCGAAGCTGCATGTTCTGTCGCATCTCACGTATGATGGCCTCGTTCTTCTGCTGCATCTGCCGCTGGCTGCTGATGTAGCACCACAGCAGCACCATGACGGCCACCGTGAGGACGGCGACGATGCAGATGAGCAGGATGAGCATCGGGTTGTGCATAGACATTCGTTTGAATCAGGCTGATTTTTGTGGCAAAGATAGTGTTTATCTTCCGTCGGCGCAAGAGGGCAGACGAATTGACGGGTGCTTTCAGACGAATTCACGGAACACAAAGACGGTATGACGGAAGCCACAGACAGAAGCGCGGAGCATCTGTCCTTCTGTGCTGCAACAGTGTTGCAGCACAGAAGGACCGCTACCTCCCGTTGTTCTCGCGGAACTGCGAGGGCGTGAGGGCGTAGCGCTGCTTGAAGTTACGACCGAAGGTGTCGGCACTGGGGAAGCCGCTCTGCCGTGCCACGTCAGCCACCGACAGTTCGGGCTGCTCGGCCAGGAGCTTGGCGGCATAGGGCAACCGACAGTCGGTGAGGAAGTCGATGAGCGACTTAAAGGGGCTGCCCTTGGCAAAGGCGGCGCCTATGCGCTCTTTCGACAGCCCGAAGCGGTCGACGAGGGCCTGACGGTCGAGCCGTGGGTCGAGGTATAGCTGCTCGCGCAGGATGGCATCACGCAGCTGCTGGTAGAGGGCGACGTCGGAAGAGGGTGAAGCCCCTAAAGCCCCCCCTACGGCCCCCGAGGGGGCTTCTATAGTTTTGTTGGCAGTATGGAGGGCAGAATCTATAGTGCCCCCCTCGGGGGGCGAAGGGGGGGCCGTACCCTCGGGGGGCGAAGGGGGGGCCTTACCCTCGTGGGCAGAATGGTGGGCCTCCCACATCTCTTTATACTTGATGGCTTCCGTTATCTCGTGTACCAGCACGCGGTTCTTCTTCATGGTCTGCCGCCGTTTGTAGAAGAAGTAGAGGGCGAAGGCCAGGGCAATGGCGAGGATGAGGACGATGGCAGCGGACATCCAGCGAAAGAAGCGGGCATCGCTCTCGGCATCCTGGCGCGCCAGCTGCTCCTCCTGCAGGTGGTAGAGCGTGGCTTGCTGAGCCAATTGCTCATCGATATTACGCTGGTTCAGACTGTCCTTGATGATGTAGGCACGTCGTAGCAGGGCGAGTGCCTCGGCGGTGCGTCCACGTTGGCTGGCGGCATTGCTGCGGAGATCAAGTAAAATCAGATAGTTGACACTGATGGTATCTTGTTCAACGGCTTCAACGCGTGCCATCACTTCGTCGAAGCGTTGCCAGTCGCCCATGTCGGAATAGGCCGTGACCATCAGGCGGTCGCAGTCGATGGTCTGGCTCCACTGTGTGCGTCGCATCTCTGCCTCCCAGCGTCGGGCCTCGGCCAAGAGTGCTGCCGCCGATGTCGAGGCTGTCATCACTCCATTCTCTACAGCATTGGCCTGCTGTGCCCGTGCCACCACAATGTAAGCGAGTGTTTGGCCCCGCACGAAGTCGATATACTCGTCGGGGTTGAAGCCCTTTATCATGCCCGTGTAGCGTTCGGGTTGCTCTTTGAACTCGTCGATGCGTTGCAGCACCTGCTGCGACAGGTTGACCGCGTCGTCGTAGCGTGCGTTGTCAAAGTAGATGTAGATAAGGCTGCTGCAGGCCTTGTAGTAGCCCTGGATGCCACCTTGGAAGGTGTGGTCGTCTTTCATCTCGTCAATGGTGGCTTTCAGGCTGGCGATGGCTTCGTCAATCTGTCCCTGCTGTGCCAATGCGGAGGCAATGGAGGCGCTTGCCATCGCCGCCAGATCCTTCAAGCCTGCCATGTGGGCCAGTCGCGATGCCTCTCTGTTGCAGCGTATCATCTCGGCCTGGTTACTGTTGTTTCTGGCAATACTGCCCAGGAGCGTCCAAGTGTCGGCAAGGGTGGCGGTGTCTACCTTCTCGCCTTTGCGCTCGGCTTGATCAATCAGTTGCCGACACAGCTCACCGGCCTGTTGAAAGTTGTTCATGCCGCTGTAGTAGGTGACGGCCTTCAGGTAGAGGGCCCGCTGTTCCGACACGTTGCCCACGATGCACGCCGAGTCGATGAGCAGCAAGGCCCGCTCAGGCTCATTGCAGAATATGCTCATGGCTTTCGGCTCGGTGTAGAGGGTGTCGGCACCGGGGGTGAGGGCGGGGGCGCCGCCGTTGTGGTCTGTGCAGGCAGAGACCGACAGCAGGACTGCGAACAGCAGGTAGTAGCATAGTTTCTGTTTCATTGGCATAGCTGCAAGGAGCATTTTCTGTTTTAGCTGGCAGTGCGGCCTACACATCCCCTTGCGTTTGCAAAGATAGGGAAAAAAGCTGATTCCGCAAAACAATTATACTTTTTTTTGCATTTACACCAACCATAAACATGTGCTCTTACGCGCACGCGCGCGACGCACACGCGTGAGTGATTTTTTGGTTGCACCGAGGGGGGTGGAGGGTGGAAGGGGGAGGGTGGAGGGAGAATAGTTGCCTAAACGATGAGAACCAGCGAAGCACCAAAACAAGTTGTTTTGCTGAAAAAGCGGCCCGCATTATTTCACGAGCGGCCCGCTTTTTTTCACGAGAGGGCCGCTTTTTTTCACGAGAGGGCCGTACAGAAATGTCCCAGGCCCTGGGACGTTTTTCTGAGCAGCCATTAGGATTCATTAACTATTCCAATATAGATGTTTTTGCGGTGCAACCAAAAATGAACACTGCTAACTATCTGATATTCATGTTAGGTGCAACCAAAATGAACAGCGGTGCAATCAAGATGCTTTCGGTGCAACCAAACCGCATTCCGGT
>DGHX01000058.1 GCA_002392835.1 Prevotella sp. UBA3837 | reverse complement strand
GCCGGGAGGCAGGATGACATCGGGCTCGATGCCGAGCGGCGTAAGATCGGACTGTGTGTAGGGACGGTCGATGATGGCGATGCCGCGGCTGCGAAGGGCGTCTATCTGGCGAGAGACCTCTGGAGAAAGGCTGTCAACAGGAGGGATGACGAGGGCGCGATAGGGATAGTCGTCGCTCCATTGGAGCAGGGCGTCGCGGTTCATGGAGTCATATTGGTAGCCGTGCATGGGGTTCACCCAGTCCTTGAGGTCCAGAATGCCGGCGCTGTGGTTCACGCCTACGGGACTCTCTTCCATGGGCTGGCCGCGGTTCTCCAGTCGTTTGCGCTCGGCAGCCACGCGCTCGGGGCCGAATAAACCGGGGAGCAGGGGCACCAAACGGTCGGGAGTGAAGGCGCGACGGGGCATCTCTTCGCCGGTGAACACGGCGATATCGGCCACAGGAGTGCCTTTTTGCAGCCAGTACTGACAGCGGGTGACGTAGTCGACGAGGGCGCTGGCCTCGGGCATCCACGTCTGGTCGCGCTGGAAGAAAAGGCCGATGCCGTCGAGCGTCATGCCAGGACGGCGGTCGATCCACGGGTTATGGGTGAACACATGGAAGAACAATCGGTTCATGCCGAGGGCAAGATTGCGGTCGAGGAGTGGCTTGATCATGGCGGGCGTCTCGTTCCATACGCCGCGCACCTCGGTGAATCCCTCGGCCTGGACGACGTTCTTGCCGTAGACATGCGCCGCACTGATGGCATCGAGCATGTCGTTGGGCTTGTCGTGGGTGGGACTGTTGAGCCAGAATTCTCCCATCGGCAGGTCGACATATTTGTAGTGGGTCATGCCGTCGGCAACCATTGTGGGGGCCACGCTTTCTGCCGAGAGCTGCACGCCGTAGCGCTCGGCGCGAGACTTGACGGTCTGGAAGAAGACGTCATGGAGCAGTTCGTCGATGGTGAGGCGGATGTCGCGCAGCACCTGTTCGGCGCCTTCCATGGGGATGCCTGCATAGACGGGCAGATAAGGTATCAGGTCGTAACCGCGACGGCGAAGGAACTCGTCGGCGAAATGCGTCGACCAGTTCTGACTGCCGCACTCCCATGAGTCGACGTGCATGTAGCGGATGACGTCGTGGTGTGGCCGTTTCATAAACTCTCCGAACCAATGGTCTATCTGTTTGTTGACGGCCTCGGCAGAGAATTTGTCGCACTCCAGGCCACGGGCTCCGCCAGCGGTGGCGTTGGTATGTCCTGTGGCGGTGTGGGCAAAACGCAGGATACGCCAGCGACCCGCAGGAAGCTGGGTGACTCCAGGCTCAAAGGGAATAGGCTTTTCCGAACTATCGGAAATGTCAAAATCTTCGATTTCATCAGCGGAAATGCGCCACACGGCGCCGCTTTTTCCCTCATACAAGTCGATGCAGGCGTCGGATGAGAGGCGCAGGTTCTTTATCTTCAGTGTCGGCGCCCACTTGGCGGCGTCGAGGTCTTCGCTGCCGGGCTCGGTGCCTTCGGCCGTCCAGCTGAAGCGGAAATGGCGCGCCGTGGTAGTGGGAAGGGAGAATGTGTAGTTGAAATCGGTGTTCTGCCAGCCTTGTCGCGGCGGAACGAGCTGGCGCACGGGACGGAAGACAAGCCCGTCGTCGCTGGCCTCAATAAGCAGTCGCTGCGACTGCACGTTGTTGCCACTGGGCTCTACCTGAAGACTGCGGACGGTCTGGGGCTGCGCAAACGAATACATGATGTAGCCGGCTTCTTTGCTTCGGAACGTGCCGTTGTCATCGCGCTGGATGGTTCCCGACACTTCGGGCTCGGGAAGGGGCGCTTCGGCGTGCACGGCAAAGGAGGCGATGTCGGCGAAATAGCCCTCGAAACCCTGGATGTTGGGCAGAGGGAAGGTCTGTGGGCGACCCTTCGGCACCGTGACGATGGTGTCGCTCCACACCACACGCTGCATCGACTCCTCGGGCTTGATCCAAGGTCCGCCGGCAAGAGCGAAGCCGTCGCAGATGTGGATGCCCATCTGCAGGCCGAGAGAATCGGCCTGCTGCAGGGCGAGGTCGACCATCTGCCAGAAACGGGGCGACAGCTGCTGCGCCTCGCCATTGTACTCGGGCCGCTCCTGAACGCCACGAATGGGCATGAGATAGCACCCGCCCAGTCCGGCATCTTTCATGGCCTGCAGGTCGGCACGTATGCCTTCGGCCGACACAGCTCCATACATCCAGTACCAAAAGGTCCATGGACGACTCAGCTCGTCGGCTTGCTTCAAGGACTGGGCGTGGCAGACAACAGAGGCAAGGAGCAGGAAAAGGACTGTCAGTTTCTTCATGTTCAGGGCGGAAAAGGGTTAATCAAAAACGAACGTTGCACCAATCATGTCACGGCCTTTCGACCAGTAGGGCTGCGCAGAGGGACCGTTCAGGTCAGTGGTGTTCACCTTGTTGCGCACGGCAGGTATCGCCTTGAGGATGCTGATACCGGTCTGTGGCAGGTCGAAAAGGATGTGGTCGCGACCGTCGCGCGGCTGATAGATGCCCACATAGTGGTGCTCGTCGATGTCGGTGATGCCGATACGGCCTTCAGTGGTCTGCAGTTGCATCCACGAAACCTCCGAGAAATAGCCCTTGAACTCTGGATATTCCCAAGACTCTCCGGGAATGGGGTCGTTGT
>DGHX01000059.1 GCA_002392835.1 Prevotella sp. UBA3837 | reverse complement strand
GCCGGGAGGCAGGATGACATCGGGCCCGATGCCGAGCGGCGTAAGGTCGGACTGCGTGTAGGGACGGTCGATGATGGCGATGCCACGGCTGCGCAGGACGTCTATCTGGCGAGAGACCTCTGGAGAAAGGCTGTCAACAGGAGGGATGACGAGGGCGCGGTAGGGATAGTCGTCGCTCCATTGCAGCAGGGCGTCGCGGTTCATGGAGTCATACTGATAGCCGTGCATGGGGTTCACCCAGTCCTTGAGGTCCAGAATGCCGGCGCTGTGGTTCACGCCTACAGGACTCTCTTCCATGGGCTGGCCGCGGTTCTCCAGTCGTTTGCGCTCGGCAGCCACGCGATCCGGGCCAAACAAACCGGGGAGCAGGGGCACCAAACGGTCGGGAGTGAAGGCGCGACGGGGCATCTCTTCGCCGGTGAACACGGCGATATCGGCCACGGGAGTGCCTTTCTGCAGCCAGTACTGACAGCGGGTGACGTAGTCGACGAGGGCGCTGGCCTCTGGCATCCACGTCTGGTCGCGCTGGAAGAAAAGGCCGATGCCGTCGAGCGTCATGCCGGGCCGGCGGTCGGTCCACGGGTTATGGGTGAACACATGGAAGAACAATCGGTTCATGCCGAGGGCAAGATTGCGGTCGAGGAGTGGCTTGATCATGGCGGGCGTCTCGTTCCAGACGCCGCGCACCTCGGTGAATCCCTCGGCCTGGACGACGTTCTTGCCGTAGACATGCGCAGCACTGATGGCATCGAGCATGTCGTTGGGCTTGTCGTGGGTGGGACTGTTGAGCCAGAATTCTCCCATCGGCAGGTCGACATATTTATAGTGGGTCATACCGTCGGCAACCATCGTGGGGGCCACGCTTTCTGCCGAGAGCTGCACGCCGTAGCGCTCGGCGCGGGACTTGACGGTCTGGAAAAAGACGTCGTGGAGCAGTTCGTCGATGGTGAGGCGGATGTCGCGCAGCACCTGTTCACCGCCTTCCATGGGAATGCCTGCATAGACGGGCAGATAAGGCAGCAGATCGTAACCGCGACGGCGAAGGAACTCGTCGGCGAAATGCGTCGACCAGTTCTGACTGCCGCACTCCCATGAGTCGACGTGCATGTAGCGGATGACGTCATGGTGTGGCCGTTTCATAAACTCTCCGAACCAATGGTCTATCTGTTTGTTGACGGCTTCGGCAGAGAATTTGTCGCATTCCAGGCCACGGGCTCCGCCAGCGGTGGCGTTGGTATGTCCTGTGGCGGTATGGGCAAAACGCAGGATACGCCAGCGGCCCGCAGGAAGCTGGGTGACTCCAGGCTCAAAAGGAATAGGCTTTTCCGAACTATCGGAAATGTCAAAATCTTCGATTTCATCAGCGGAAATGCGCCACACGGCACCGCTCTTTCCCTCATACAGGTCGATGCAGGCGTCGGATGAGAGGCGCAGGTTCTTTATCTTCAGTGTCGGCGCCCACTTGGCGGCGTCGAGGTCTTCGCTGCCAGGCTCGGTGCCTTCGGGCGTCCAGCTGAAGCGGAAATGGCGCGCCGTGGTAGTGGGAAGGGAGAATGTGTAGTTGAAATCGGTGTTCTGCCAGCCTTGTCGCGGTGGAACGAGCTGGCGCACGGGACGGAAGACAAGTCCGTCGTCGCTGGCCTCAATAAGCAGTCGCTGCGACTGCACGTTGTTGCCACTGGGCTCTACCTGAAGACTGCGGACGGTCTGGGGCTGCGCAAACGAATACATGATGTAGCCGGCTTCTTTGCTTCGGAACGTGCCGTTGTCGTCGCGCAGGATGGTTCCCGACATTTCGGGCTCGGGAAGGGGCGCTTCGGCGCGCACGGCAAAGGAGGCGATGTCGGCAAAATAGCCCTCGAAACCCTGAATGTTGGGCAGAGGGAAGGTCTGTGGGCGACCCTTCGGCACCGTGACGATGGTGTCGCTCCACACCACGCGCTGCATCGACTCCTCAGGCTTGATCCAAGGTCCGCCGGCAAGAGCGAAGCCGTCGCAGATGTGAATGCCCATCTGCAGGCCGAGAGAGTCGGCCTGCTGCAGGGCGAGGTCGACCATCTGCCAAAAGCGGGGCGACAGCTGCTGCGCCTCACCATTGTACTCGGGCCGCTCCTGAACGCCGCGAATGGGCATGAGATAGCACCCGCCCAGTCCGGCATCTTTCATGGCCAGAAGGTCGGCACGTATGCCTTCGGCCGACACAGCTCCATACATCCAGTACCAAAAGGTCCATGGACGACTCAGCTCGCCGGCTTGCTTCAAGGACTGGGCGTGACCGACAACAGAGGCAAGGAGCAGTAAAAGGGCAGTCAGTTTCTTCATGTTCAGGGCGGAAAAGGGTTAATCAAAAACGAACGTTGCACCAATCATGTCACGGCCTTTCGACCAATAGGGCTGCGCAGAGGGACCGTTCAGGTCGGTGGTGTTCACCTTGTTGCGCACGGCAGGTATCGCCTTGAGGATGCTGATGCCGGTCTGTGGCAGGTCGAAAAGGATGTGGTCGCGACCGTCGCGCGGCTGATAGATGCCCACATAGTGGTGCTCGTCGATGTCGGTGATGCCAATGCGACCTTCGGTGGTCTGCAGTTGCATCCACGAAACCTCCGAGAAATAGCCCTTGAACTCTGGATATTCCCACGACTCTCCGGGAATGGGGTCGTTGT
>DGHX01000077.1:13553-31243 GCA_002392835.1 Prevotella sp. UBA3837 | reverse complement strand
GATTATGACTATGCCGTTGCACCATCGTTGCTTGACAGCCTGTCAAGGAATGAACCCTTCCAGCGTAAGTCATACAAGAATGCCACAGGCATAGAGTTCTTTCAGCACTTCTATGACATCACTCATCTGCGCCACGAGGATGAGTTGTCGTCGGAACTGATGCTTGAAGAAATCGGGCGGCTGATGGATGAGAATCCAGACCTTCCGTATGTAAAAGCCCTTCGCGAGATAGCCATGTCAGAAACAAGTGAGGCTGTGATAACCCACATGTGCCGCCATCTGGTATTATCCGGTACTGAGAGCCTGCCGATGAGCCATCTAGTGTTCTTATTCGATGCCCAGCATCGGAAATATGATTTTGACCGCTCTATGTCAGAGGGCAAGCATTATCTGATTCGTGAGGGCTGGGTGGAGAATGCTTTTTCAGAGGGCATGAAGGACAAAGAGGAATACCAGCTGACGGCAAAGGCACGGGAAATGCTGCTCCAAGACTTTGATATCAAACAGAGTGAAAGTAAGGGATGCGACGTGCTACAGAGCAGTAGCATCACCAGCAAGGAATTGTTCTTCGACCCTAAAGTGAAGAATCAGCTCGAAAAACTAGCCGACCTGCTCGACGAAGCACATTATCAGGGTATCTGCAACCGGCTGAAGGAAAAAGGACGACGACAAGGCTTTGCGTGTCTGTTCTACGGTGCACCAGGCACTGGCAAGACAGAGAGTGTGCTGCAACTGGCTCGGAAGACCGGACGTGACATCATGCAGGTGAATATCTCGCAGGTAAAGAGCATGTGGGTTGGTGAGAGCGAAAAGAATATCAAGGCTATCTTTGATCGTTACCGTGCTGTGGCCAAGAACTCAAAGAAAGTTCCCATCCTTCTCTTTAATGAGGCTGATGCTGTCATCGGCAAACGAAAGGAGGGAGCAGAGCGTTCGGTTGATAAGATGGAGAACTCTATCCAAAACATCATCCTGCAGGAGATGGAATCATTGAAAGGTATAATGATTGCTACAACTAATTTAGTACAGAATATGGATACTGCTTTTGAGCGTCGTTTCCTCTATAAAGTGAAGTTTGAAAAGCCAGAATTGGCTCAACGCACAAAAATCTGGCAGTCTATGATGCCTCGGCTCTCAGCCGACATGGCAGGAAAACTGGCTTCATCATTTGATTTCAGTGGTGGTCAGATAGAGAATATCACTCGTAAGTGTGATATCGAGAGCATCCTCTATGGTGATGATTACGTGACCGATGAGAAGATAGAACAGTACTGCCGTGAGGAGAAAATTGTGAAGAAAGGCAGTGCCCGTATTGGTTTTGTATAAAAGAACGTGAGATATGATTACTTTTAAGAAAGTCACGGAAGCGGATGAACAGCTAAACTCCCAAATTGAGGAGTTGAACAGAAAGGTGTTCCCATCGGCAGAAACAACTGCGAATCTTCATTTCCTAGCAGGGTTATATAATGGCGCATCAGTGGACTTTATTGCAGTTGAGGATAATAGTGTGTTTGTAGGCTATACTTATGTGATAAACTTCTTTCAAGGTTCTTTCATCTATTATCTGGCCATTGAGCCTGACTTTCAGGATAAGGGCTACGGAACAGCATTATTGAAGTATCTTCGGGAGATTCAAGGCAATCGCCCCATAGCCCTTACCATCTTTACGCCCAACCCAGACAAAGATGACTATGAGGAATGTCTCAGAAGAAAATGGTTCTATGTAAAGAATGGTTATGTTGATCAGAAGATACCATACCCAGATGAAGATAACCATCGTTTCGATATTCATATGAACGGTTATGGAATCGGTTATATCGAACTGATGGCCATGCTTAATAAGGTCAATATGTTTATTAATTCACTTACCTTATGTGATGATTTGTGATAAATGGTATGCGTTGGTGATTGCGAATCACTTTCCCACGCAGAATCTACTTTCCGACGCAAAAGTGTCGGAAGATGTTGTTGAGGGTTTCTTGGGGGGTGATCTGGCCGCCGGTGATTTCGGCGAGGATGTTGAGGACGTCGCGGAGATCTTCTGCGAGGAGGTCACCGCTGATGCCGCTGTGAAGGCCTTCGATGACACGATGTAAGCTCTGCTGGGAACGGCAGAGAACCTCGTGGTGGCGGGCGCTGGTGACGATGATGTCAGATTCGGATATGTGTGGGGCGGCGGCGATGAGTTGCTGCTTGAGAATGTCAATGCCGATGCCGTATTTGGCCTGGAAAGAGTCGGTCTTGTTCTCGATACGGATGATGGTCTGGTCGTCGCGGAGGGGGATGTCAGGGTAGGGGACGGCGGGCTCTGACATCATGATGATGATGCGGGCACGCTGGGCAGCGGCGAGTGAACGCTCGATGCCCATCTGCTCTATCTTGTCAGAGGTGTGGCGGATGCCGGCGGTGTCGATAAAGCGGAAGGTGATGCCCTCCAGCTGTATGGTGTCTTCTATGGCATCGCGGGTGGTGCCTTGTATGTCGCTGACGATGGCACGCTCTTCTCCTAACAGCTGGTTGAGCAGTGTAGACTTTCCCACGTTTGGCGCCCCGACGATGGCTACGGGGATGCCTTGCTTCAGGGCGTTGCCGGTGTGGAAGGAGTCTATGAGCCGCTGTATGTGGGCATCAATGGTCTGGGCCAGCTGCAGCAGTTCTGTTCGGTCAGCAAACTCCAGGTCTTCATGGTCAGAGAAGTCGAGCTCGAGTTCGAGCAGCGAGGTCAGCTTCAGCAGCTGTTCACGCAGTCGCGACAGCTCGGTAGAGATGCCGCCGCGCAGCTGGCTCATGGCCAGATGATGGGTGGCGCGGTTGGTGGAGGCGATGAGGTCGGCCACGGCCTCTGCCTGCGAGAGGTCGAGCTTGCCGTTGAGGTAGGCGCGCTGGGTGAACTCGCCTGGACGTGCCATTCGGCAGCCGTGCTCAACCAGGAGCTCTAATACCTTATTTATTATATAGCGTGAGCCGTGGCAGGAAATCTCCACACTGTCTTCGCCGGTGTAGCTGTGTGGTGCACGGAAGACGCTGACCATTACCTCGTCGATGACCTCGGTGGCGGGGGGTGACGGAGGTGTGCCAGGGACAGGGGCGGTGATGCGGGCGAAGTGGGTGGTGTTGGCTGCAACATTGTTGCAGCATAGGGAACAGAGGGCAGAGGCACTAGACAGGGCGTCGGGGCCGCTGATGCGAATGATGGCGATGGCCCCGCTGAGGCCCGTTGCCGGTGCGCAGATGGTATCGGTCATAGAGTTCTAAGTGCGTCGGAAAGCTGTTGCAGGTCATCGTCGGTGGTGGCCCAGCTGGTGACGAAGCGGCAGAGAGTGTGGTCGGCATCGACGGGCTCCCAGGTCTCGAAGAGCACGTGCTCCATGAGGTGATTCATCTGCTGCGTGGTGAGCACTACGAACTGCTGGTTGGTGGGTGAGTCTTTGATGGGAATGCCGGCGTTGACGAAGAGCTGGCGCATTCGCATGGCCATGCTGATGGCATGCTGCGATATGCTGAGGTAGAGGCCGTCGGTGAAGAGGGCATCGAACTGAACGCCCGCCACGCGGCTCTTGGCCAGCAAGGCTCCGTGTCGCTTGACGATGGTGAAGAAATGGGGTGGGGCACCGTTGGGGAAGATGACGGCCTCGCCGCAGAGCGCCCCTACCTTGGTGCCTCCGATGTAGAAGGCTTCGCAATGGCGTGCCAGCCAGGGCAGCGTCAGGTCGCAGCCCTCTGCTGCCAGGCCATAGCCCAGCCGTGCTCCGTCAATGAAGAGTGGTATCTGGAAACGCTGGCATACGTCGTGGATGGCCTCGATGTCGGCAGCCTGGTAGGTGGTGCCCAGTTCGGTGGGGAATGTGATGTAGACCATGCCCGGGAAGGCCATGTGCTCCCAGGTGGGGTCGGCATGGAAGCGCTCCAGGTAGTCGTTGAGGTCGTGGGCCGTCATGCGCCCTTCGTGTGATGGGAGCGTGATGACCTTGTGGCCGCTGGCCTCTACGGCTCCCGACTCGTGCACGTTGATGTGGGCAGTGACACAGGCCACGACGGCTCCGTATGAGGGTAGCAGGGCATCGATGACGGTGGCGTTAGCTTGCGTGCCGCCTACGAGGAAGAAGATGTCGGCCTGCGGGCATTGGCAGGCTTGGCGTATCTTCTCTCGGGCAGCATCACTCCATGTGTCGTAGCCGTAGGAGGCACTTTGGGCGCTGTTGGTGTCCAGCAGGTGCTGGAGCAGGGCGGGGTGGGCGCCGTTGTTGTAGTCGCTTTCGAAGGATGTCATTTCTTTTATTGAGGGACGGCTGGGTTGCGACAGGGTCGCAACAGACGTGGACTTAGATGCGGTCGAGGACTCGCTGGATGAGGGTGTCGATGGTGTTCTTGTACTCGGTGTTCATCTCCTGTGCGTAACGGTTGGCAATGACCATGCAGCAGGTCATGGCGCGGTGTCCGAGCAGCGAGGCGAGTCCGGCGAGGGCTGATGACTCCATCTCGAAGTTGCAGACGCGCATGCCGTCGTACTCGAAGGCTTCCACCTTCTCGTTCTGGTTGGGGTCGGCCAGCGGAATGCGTATCTGCCGCCCCTGTGGGCCATAGAATCCTCCGCATGAGATGGTATATCCGCGCACCATGTCGTCCTGTGCTATTTGCTCTATGAGTTCCTGGTCGGCCACCGCTACATAGGGCGCTCCCTTGATGGGGTCCCAGTGCATGTGCTGTTTGAATGCCTCCTCCAGCTGCAGGTCGCAAACCTCGTTGCGCCGTCCGTAGTAGTTCAGCAGTCCGTCGAAGCCGATGCTCTTCACCGATGCTATGAAGGTGCCTGTGGGTGTGAACGGCTGCAGTCCGCCGCAGGTGCCTATGCGCACGCAGGTCAACGTGCGGTGCTGTGCCTTCTCTGTGCGCGTAGCATAGTCGATGTTGGCCAGCGAGTCGAGTTCGTTCATGACGATGTCGATGTTGTCGCAGCCTATGCCGTGGCTCTGGCAGGTGATGCGCTTGCCTTTGTATGTGCCTGTGATGGTGTGGAACTCACGGCTCTGCACTTCGCACTCTTTGGTCTCGAAGTGTGCTGCCACGGTGTTCACCCTTGCGGGGTCGCCTACGAGTATGACGCGGTCGGCCAGTTGTTCAGGGCGCAGGTGCAGATGGAAGCACGATCCGTCCGCGTTGATGATGAGTTCTGATGGTGCAAAATACTTTTCCATAGCTATAAGGTTATTTTAGTTGCGATAGGGTATTTGTTTCTCTTTCTGCCTGATGTCCAGCTGCAGCTGTTCCAGCTGTTGCTCTGCTCCGAGTATTTTTATGCGCAGCGTGGCTCGTTCTTCCTCGCCGGCGCTGGCGTATTGCTGCCTCATGATGTTCAGCGCAGCAGTCTGTACGCTCAGCTCGTGGCGCATGTTGTCCAGCTCGGTCGTTGCTCCGCCTGTGGCGTCGGTTGTTTTCCTTCCTTTTCCTGCCATGGCCTGCACCAGCCGTTCCTTGGCTTCGTTGCGTGCCTGCTTGCTGGTCCATGTGTCGGCAATGCTGCTGATGCCGGCCAGTGCTTTCATCTGCTCCTCGGAGTATGCCTCGGTGGCGTATGTCTGCCTACGCTCGTTAGGTATGAAGACGTAGATGCACACCTTTCCGCGTGGCTGTCGGCGGTCGGTGACGAAGTATCCCAACTGGTTGAACTCGTCGATGGCGTAGAACAGGTCGTCGGCTTCCGATGCGAAGGGCATTCCCAGGTTTTCTGGTTTCAGGAATATTCCTTTCTCGCTGTCATAGCGTGTGACGAAGATGTCGTATCCGCCGATGCTCTTTTCTCCTTTCTGGGCGAAGTAGAGTGTGATGCCGTCGGGCATGAGGAAGGGGTTCGCGGCAGCTGCCGTCCCTATGCCTGCTATGTCCTGCGGCGTTGTCCAGCGGTTTCCTATGAAGTCTGTGCTTGCTATGGCGCTGTCGGCGGTGGTCGTCAGCCTGTGGTCACCCATCTCGTTGGTGAAGGTCCCCATGCCGCCTTCCTGCGTCAGCTTTCCTATGTGTGGCGACAGTGGTATGTGGCTCATGAAGTCGAGCTTGTCGACCACCATGCTGTCGATGAACATCACCTTCTGTGTGGCAGCCCTCATCTGTGTGATGCGCGGGTCTTCTTCCGGCTCCTCCACCTTGACGTTCTTGGCTGCCTTCCCCCGTCGCTGTGCTGCCATGGTAGTGGGCAGCAATGCCAGCAGCAGTAGTGCTATGATGATATGTCGATGTTTCATGCGCGTGTGTGTATTTAAATAAGATGTGCTGTCAGTACTCGAGCAACTTCTGCGTCAGCTGTCCCTTGAAGCTGATCAGGTTCTCTACCATGTAGCACTGCTCGCCGTCGGGTATGCAGATGGTGGCGTAGAAGTGGAATCCCTGTGCGTCGACGTGGCTGTAGCGTATGTTGCCCAGTATCGACTGCACCAGGAATTCTTCGGGTACGTTGGTAGCGTAGGCCTGTTTGTTGAAGTCGCGTGTGAACAGCCGTTGTCCGGCCTTGAACAGGCTGACGTGTATGATGTTGTCGTAGAACACCTTCTCCACGGCCACTCCGTCGGGCGTGAACGATGTCCTTGTCACCTTTCGCCTGGTGGGATTGACGGTGATGTACCAGTGGTATCGCTGCCCGTCGTAGTTCACCACTGAGTCGATGTTCACCACTTCCGATGTGGTGATGACGGCAGGCTGTTCGGATATGAACTCCGTCTGTTCTCCTTCATCGTTCTCCTCGTGCCTTACCAGCTGCACCTCGTCTCCGGCGTGGTTTTCAAACCAGAAGTTGTGCTCCGTTTGCTTGGTGATGTGGTATGCGTTTGTTCCCAGTATGATGGAGTCTGCCACTATGCGGAAGTATGCCGGCTGGTTGGTGTTGTCTGCAAAGAAGATGGTGTCTCCCTCGGCCTTGAGGTACACCTCCTCCGTGGCCGAGTCGTACCATACGCCCTGCAGCAAGGCTTTCGCCTGGCTGTTTTCCTGCTCTGTGGCGTTGCTGTCGTTGTCGGCCTTTTGCTTCTCTTGGCGGTTGCATGCGCCGAGCAGTGCGACGACGATGAGCATGATGGCGTATTTCTTCATTGCGCTTGCCATTTGTCCTTTTTGTTATTTGCCTATGCAGTGGTATTCAAACTGGTTCTCCTCCAGCTCCTCTGTGTCGAAGATGTTTCGTCCGTCGATGACCAGGGGGCGGCGCATGGCCTTGCGTATGACGCCCCATGAGGGCAGCCGGAACTCCTTCCACTCGGTGAGCAGCAGCAGTGCGTCGGCATCGATGACGGCGTCGTACATGTTCCGGCAGTAGCTTATCTGGTCGCCTATGCGCCTGCGGCATTCGTCCATGGCTATGGGGTCGTAGGCCCTGACGACGCATCCGGCCTGGAGCAGCTTGTCGATCATGACCAGTGCTGTCGACTCGCGCATGTCGTCGGTCTCAGGCTTGAACGACAGTCCCCATACGGCGATGGTCTTGCCCTTCAGGCTCTCTCCGTCGAAGGCCTTCTGCAGCTTCTGGAAGAGCACCCCTTTCTGCCGCTCGTTCACCCGCTCCACTGCTTTCAGCACCTCCATGCTGTAGCCGTTCTGGTCGGCGGTCTTGATGAGTGCCTTCACGTCCTTGGGGAAGCAGCTGCCTCCGTATCCGCATCCTGCATAGAGGAACTTGCGCCCTATGCGTGTGTCGCTGCCTATGCCGGCTCGCACCATGTTCACGTCGGCTCCCACCAGCTCGCACAGGTTGGCAATGTCGTTCATGAACGATATGCGGGTGGCCAGCATGGAGTTGGCGGCATACTTTGTCATCTCGGCCGAGGGTATGTCCATGAAGATGACCCGGAAGTTGTTGATGAGGAAGGGCTTGTACAGTCGGGTGAGTGCCTTCTTGGCCTTCTCGCTCTCCACGCCTACTACGACGCGGTCGGGGCTCATGAAGTCCTTGATGGCGTTGCCCTCCTTCAGGAATTCCGGGTTCGATGCCACGTCGAAGGGCACGCTGACGCCCCTTTTCTGCAGTTCCTCTTCAATGGTCTGCCGTACCTTTCGTGCCGTGCCGACGGGTACGGTCGACTTGGTGACGACGACGATGTACTTGCTTATGTTCTGTCCGATGGTGCGTGCCACCTGCAGCACGTACTTCAGGTCGGCTGAGCCGTCTTCGTCGGGGGGCGTGCCCACGGCCGAGAACACTATTTCCTGTTCGTTCAGCACCTGGGCCAGGTCGGTAGTGAACGTCAGTCGGCCTGCGGCCACGTTCTTGCGCACCAGCTCGTCGAGTCCTGGCTCATAGATGGGTATGTCGCCCTGTTTCAGCCGTTCTATCTTGGCAGCATCAACGTCGACGCACGTCACGTTGACACCCGTCTCGGCGAAGCATGCGCCCGAGACCAGTCCCACGTATCCTGTTCCTACTATAGCGATGTTCATCTTTTTTAATGCTTAATGCTTAGTGCTTAATGCTTAATGCTCAATGACTGATGCTTAATGCTTAAAAGAGCCATGCGTCCTTCAGCAGCGGTTGGCGCAGGTCCTTCTCGCTGGTGATGACGTCCTTCGGGTCAATGGGCCAGTTGATGGCAAGCTGGGGGTCGTCCCAGCGTATGCCGGCCTCTGCCTGCGGTGCATACACATTGTCTACCTTGTAGGTGAACACTGCCTCGTCGCTCATGACCAGGAATCCGTGAGCGAAGCCTCGCGGTATGAAGAACTGCCGTTTGTTCTCGCCGCTCAGCTCCACCATGACGTGGTGGCCGAAGGTGGGCGAGCTGCGCCGTATGTCGACTGCCACGTCGAGCACGCATCCCTTGATGACGCGCACCAGCTTGGCCTGGCTCCACTGCCCTTTCTGGTAGTGCAGCCCGCGCAGCACGCCGCGCACCGACTGCGACTCGTTGTCCTGTATGAAGTGTACGGGGCCTATGTGTTCCTCAAATTCCTGCTGCTTCCATGCTTCCATGAAGTATCCCCTGGCATCGTTGAACACACGGGGCTGCAGCGTGTACACACCGTCAATCTCTGTCTTGTTATATTCCATTGCTTATGCTTTTTTCCCGCCATGGCTG
This sequence comes from Prevotella sp. UBA3837, assembly GCA_002392835.1. Lineage (GTDB taxonomy): Bacteria > Bacteroidota > Bacteroidia > Bacteroidales > Bacteroidaceae > Prevotella. The sequence continues at coordinate 22,187 of DGHX01000077.1, read as the reverse complement.
CATGGCGACTCTTTTTGCGAGTGCAAAAGTACTGAAAAAAAACGAGACGGCGAAATTTTCTCGCCACAATCTTTCACCTCCGTTGCAGCGAGGCTTTCGTTCCTGTGTCGCCGTTGCCCGTGACGGTGGTGGAGTCAGTGGCTCGGCGTGTGGCCGTTGCCGCCCTTCAGCGTGCGTATGAGGAAGTCGGACACCAGGCCTGTGGCGCGGTAGATGTTCTGCGAGAATCCGTGGTCATAGTCCTCCAGCAGCACGTACTCGCTGCCTGGCCACTGCTGGTGGAATCGCAGTCCGTAGGTGTAGGGCACCACGCGGTCGGCATTGCCGTGCACGATGAGTGCCGGCCCCTGGTAGCGTGCCGCCGTCTCGTAGATGGGCAGCGAGAATGCCGTCTTGATGTATTCGCGCCCCAGTTTCTGTCCTCCGAAGAGTTCCACGGTCTCCGGCGGGTCCAGCGGGTCGTACTGCCGCCCCATGGTCGAGCCGCGTATGGCGTCGTCGCGCAGCACGGCGGCCGGTGCCATCAGCGCCACGGCCCTGACGTCGCCGGCTTCCAGCTCGCCGGCCGTCATGGCCGCCACCACGCCGCCCTGAGAGTGGCCCACGAGTGCGATGCCGTCCACATAGCGCAGGTCGCGGACATATTCTATCACCTTCTTCGCATCCTCAATCTCGTTGGGCACGGTCATCTCCTGAAACAGACCCTCGCTGTCGCCGTGTCCGTTGAAGTCGAAGCGTATGCTTGCTATGCCGTGTGCCTCGAGCGAGTCGGCAATGAGCTCGAACAGCGGGCCGTCCTTGTGCCCGCCAAAGCCGTGGCAGAGCACCACCATGGGGCACCGCTGCCCGGGCTGCAGCTGTGGCTTCTCGATGATGGCCGCCAGGCGTCCCTTGCTGCCGTCGATGCTCACTCGCTCCTCGCTCACGGCGGGGCGTCCCTTGCCGCCGTTCAGGCTTTCCGTCAGCAGGCGGTCCACCTTGTACGACAGCACCGTCGACAGCTGCACGCGGCCGTCGGGGCCAATGACCACCATCGACGGTATCCAGTTCACACCGTATGCCTTGGCGATGTCGGTCTCACGGAATTTCTTCAGCTCGCTCACCTGCGTGTATTCTATGCCGTACTGCCCGATGGCTTTCTTCCATGCCTCCACGTCGGTGTCCATCGACACGCCCACGAACTCCACGCCCAGCGGCTGGTACTTCTTCTGCAGCCGCACCACCTCGGGGGCTTCCTTCCGGCAGTCGGGGCACCATGATGCCCAGAAGTCGAGCACCACGGTGCGGCCCTTCAGCTGGCTCAGCTTGAAGGTCTTCCCCTCGGGGGTCTTCAGCTTGAAGTCGGGAGCCTGCGTGCCGGCCTTGATGAGCTCGGTGGCATACTTTGTGTCCATGTCTTTCTGTGGCATAAATTGCGCTTCTGCGTTGCTGGCCGTGGCTCCTGCCAGGAGCAAGGCGGCCATCATTTTGTTCATCATTTGTTTCATAGTGAAGTGTTATCTTTTCTTCTGTTTTTTGCGTCTTCTGCACATGATGTGGCAAAGGTAGAAAGATTTCTCGATACTGCAAAATTTTTCCGCGTTTTTCTGCTTGCCACTCTGTGCCCGGCACCACTCCCGGCACCACTCCCGGCACCATGGTGACGTTATTGTAGTCGCCATGCGCATTGTCCGGAAAATGTTGCACTACTTGCACCTAAACTACCTGTAAGATACTGCTGCGCAACAATTTAAGCCTTGTGGAAAGCAGGACTGCAAACAAACCTTAACGCCGCGCGCCTCCCGGGCAAAATGTATATTTATACAGTTTCACGGGAGGGCCGCTTTTTCTTCTGGGAGGGCCGCTTTTGAAAAAATCCCATATCACTTTTTTTCACGAGAGGCCCGCATTTTAGAAAACGGGGGCCGCGGGGCGGAAAATGCATATTTATACAGTTCCGGGTGTATAAATATACGGTTCTGGTTGTTCGGCAGGGGGGGCGGTGGACCGACGCTGACGCGCCGGGCACTGCGGCAGAGGGGCAGTGGACTGACGCTGACGCGCCGGGCACTGCGGCACTACAGCGGTGCTTGTGGTGCAGGATAAAACTCAATAAGTGTTAACGGCGGTGCAAGTAGTGCAAGATAAATCTCAACAAAGGTTAACGGAAGGCGCTTTGGTGCAAGATAAATCTCAACAAAGGTTAACGCAGGTGCAAGTAGTGCAACATTTTTCGGGATACAGGCTGCGAGGGCCGACTGCAGGGTTTTGAGAAAAAAGTTGTGCTGATTGGTGACTTCGGCACGGTTATTGCTGTGTAGTTTATAAAAAAGAAAGGAGACACAGACTATGGCATTCATTGACTACTACAAGATTCTGGGTGTTCCGAAGGACATAGCACAGAAGGATGTGAAGAAGGCCTACCTGAAGCGGGCCAAGCAGTTCCACCCCGACCTGCACCCCGACGACCCTAAGGCAAAGGCAAAGTTCCAGGCACTGAACGAGGCTTACGACGTCATCGGCGATGCCGAGAAGCGGCGCAAGTACGACCAGTACGGCGAGCAGTGGCGCCAGGCCGAGCAGTTCGGCGGTGGCGGCGCCGATTTCCACGGCGGCGGCTCGCCCTTCGAGGGCTTCGACTTCTCGGGCTTCCAGGGCGGAGGCGGCTTCAGCTCGTTCTTCGAGAATCTCTTTGGCGGAGGCGGCCGCAAGGGCGGCGGCTTCAGTTTCGACATGGGTGGCGGCGGCTTCGGGCGGCAGCAGGCACAGCCCAGCGAGACGCAGGCCCAGATGAACATCGACATGTACACCGCCCTGCTCGGCGGCGACGTGGTGGTGGGCCTCAGCGACGGCCAGAAGCTGCGCCTGAAGGTGAAGCCCGGCACGCAGCCGGGCTCGAAGGTGCGCCTGCGCGGAAAAGGGCAGGGAGGCACTGACCTCATACTGACCTTCAACGTGACGCTGCCCACCACACTGACAGAACGGCAGAAGGACCTGCTGCAGCAGATGCGCATGGCATAGCTGTCCGGCTGTCGTGACGCCCGTCCCTTACTCTTAGCCTCAGATGTTTTCTGAGGCTTTTTTTGTCTCTTCCTGCAGGAATGCCTCGGCTCGCCGCAGGTCGTCGGGAGTGTCTATGCCCACCGTCTCCACGTCGGTCAGCCCCACCTTTATGCGGTAGCCGTTCTGCAGCCATCGCAGCTGCTCCAGGCTTTCGGCCAGCTCCAGCGGACTTTGCGGCAGCTGTGTCACCTGGCGCAGCACCTCGCGGCGATAGGCGTAGAGGCCCAGGTGCTTCAGGAATGTGAAGCTGGCCGCCCACTCTGCCTGCTCCTTGCCGCGCACGAAGGGAATGATGGACCGGCTGAAGTAGAGGGCGTAGCCCCGCAGGTCGGTGACAATCTTCGGCGAGTTGGGGTTCGCCACCTGCTCCATCGTCTCAAAGGGCTTGCCTATGGTGCCTATCTGCGTCTGCGGGTCGTCGAAGAGGTGCATCAGCGTCTCTATCTGCGAGCGCTGTATGAAGGGCTCGTCGCCCTGCACGTTGATGATGACGTCGGCCTCGGTGCCCAGCTTCTCGGCGGCCTCCTCAATGCGGTCGGTGCCGCTGCGGTGGTCGCTGCGCGTCATGACGGCCCGCCCGCCGAAGGCCTCCACGGCCTGTAGGATGCGCTCGTCGTCGGTGGCCACCCAGGCCTCGCCGAGCACGTCGGTCACCTGTTCGTAAACTCGCTGAATGACAGCCTTGCCGCCCAGCAGCGCCAACGGCTTGCCGGGGAAGCGCGTCGATGCGTAGCGCGCCGGAATGATGCCTATAAACTTCATGTTGTGTCCTGCTTTTCGTCTTTTGCGCTGCAAAAGTACTGTTTTTTTATGAAATAAGCTCTTTATATAAGAAAAAATGTTTATCTTTGCATTCAAAATATGCAAGTTTCGCAACTATGGGGAGTGAAAGGAGTGATAGGAGTGAACTTGCGAAAGTTGAGTCAAATTATAAATGACGGCGATACGATGAATGTAAAGTTTAAGATGCCCAACTTCAGACGCAACCTGAAGGGCAGGGCCATTGCCAAGGAGCTGCTGATGACGGTGATAGGCACCACCATCTCGATAGTGCTGACCTTTGGCACGGCCCACCTGGTGGAGCGGCACCAGAAGCGGGCTGCCGGTCGGCAGACGGCCATGATGGCCATTCACGACATTGACAATGCGGTGACCACCATGCGCACCCTGGCCCGGCAGGAGGACGAGAACTTCCAGATAGCGGCCTACGTGCTGAACCGCCAGGACAGCATCGGGCACATTGGCATCGATACGCTGGAGAGCGTGATGCAGTACATCACCCATCTCGATTTTACCTACAGCGACGCCTCGGAGCATACCTTCCTCAGCAGTCAGGACGCGTGGAAGAACATCAACAACGCACAGTTCATCGACATCATGGAGTCCTTCTACCATAGTCGGCGCGAGACTTACGCGGTGCTGAACAAGCACTACCTGTGGCGCCGTCCGCTCACCGAGGACGACGAGTACCGCCTGATGCTTGAGGCCGATGACTACCAGGTAGACTTAGCCTCAGCGCTGGCCACCGTGCTGCGCGACAAGCATGCGAAGGCCTACATAGAGTTTGCGCCCGCCCGGCAGCGGGCCTTTAACAGCATGGCCGACAGCTGGCAGAAGCTCAGCAACCAGGCCAAGTTCACGCTGGGCATCACCGACGAGGAGCTGACCCGCTTCCTGGAGCAGAAGGAGCGCCACGGCAGCCCGCTGACGAAGAGCACGCTCATGGGCCGCTGGGTGAACCTGCAGTCGGACGACAACGAGGTGGCCCTGCTCTTCATGAAGGACAACCGGCTGCGCTATACGCTCACCACCTATGTCGCCAACCCGTTCTATACAGGCAGGATAGTGTACGACAGGCGCTACAAAGGCACATGGCGCTTAGACGGCGACTCGCTCTTCCTGACCCTCGACAACAATTTCGACTGCAGCATCGACGACAGCCAGGCCACCTGCCAGGAGCAGATGCGCGACTCGCTGAAAAGCTTCGTGAAGCATGCCCGCGAACAGTTCGAGCTGGCTAAGGAACAGGCGGCAGCAGCCGGCGGAACCATCGAGCTGCGCTATGCGGCCAGCATCGACGAGTCGGGCAGCAAGATTGAACTGCGACGCGACGAAACCGACGAAGGGGGCAATGTGATAACGGAAAAAGACTACTTGACAAGGAAGGACGAATGACATGCCCGGAAGGGCCTGGCGAGTGATGACGGAACCGTGCGCAGATACAAATAATTCTTAATTCTTTGCCCACAAATCTTAAAATCCTTGCTGCTCTGACTTTTTTTGCGTACCTTTGGGGGTTAAAACAAGACGACGGCATGAAATTAAGGACAATCATACTCACAATAAGCATGGCTCTGCTGCCTGTTTTGGCCTCGGCGCAGAGCATCACACTCGGCTCGTGCACCACCCGCGACGGCGGTGAATACAACGGCGAGATGGCCAAGGGACAGCCCAACGGAAAAGGCAAGACCACGTGGCGCAACGGCAACTGGTACGAGGGCGACTACGTCAAGGGCAAGCGACAGGGTAACGGCACATACGTCTTCAGCGACGGCGAGCGCTACGAAGGACAGTGGCTCGACGACCACCAGCACGGGCAGGGCACCTACTGGTTTCAGAACAACAACCGCTACGAGGGCCTTTGGTACAGCGACTACCAGCACGGCCACGGCGTGATGCACTACTACAACGGCGACGTCTACGACGGCATGTGGTTCCAGGACAAGCGGCAGGGCAAGGGACGCTACACCTTTGCCAGCGGAGCGTGGTACGACGGCGAGTGGCTCGACGACCAGAAGAGCGGACAAGGCCAGTTCCAGTGGAGCGACGGCTCGAACTACGAGGGCGAATGGGCCAACAACAAGCGCAACGGAAAGGGAACCTATAAGTATGCCAGCGGCGACCTCTACATAGGCCAGTGGCAGGACGACCTGCAGCACGGGCGCGGCATATACCGGTTCCAGAACGGCGACATCTATGAGGGCGACTACGTGCGCGGAGCCCGCACCGGCAGCGGCATCATCAAGTATGCCAACGGCGACCAGTACACGGGCCAGTTCCGCGACGGCGACAAGAGCGGACAGGGCACCATCGTTTGGGCCAACGGCACCACCTACCAGGGACAGTGGCAGGGCGACAAGCCCAACGGCAAGGGAAAGCTGACCACCAAGCAGGGTGACGTCATCGACGGACACTTCCGCAACGGCCAGCCCGAAGGCGAGTGCATAGGCCACATGGCCGACGGCTCGAAGTTCAAGGCCACCTTCAAGAACGGACTGCGCCACGGGCCCAGCATAGAGGAGACAAAGGACGGGCAGCGCTTCGAAGGCAACTATGCCAACGGCAAGCGCGACGGCAAGTTCGTGGAGAAAGACCGCAACGGAGCAGTGACAGCGCAGGGCACATACGTCAACGGAATACGCAGGACACAATAAAGCTCCCCCTCAAAACTCAAATCTCAAACCTCAAATCTCAAATCAAATATGATCATCGACACCTTAGACAATCTTGCCAAGTACATTGGCGTGAACCCACTCTTCAAGGACGTGGTGGAGTTTATCGAGAACAATAACCTCAGCGCTATGGAAGCTGGGAAGTACACCATCAAGGGCAGCGACCTCTTCGTCAACATCACCACCGCCAAGGGCAAGGCTCCCGACGAGGCCGTCATCGAGACGCACCGCAGGATGATTGACATACAGATTCCCCTCGACAACGAGGAGACCTACGGCTACACGCCGCTCTGCCGGCTGCCCGACACTCCCTACAACGACGAGAAGGACATCACGAAGTACCCCGACCTCATGGCCGAGAGCTTCGTCGACTGCCAGCCCGGCATGTTCGCCATCTTCTTCCCGCAGGACGGCCACGCTCCCTGCATTTCCATGGCACCCGAGATAAAGAAAGCAATATTCAAGGTAAAATATTAAAGTTTCCCACTCTTTTATAACTACCACAGATGACGCAGATGTCACAGATTTATAAACGAACACAGTCGCTCTGTGGCGATTATAAAATGATTTCACAGATTAACACGCTCCGTAATCTGTGAAATCCAACCGAAATCTGCGAAAATAATGACGTAGTCAAATCCGTGTAATCTGTGTAATCTGTGGTTGTAACAAAAGAATGGGAAAGTCCAGTTAAGTACTATGGCAACAAAGAAAGGAACAACGAAGAAAGTTACTGAGAAAACATCAACCCTTAAACCTCAGCCCCCCATCCACATCGGCATCGTGCAGAACGATCCGTGGCTGGAACCCTATGAGGAGGCCATCCGCGGGCGCCACGACCACGCCGTGTGGAAGCTGAACCAGCTGACGCAGAACGGCAAGCGCACCCTCTCGGACTTTGCCACCGGCCACCTCTACTACGGCCTGCATAAGCTGACGCGCGGGTGGGTGTTCCGCGAGTGGGCACCCAACGCCACCGACATCTACCTCATCGGCGACTTCAACGACTGGCGCGAGGATGAGCGCTACCGCTGCAAGCGCATAGAAGGCACGGGCAACTGGGAGCTGAAGCTGAAGGAGAAAGACCTGAAGCACGGACAGCTGTACAAGATGCGCGTCCACTGGAACGGAGGCGAGGGCGAGCGCATACCCGCCTGGTGCCGCCGTGTGGTGCAGGACGACCAGACGAAGATATTCTCCGCGCAGGTGTGGAACCCCGCCGTGCCCTACGTGTGGAAGAAGGCTGGCTTCCGGCCTAAGAAGAACCCGCTGCTCATCTACGAGTGCCACGTGGGCATGAGCCAGGACGCCGAGAAGGTGGGCACCTACGTGGAGTTCCGCGACAACGTGCTGCCACGCGTGGCCAAGGACGGCTACAACGCCATACAGGTCATGGCCATCCAGGAGCATCCCTATTACGGCTCCTTCGGCTACCATGTCAGCTCCTTCTTCGCACCCAGCAGCCGCTTCGGCACGCCTGAGGAGCTGAAGTCGCTCATCGACGAGGCCCACCGCCTGGGCATCGCCGTCATCATGGACATCGTGCACTCACACGCCGTGAAGAACGAGGTGGAGGGTCTGGGCAACCTGGCCGGCGACCCCAACCAGTTCTTCTGCCAGGGCGACCGCCACGAGCACCCCGCATGGGACTCCCTCTGCTTCGACTACGGCAACGACAGCGTGAAGCACTTCCTGCTCTCGAACTGCAAGTACTGGCTCGAGGAGTTCCACTTCGACGGATTCCGCTTCGACGGCGTCACCTCCATGCTCTACTACAGCCACGGGCTGGGCGAGGCATTCGGAGGCTACGGCGACTACTTCAACGGGCATGAGGACGACGAGGCCATCTGCTACCTCACGCTGGCCAACCTGCTCATTCACGAGGTCAACCCCGACGCCATCACCATTGCCGAGGAGGTGAGCGGCATGCCCGGACTGGCAGCACCTTTCAAGGACGGAGGCTACGGCTTCGACTACCGCATGGCCATGAACATCCCCGACTACTGGATCAAGACCATCAAGGAGCAGAGCGATGAGAACTGGAAGCCCAGCTCCATCTTCTGGGAGGTGAAGAACCGCCGGCCCGACGAGAAGACCATCAGCTACTGCGAGAGCCACGACCAGGCACTGGTGGGCGACA
>DGHX01000077.1:11593-13465 GCA_002392835.1 Prevotella sp. UBA3837 | reverse complement strand
ACGCCGACATGTACTGGCACTTCGCTAAGAAGGACATCAACGGCGTGGCAGAGCGGGGCATCGCCCTGCACAAGATGATACGACTGGTCACCGCGGGCACCATCAACGGAGGCTACCTGAACTTCATGGGCAACGAGTTCGGACACCCGGAGTGGATAGACTTCCCCCGCGAGGGCAACGGCTGGAGCTACAAGTACGCTCGCCGGCAGTGGAACCTCGTTGACAACCACGACCTGTGCTACCACTGGCTGGGCGACTTCGACCAGGCCATGCTCAAGACCATCAAGAGCGTGCGCAACTTCCAGAACAAGCCCGTGGTGGAGATTTGGCACAACGACGGCGACCAGGTGCTCGCCTTCATGCGCGGCGACCTGCTCTTCGTGTTCAATTTCTCGCCCACGCAGTCGTTCACCGACTATGGCTTCCTCGTGCCCACGGGCAGCTACGACGTGGTGCTCAACACCGACGCGAAGGAGTTCGGCGGCTTCGGCTTTGCCGATGACAGCGTGACGCACTTCACCAACTACGACCCGCTCTACGTGAAGGACCGCAAGGAGTGGCTCAAGCTCTACATTCCCGCACGCTCGGCCGTGGTGCTGAAGAAGAACTAAGGCCAACGAGCCGTTTGCAGAAAGACAGCCATGCGTAACCGGTTCGCTGACAAGAAAACACAATCCTCTGTTATGGAGAGGGTGGCCTGTGCCATCCTCTTCCTGCTCTTTGCCTTCTTCTGGCTCTATGCCTTCCAGGCCGATGTCATGGCCGTGGCGCAGCATGGGCTCAGCGGAGGGCGCACACACTACGACCGCACCGTCGGAGCAGTCATCATCAGCGGCGTGCTCATCGCCCTGCAGCTGCTCGTCTATGCCCTTACGCGCCTGCAGCGCCACTGTCATGTGCTCACCTACGTGCCCTCGTTCCTGCTCCTGGCCTTCGTCAGCAGCATCAGCCATCCCTTCCACTGGGGGGCATGGCCCCTGGCCGCCGTCGTGGTCATGGCGCTGTGGGGTGGGGCGGTGTGGCTGGCAAGGCGCAGCTCCACGCTCCTCATAGGGCAGCAGCGTGCACCAGGCATCTTCTCGCGAAGCATGTGGGTCAACATGCTGGGCATGGGGGTGATGATGCTCGCCGTGGCCGCCGTGAGCAATACCAACGCCGTGCTGCATTTCAAGGCGCACGACGAGGTGGCCTTCATGCGCGGCGACAGCCACGAGGTGCTGCGCACCGGGCAGCGATCGCACGAGAGCGATGCCAGCCTCACCATGCTGCGGGCCCTGGCGCTGTCGCAGAATGGTCTGCTGGCCGACGCACTCTTCACTTACGCCGTCAGCGGCAACGGCGACGACCTGTTGCCGCTCGACGGCAGCCAGAGCACGCTGATGCTCATGCCCGACACGCTGCTCTACGACCACTTCGGACTGCGCCCCGACAGCCTGCGCGCCCGCATGGACTCGGCAGCACGGGCACTGCCCCTGACCACACGCCGATACCTCGACTCGCTGCAGCGCGACACCAACGCCACCGCGGCATGGCGCGACTACCGCCTCATGGGGCTGCTCATCGACCGGCGGCTCGACGACTTCGCCTCCCTGCTGCCACGCCACTATGCCCTCAGCGCCGACTCGCTGCCCCGCCACTACCGCGAGGCGCTTGTCCTCTATCAGCAGACGGCTGACACATTATTTATATATAGTGACACGCTCATGCTCCGCCGTTACCGCGACTATCGCAGCAACGACACCCTGTACCGTCACCCTGACGAGCGCCTGCTGCGCACCATAGAAGACTACGGCGACACCTACTGGCACTACTACGATGAGCCCTGAAGGGGCGAAAGAATACAGGCAGGGTTTCACCCCTGCCTGTGCTCTG
>DGHX01000077.1:6615-11502 GCA_002392835.1 Prevotella sp. UBA3837 | reverse complement strand
CCTGCCTGTGCTCTGTCGCCCCTTCGGGGCTTTACTAGGTCTGTGGTCCGTTACAGGGGTTTCACCCCTGCCTGTATTCCTTCGCCCCTTCGGGGCTTTCCCAGCGTCCTGTTTACCGGGGGTTACACCCCCGGCTGTATTCTGACGCCCCTTCGGGGCTTTCCCAGCGTCCTGTTTACCGGGGGTTACACCCCCGGCTGTACTCTGACGCCCCTTCGGGGCTATTTCTTTGCGCTGCTGATGGCGCTGGGGCCGTCGAGGGTGGGGGTGACGGGCACGATGCGGCCCTTCTTGTCGAAGGTGAGGCGGTCGATGCAGACCTCACGGTGGATGCCTGGGTCGTTGTGCAGGAAATGCTTGTTGATGCGGTGGTAGACGATGTACCAGTCGTCGCCCTTCTTCGTGGGCAGCTGCAGGATGCTGTTGTGCGCCGTGCCGTAGATGCCCTGCTCGGGGCGCTGCTCTATGACGCGGTAGTTCTGCTCATCGATGGTGATGGGCCCGAGGGGCGACTTGGCGGTGCCGTAGCACACATGGTAGTTGGGCGACCCCGTGTCGTCGACCGACCAGAGGAAATAGTAGAGGCCCTTGCGGTAGAAGACGTAGGGAGCCTCGCGGTAGGCCCATGTGTCGAGGCTGCCGCCCTTCGGCGTGAGGTTCACCTTCGTCTCAGGCTTTATCGACAGCAGGTCGTCGTTCAGCTCGGCACCGGCCATGAAGCCGTTGCCCCAGTACAGGTAGTACTTGCCGCTCTTCGGGTCGCGGAACACGTCGACGTCGATGGCCTGTCCGCCGCGCACGCCCTCGGGGCGGTCGGCATCGGTGACGATGGGCCGTCCGCTGTCAGTGAAGGGACCCGTGGGGCTGTCGCTCACGGCCACGCCTATCTCCTTGCGGTTCGACTGCGGGTTGTGCGCGGAGAAGTAGAAGTAGTACTTATAAGCTCCCCCTGCGGCTTCTGCGTTCTTGCGGCCGGATGCTTTCACCTCGATGATGGCGGGAGCCCAGGCGTTGCCCGTGGCCCACTTCACCTGGTCGCCCTTCACGTCGAGCATCTTACCCTCGTCGGTCCAGTCCTTGAGGTTCGTCGACGAGAAGACGCTGAAGTCATGGCCGCCCCAGCCGGGAGTGCCGTCGGTGGTGCTGTAGATGTAGTACTTCTTCGTCTGGTTCGAGTAGAGCACCTCCGGGTCGGCATGGAATCCGCTCAGGATGGGCTGGTCGTGGTTGGGGAAGGCCTGCAGCAGGCGCTCCTTCTCAGCGCGCGTGATGGGAATGATGGTGCCGTGGCGCGGGGTGAACTTCCCCTTCGTCTCGGTGTTCTGCACGAACTGGAAGGTCTTCAGGTCGTTGGAGCGGCAGAACTGGTAGTGTCCGTTGCCGTAGCAGTCGTACATGATGATCCAGCTCTTGCCGTCGATGGTTCGGCAGACGCCTACGCCCTCCACTGCCTCGCGTGTCTGCTCCACGTTGCCGTCGAGCATCTGCCAGCGGTCGGTGAGCTGCCGTGCCGTGGCCTGATAGATGCCGCGCCCCGACTCCTGCTTGTAGAAGAGGTGGTAGAGCTGGTCATCGGGGTTGAAGACGATGTCGCCGTCGATGGTGGCGTTGCCGGCATCGAAGAGCCACTTCGGCTCGCCCTCCAGGTCGGTGAAGTCGGCGTTGGCATACTGGTAGTAGATCTTGTCATACGAGTCGCGGTCGCTGGTGCGCAGCGAGTAGAACACCATGTATTTCTTGGCCTGGTGGTCGTAGATGGTCTCCGGTGCCCATACGCGTATGACGTTCTTCCATGTCTTGGTGTAGCGGGTGGGGAAGTTGACGGTCGAGTGCTGCCAGTTCACCAGGTCGGTGCTCTTCAGCAGCACCATGCCGCGGTTGCTGCTCCATCCGAGCGATGAGCGCATGTCGGTGCATACCATGTAGAAGGTCTTTCCGTCCTGGCAGCGCAGTATGTGCGGGTCGCGCACGCACTGCGTCAGCGCGATGGTGTCGCTGCTGATGACGGGTGCCCCGTCGTTCAGCGGTGTGTAGTTATAGCCGTCGTCGCTCAGGGCGTAGCAAATCTGCTCGTCGCGCGGGTCGTTGCTGTTGAAGTAGGTGAAGAGATAGGCCACCATCTCGTCGGGGTCGGGTGGGGTGGTGGGCGGTGCGGCCACGGCGGGCATGGCTGTGGCGGCTGCAAGCAGCAGGGTGGGGAGTAGGATCTTGTTCATAGCTGATGAAGTCTTTAGTCTTGTAATTAATGAATAACGCCCGGCTCCGTGCAGTGGAGCGCGGAGCCGGGCATGGTGTTGGCTCGGAAGGGAGCTTGCTACTCGATGACGATGAGCGTGTCATCCTCCATGACGCTCTCGCCTATCTTCACGCAGACGGCGCTGACGCGTCCGGCCTTCTCGGCCGTGAGGTTGTTGGCCATCTTCATGGCTTCGAGCACCACGACGGTGTCGCCCACCTGCACCTCGTCGCCCTCGGCGACCAGTATGTCGGTGATGACGCCGGGCAGCGGAGCCTTCACGGGAGCCCCCCCTGCGGGGGCTGCCTTCGGCTTGGAGGCTGCTGCGTCGCCTTCGGGCTCGGCCACGGGGGCTTTGCCTAAGACGGGCTTCTTCTTCTCCGGCTCGGGTTCCTTCTCCATCTCCACTTTATACTCTTCACCGTTCACGGTGACGGTCACGAGGTTGTCCTCGATGTCGCCAACGGCCACTTCGTACTTCGTACCGTTGATGGTATACTTGTATTCTTTCATAGTCTTTTGTGCCCCCTAAGTCAGGGGGTAGGGGTCTGAACAAGCGTTTATCAGACCGGGTGTTAGGTTTATTCTACAGGGCCTGCGCTTGTTCAGACCCCCATACCCCCTAACTTAGGGGGCTTGGAGTCATGGTCTGCGCATAGCCGTTCCACTGTGTGGGGTGCTCGGCAATGGTGATGATGCCGGGCTCCACATCGTGCACATTGTTGCCCAGATGCTCGTGCAGGGCAAGGGCAATGGCAGCGTATACTTCATTTTCGATTTTCATATTTTCGATTTTCTATTGGATAGATACAGAGCATATTTACGGATTCCCGATTTACGACTCTGACAAATCGAAAATCGAAAATCCGTAAATCGAAAATTACATGGGAATGTTTCCGTGCTTCTTGGCGGGCAGTGCGTCGCGCTTGGTGGCCAGCTGAGCCAGTCCGCGGCAGATGCGGAAGCGTGTGTTTCGTGGCTCAATGACGTCGTCGATGTATCCGTACTTCGCAGCCTGGTAGGGGTTGGCGAAGAGCTCGTTGTATTCGTCCTCCTTCTCGGCTATGAAGGCCTTCACGTCCTCGCCGGCCTCCTTCTTGGCCTTTGCCTCCTTGGCGTAGAGCACTGCTGCTGCTCCGCTGGCGCCCATGACGGCGATCTCGGCCGAGGGCCATGCGTAGTTCAGGTCGGTGTGCAGCTGCTTCGAGCCCATGACGATGTGGCTGCCGCCGTAGCTCTTGCGCAGGGTGACGGTGATCTTGGGCACGGTGGCCTCACCGTAGGCGTAGAGGAGCTGTGCGCCGTGCAGGATGACGGCGTTGTACTCCTGTCCGGTGCCGGGCAGGAATCCGGGCACGTCGACGAGGCTGACGATGGGGATGTTGAAGGCGTCGCAGAAGCGTACGAAGCGTGCGCCCTTGCGCGAGGCGTTCACGTCGAGCACGCCGGCGTAGCACGAGGGCTGGTTGGCCACGATGCCCACGCTCTGGCCGTTGAAGCGTGCGAAGCCCACGATGATGTTCTTGGCGAACTTAGGCTGCACCTCGAAGAACTCGCCGTTGTCGACCACGGCGCCTATGACGCGGTACATGTCGTAAGCCTCGTTGGGGTTCTCGGGAATGATCTCGTTCAGCGAGTCCTCCATGCGGTTGATGGGGTCGTCGCATTTCTTGCGCGGTGCCACCTCCATGTTGTTCGAGGGGATGTAGCTCAGCAGTGTCTTCAGCATCTGCAGGCCCTCTTCCTCGGTCTTGGCTGTGAAGTGCGTCACGCCGCTCTTCGTGGCGTGCACGCTGGCTCCGCCCAGGTGCTCCTGGTCGATGTCCTCGCCGGTGACGGTCTTCACCACCTTCGGTCCGGTGAGGAACATGTAGCTGGTGCCCTCCATCATCAGGGTGAAGTCGGTCAGTGCGGGGCTGTAGACGGCTCCGCCGGCGCAGGGTCCGAAGATGCCGCTGATCTGGGGTATGACGCCGCTGGCGAGGATGTTACGCTCGAAGATCTCGGCGTAGCCGGCCAGTGCGTTGATGCCCTCCTGAATGCGTGCGCCGCCCGAGTCGTTGATGCCGATGACGGGAGCGCCCATCTTCATGGCCATGTCCATCACCTTGCAAATCTTCTGGCTCATGGTCTCAGAGAGCGATCCGGCGTGCACGGTGAAGTCCTGTGCGAAGACGAACACCAGTCGTCCGTCGATGGTGCCGCTGCCGGCTACCACGCCGTCGCCGGGGAACTGCTTCTTCTCCATGCCGAAGTTGTGGCAGCGGTGCTCCTTGAACATGTCGTATTCCTCGAACGAGCCTTCGTCGAGCAGCATGTCTATGCGCTCGCGGGCGGTGTACTTGCCGCGCTCGTGCTGCTTCTGTATGGCTTTCTCACCGCCGCCCAGGCGGGCCTTCTCGCGGTTGGCTATTAACTGCTTAATCTTGTCTAATTGTTTGCTCATCTTTACGAGCCCCCTAAGTTAGGGGGTTGGGGGTCTGAACAAGCGTTTCCCAGACCCGCTTTTTTTGGGGTTAATAAATTTTTGTGTTATGGAGCCTGCGCTTGTTCAGACCCCCAACCCCCTGACTCAGGGGGCTTTTTTAGTGCTCACACAGCTCGGTCAGCACGCCTGCGGTTGACTTCGGGTGCAGGAAGGCGATGTTCAG
>DGHX01000077.1:5223-6557 GCA_002392835.1 Prevotella sp. UBA3837 | reverse complement strand
CCCTCGGCACCCTTTCGGGGCTGCTGGTCAATGAGCCGGACGCCCTTCTCGCTGACCTCTGCCAGAGCATTGGCCACGCCGTCCTCGATGCAGAAGGCCACGTGGTGCACGCCCTTGTTGCCCTTGTCAATCCACTTCTGGATGGTGCTCTCGGGGCTTGTGGGCTCCAGCAGCTCCAGCTTCACCTCGCCGCAGCGCAGGAAGGCGGTCTTCACCTTCTGGTCTTCCACTACTTCGGTTGCATAACACTCCAGGCCCAGCACGTCGGTAAAGAACGGCAGGCTCTCTTCGATGCTCTGGACAGCGATGCCCAGGTGCTCAATGTGCGAAATTTTCATATCAGTTTAAAGTTTAAGCTTAAATTGTGGGTGCAAAGTTACTAATAATTTCCCTGCCTGCAAAACATTTCCGCGCTTTTATTTGTGAAACAAACCTAATAAAGGGGGAAAGGAGGGGTGATAATCCTGCTCGGTCACCTTATTATGATGTCACACTATTACTGGTCAATGGCAAAGAAATCGTAGAGATGCTCTAAGAAGAACTCTACGGCCTCAGCTAACCACCTTCAGATAATGATAGTAGGTCATGTGCACAGGTGTAATGGTCGTTCCACTCGTACAGTTTACCTATGGAGTCTTGAATTTGCTGAAGCAAGTCCTTAACTACCAATAGCTGGCGATATGATATCGATTCCATCTTGTTCGATTTGTTTTCTGAAGAGTGGGCGCAGGTTTGCGTGTTCCTGTATTAAGTCAACACTGCATCCGAGAAGGTCTTCTAAGTACTGTGCTGCTGCAATGTGGTTGTAGAAGCGCGGGGGCATGGTCACATACAAGTCGACATCACTGCCCTCATGGTGCTCGTTGCGGGCTACAGATCCGAACATGCGCATTGAACTGATGCCGAAGCGCGTCTGCAACTCGTCGGCATGGTTGCGTATGATGTCAATGTACTCTTGTCGTGTCCTTAGCATGTTCTTGCCTGTTGTGCATTTGTTGGGTGCAAAGTTACTAATAATTTCCCTGCCTGCAAAACATTTCCGCGCTTTTTATTTGTGAAACAAACCTAAAAGCGGTATGACCAGCTTTCAGGGATGCGGGTGTCGGCATTGAGCATTGAAGGTTGTACTGAAACAAATTTGCATAACACGCATTATTTATTTCACAAATCGTGTCGGTTTTGCCGAGCGGCAAATCCGACAGAGCATCCGTCCGGGGGCTCGGACGGATTTTGGGGGCTCGTATTGGGGGCTCGGACGGATTTGCAATCCGTCCGCGGTGGAGTATGAGCATTTGCAATGCGGAACATGTTTTCGGACTGCAAGTCCTTATACT
>DGHX01000077.1:0-5164 GCA_002392835.1 Prevotella sp. UBA3837 | reverse complement strand
ACTGCAAGTCCTTATACTCGGTGCTTTCGGATTGCAAATCCGCCAGAGCTGCCGCCTCCGAGCTGCCGCCTCCGTGCTGCCGCCTCCGAGCTGCCGCCTCCGTGCTGCCGCCTCTCCGGGGGCTCGGTCGGATTTTGGGGGCTCGGACGGATTTGCAATCCGTCCGCGTTGGAGTATGAGCATTTGCAATGCGGAACATGCTTTCGGACTGCAAGTCCTTATACTCGGTGCTGTCGGATTGCAAATCCGCCAGAGCTGCCGCCTTCCTGCTGCCGCCTCCGTGCTGCCGCCTCTCCGGGGGGCTCTGTGGGCTCGGACGGATTTGCAATCCGTCCGCGTTGGAGTATGAGCATTTGCAATGCGGAATATGTTTTCGGACTGCAAGTCCTTATACTCGGTGCTGTCGGATTGCAAATCCGCCAGAGCTGCCGCCTTCCTGCTGCCGCCTCCGTGCTGCCGCCTTCCTTCTGCCGCCTCCGTGGCTACTAAAAGAGGAAAGGGAGCTGCAAAGCAGTACTCCCTTTCCTGGTGTTGTAGGCACAGAGTGCCGGTGAGCAGCGATGGCTTAATAGCCGAAGTCGTCCTCTTCCTCGTCAGCCCAGACATCCTTGCGGCGGCGACGGGCAGCGGGATCCATTGTGCCTTCTTTGTCAACATCGCCATAGCCGATGCCCTTGTCTTCAGATGATACGCCCTTGCCGCTGACGGCAATCAGTTGCTGTAACTCAATCTCTGTAATCTCCACATTGGGAGCTATATAGTTCTTTTTCATAATCGTATGCAGAATTTTATAGGTTCATGATTTACTTTACAACAACTTTCTTGCCGTCCTTGATGTAGATGCCCTTAGAAGGAGTATCCACACGCAGACCATTCAGGTCGTAGTACTCACCGTCGTTGAGCAGCTCGGGTATCTGAATCTGAGTGGTTCCGTTACCGTTTTTGACGAAGAAATTCACACGAGCACCTGCAGCGGCATCGTCATAAACAGAGGCGATATCATTGAAAGTGAAGTATGCTCGGAAAGCTTTCATCTTCGTCTTACCGGTGGAATAGTTGAACTTATTGTTGCTGAGGAAAAGGCTCTTTTCAGGAACAACAGTCTTAGCTACATAGGTACCGATGAACTTGCCGATGGGTTTTTTGCGAGATCCACTACCTGTTGTGGTCTTAGAATCTACATCGTCTATTTCAAGATACTCGATGACCATGTCAGAAAGATTAAGTTCTGTAATATCCTTTGTAACCTTAATGATATAAGGAGTACCAGCATAGAACAAGAAACCATCTTCGTCTGGCTCTGCATCAACAAATTCCACGTCAATGGTCAAATCGCCAGTTTCAGCATCTGTCGTCTTTGAGTAGTCATAGAAACTAGCAAGCTGAGTGCCTTCACCAAAGATTTCCGTTACCTGCTCTTCAGTTAAATCGAAAGGCAGGACAATCGTGCTCCACTCGTTTGCCTTTATCGTACGCATCACTTTGATGGCACTTGGAGTGGTTAATTCAGTAGGTGCTACCTGTGAGTTCTCGTCCAGCGTAAGGACATCCGTAACATGTATCGTAAATGTTGCGTTATCTAGATGATCTTCACCTGCAGCAGATTTAACTCTAATGTTGGATAAAGTCACATTATAGTCTCCTACTGCAACGTCACGAACCATAAGATCTATAGATAATAATCCGTTAATCTCAGTACCAGGCATCGGATTTTGAGAGGCCGCAGAAATGTTTTTACCAAACATAACCATCGCATCTGGCCAAACCGTTAAATTGTTGGCCTTTTGACCTTCAACCAATGCAGGAGCTATAAAACCATCTGGCAAAGTGACTTCAGCATCAAATGACATGTATGTATTAGCCTTATCCTCATCTACTTTAAGATTAACAGTGAAATATGTCCTGGAGTTTGGCTGAGCATATACATCATCAACTGTTACGACAGATTTTGCCTGCGTTGATAAAGAGAGGCAGCTTAACAGAACTGCCAAACCTAATGTTTTAATATTTTTCATCTTACTAATATTATTCGTTATTGTCAAAAATTCTTGATAATACCTGCGGCGTATTGTAGCACCAATGATGCGTCGTAGCCACTGATGTTACTTGACTCATCAACATCGGCAGCCTCATTTTCATAACCGGCAGCATCGGCAGCAATAATACCTGCTGCATTTTGCAGGATGAGTGATGCGTCATAACCTGTGATGTCATTGGATCCATCCACATCCCCCAGCAGTCCGGCGACGTATGCATCGAGCTCTACCTCTTCGAGGCTTGAGTTGACGAACCTGGCCTTGCCCACATGTACGGTTTCCCTGTCGGAAACGCTCACCTGGATGTCCTTGTAGCTGACACCCTCTGCAGGCACCACATTGATCAGCACGAGGTCACCGCTGGTGCCATCGAAGTTCTCATTGCCCTTGGTGATGGTAGCGTTAGCCTCGTAGCTCTCTGCGGAGAAGACCACGATCTTCAGCTTGCCGTCCACCTCGTTGTAGAATGCCTTGTGAGGGGCGCTTCCCTTGCTGGCACGCTTCACCACGACGGCGTCGTCGCCATCGGCAACGGTCAGTCCTTCGGGCAGCGTGATTTCCATCTCCAGTGCCGTGTAGTCGACACCTTCAGGATTCTGCAGCTGGATGGCCAACTTCTGGGTCTCACCCGGCTTCACGATTGCCTTCACGGGCGCAGCACTTTGCGCTTGTGCACTGAGCAGGCTTCCTGCTACGAGTGCAAGTGTTAGTAATCCTTTCTTCATATAAATAATGTTTTTGTTAATAATATGCGGTTGGTTTGTCATCTATATTGCAGTCCGCCGCCTTGGTGGCGGAACACTACATTTTCGTTGCAAAGATACGAAGTTATTTTGAATGCACCAAGTTTTTTTACGTTTTTTTTCTCTTTGCAAGTTAAAATGTTGCATTTAAACAAGTGTTTGTAACAAAATGACAAGGGGGTGGGGGCGTGAACGCCTTTTCGGCCCCTCCTTTCACGCGCGCGCGAGGACAAAGACGCTACACTCGCTGCACCGGAGTGGCGCTTCGCTAATGAATAGTGAATAGTTTTGAGGGGGACACCGATGGCGACTCCAGGCGAGTACCAAAAAATCGTCCCTGGGCCTGGTACTGACAGTCCGCGGGCCGCGGACAAACAGTTCCTGGCCCGCGGACGAAAATTTGGTACTGGGCAGTGGGGAGCAGGTGTAGCGAGTGTAGCGTCTTTGTCTTCGCGCGCGCGTGTAGGGGACATAAATATGTGCTGGGGGCACGTGAATGTTTTTTGTTTTAACAGGAATGTGCATGAATGGACAGGAATGGGGCATAAATGGTTTTTCTTTAAACATGAATTGCCATGAATTACACACGAATTACTCATAAATTAATTTTTAACATGAATTGCCACGAATTGCTCACGAATTACTCATGATTTTTTTTTTAAACAGGAATGTGCATGAATGGACAGGAATGGGGCATGAATAATTATGGCGCAGATGAAAACTTCCGTGGGAGCCTGATGCATGCTTAGCCGAAGATGGTGCATATACGATACATGAAGAAAGGTATGTCTGCAATGCCATGCAATTGTGCCCTGAATCCCTTCATCTTAGAGTTAAGCGATTCTGCTGATGCATTGGTTGCCCTGTTGATAAAGTAGTTTAAGACTTCCGCCTCTCTTGATTTTATGCAATCCCTGGCAGCCTTGATTTCCCTAAGTGTACAGATGTTCACATCCTTGTACCATTCATGAAGTCGATGCTTGGCTTCATCTATCGTTAGTTTTCGCTTGAAGATATCCCTGACCTTGCAGATGAGAGAGTAACCTTCCTGCATCTGTGGATAGAGGTCAAACAGCAGTCTGGCTCTTTCCTTCTTGTGCTCTCCCCATTTGTCACCTGACTGGGAGAGAAGATTGCGTGAGCGTGTGAGCAGTTCCACTTTTGTGTCCCCATTGGACAATACCAACGGTTTGTACTTCTGCCTACGGATACGCTTGCGTCCTCGAGTCTCCTTCGGATTCTTCTTGTGCTTTCTGCGATAGTATTGTCTGTTCCTTGCCTTACGGGCCTCGTTCTGAGCGAAGGCTACGGCTGCCTTCTTGTTTTCGACCTGTGCAAGACGCTTAAACCTGAGCCGCATCTCTTCAAGGCCCTCACAGAGGCGCTTGACGATATGGAAACAGTCAATGACAATCGTGGCCTTTGGGAAGCACTGCTTGGCTATGCTGTACATTGAATCGCTGAAGTCCATAGTGATTTCCTTCACTTTGGCCCGATCGGATTCCGGTATCATCATGAGAATCCGCGATACGGCATCAGCCTTGGTTCCCTTGACAATGGCTATAACCGTGCCTTGCCCGCCGTGACCCGCCTTGTTTGAAAGAATGGTATACACCTCCTCACAGAGCTGGGTTTCGTCAATGCTCAAATACTCTCCTATGTTCTCGGGCAGAAGCACCCAGTCTGTCGCATGCTCCTTCTGTGTCCAGACCTCATAGTCACTCAGATGGTGCTTGTAGTAACGCTCTATATCGCTGCCCTTAATCGGAAAGAGCTTCCCTAAGAGCGCGGCAGTTAATGGCAGGCTGTCCATGGTCATCTTTAAAAAAAAGACCGTATTCTACGGACACCTTGGTTCCTTCTGTGTTGAGAGGATACTGATTCAGTATGATATTCCTGCCGTCTGCGTCAAGATAGCGCCTGCGCCTTACATGAAGCAGTACCTTACGATTGCGTATAGGATAGTCCTTGATGACAGTAGCTTCCGTGAAACCGTTGGGCTTTAATCCCATCTGCTCCTCACTGCGATTGTCACGTTCATCCAAATAGATATTGAGTATGCGATTGTACAACTTGTCTGCAATGGTAGTACCCGGATTATTCTCCTCTGTCATATTCACTACCTCAAACCAGTCTGTCATCCCATCGGGGAGGAAAAAACTGATGATAAAATCTCGATCTATACCTGATGTTTGCTGTTCCATGGTGCAAAGGTACGAAAAATATTTCTTCATGTATCATATATGCACCATTTTTCGGCTAAGCATGCATCAGGCTCCCACGGAAGTTTTCATCTGCGCCCTTATTCGGGCTTTTCTGAAAGCGAGCAAAAAAAGCGTGATTGTTTTGGCGTTTTGTGGAAAAAACTTTACCTTTGTGGCATGA
>DGHX01000054.1 GCA_002392835.1 Prevotella sp. UBA3837 | reverse complement strand
ATAGAGACGCGTCACCTCAGCAACCTTCACTTCGCGGTTAAAGGTCTTGGCCGTAATCCAACGCGACAGCTCGGCACGCTGCTTGTCGTTGGCACGATTGAAAGCGTTAATCAGCATATACGTCTTCTTGTTGCTGGTGATGTCGCCGCCAATAGCCTTGCCGAACACTTTGGGGTCGCCATAGACATCGAGCAGGTCGTCCTGCAACTGGAAGGCCAGCCCCATCTGTTCACCCACCCGATAGAGCCGGTCAGCATCCTCGTCAGGAGCACCAGCCAGAATGGCACCCATCTTCAGGGCGCAAGCCAGCAGCACGGAGGTCTTCAGGCGAATCATCTCGATATACTCGTCTTCCGTCACATCGTTGCGTGTCTCGAAAGTCATATCGTACTCCTGACCTTCGCCAATCTCGAGTGCCGTTACGGTAAAGAGGTCGAGCACCTGCCGCAACTTGTCGGCAGGCACCTGTGCCACCCGCTGATAGGCCAGCACCAGCATGGAGTCGCCGGAAAGGATGGCCTTGTTGGCATTCCAACGACGGTGTACAGTCTCATGACCACGACGCATGTCGGCATTGTCCATCAGGTCGTCGTGCAACAGGGTATAGTTATGATAGGTCTCCAACCCGATGGCAGGCATGAGGACGTCCTCGGGATTTTCGCGCCACAGCTGGTAGCCCAGCAGCATCAGCACAGGCCGGATGCGCTTGCCACCCAGGGAAAGAACATACTGCACGGGCTCGTAGAGTGAAGCAGGGCGACGATTGTAAGGCAGACTGGCAAGGCAGTCGTTGACACGCTGGAGAATCTGGTCAGAAGATAACTGTTTCATATTTATATCAGAGTTTAAAGACAATAGGAATACAAACCTTGGTGCGACAGGGCTGATCGTTCTGAATACCCGGTTTCCAGTCGGGCATCATGCGGAGCACACGCAACGCCTCGCGGTCGCAGTCGGCTGACAGGGACTTGGTCACCTTGATGCCGGTCACCTTGCCGTCCTTCTCGATGTAGAACACGGCCACCACCTGCCCCTGGATGTTCTGCCGACGGGCACGGGAGGGGTAATGGAGGTTCTTGGTGAGCCACTTCATGAACTCGACGGCACCGCCGGGGAACTGCGGCAAGTCCTCGACAACATGGAAGTTGAGGGGATTGTTAGGGTCTACACCCATGGATGCCAGCGCTTTGTCGTCATCCATCTGCTCTTCCAGTTCCTTGAGCAGCGACTCGTCATCCTCGCCGTCTTGTCCCTCCTGCTGAAGCTCCGGCTGCTGCAGCTCGACGTCATCGTCGACAATGCGCAACTGTTCCGAGGGCTGCGACTGCTGTTTCTCCTGCAGCTCGGTGACGGTCTGCTCGTTGGACATGGGAACAAGTTCGCTCTCGTGCACCAGTTCGTCAATATCAATGGGGGTGAAGGCCGTATCGTCAGAAGTAGAATTCCACTCCAACGATACGTAGAGCAAAGCCAACACCAGTGCCAGTCCCAGGAGAAATCCCGTAGTGCGCCGCTGTTCTATATCAGCCCTTGGTGTCTTTTTTTGCTCTATCACGGCTGCAAAGTTACAAATAAAATAACAATTAACTGCCGGCAGTCACAATATTTTTTGTACCTTTGCCGTTGATTTATAAATAAATTAAGGTAAAAAAGTTAAAAGGTCAAGAATGGGAGCTATCATCAACAAGCCGTCGAAGTGGGTGAAGGTATTGCCTTCATGCCTGCTGCCCGTTCTCCTTTTGGCCGTTTTACCACATCGCCTACAGGCTCAGGAGAGTCAGGAGGTGTATAGCTTCCTGCGGCTGCCCGTCAGCGCCCATGTGGCAGCCCTGGGCGGCGATAACATCACGCTGAGCGACGACGACCCTACTCTCATCTTCCACAATCCGGCACTGATCAACGGCGTATCAGACAAGAGCATCAACCTGAACTTCATGACTTACATGGAGGGGGCTAAGACGGCGTCGGCCTCGTTCATCAAGGCCTATAAGGAACGTGCCACGTGGGGTGCTTCTGCCCAGTACATGGACTATGGCTCCATGAAGGAGACTACCATTGCAAACATACAGACCGGCGAATTCTCTGCACGTGACATTGCGCTGGCCGGCTCGTTTGCCTATATGCTGACCAACAGTCTCAGCGGTGGCATCACAGCCCGTTTCATTTCGTCCCACATTGCCAGTTATTCGTCGGCAGCAGTAGCCGTGGACTTAGGGCTCAACTACATGGACGAAGAGCGGGGATGGTCGCTGTCTGCCGTTGCCAAGAATCTGGGTGGACAAATCAAAGCCTACGACGAAGACTTTGAACGTATTCCCTTCGACCTGCAACTGGGCGTGACGAAACGCCTCATCGGTTCACCCCTACGGCTGTCAGCAACCTTGTCGCGGCTGAACAACTGGGATCAGGGATTCATCAAGCATCTGGCCATTGGTGCCGACCTGCTGTTAGGCGAGAACATCTTCGTAGCTGCCGGATACAACTTCCGGCGTTCCGACGAGATGAAGGTCAGCGACAAGGAGAGTGAGAGCAACCATGGAGCAGGGTTCTCCGTAGGTGGCGGACTACAGCTGGAGCGTTTCAAGCTACAGATTGCATACGCCAAATACCACGTTTCGGCCAATTCATTATTAATAAATGTCAGTTATTCATTATGAAGAAAATTACGATAGCTATTGACGGCCATTCGTCGTGCGGCAAGAGCACCATGGCCAAGGACCTGGCCCGCGAGGTGGGCTATGTATATGTTGATACGGGTGCCATGTACCGTAGTGTCACGCTCTATGCCCTGCGCAACGGGTTGTTCAATAGTGACGGCAGCATCAA
>DGHX01000192.1:88212-88407 GCA_002392835.1 Prevotella sp. UBA3837 | reverse complement strand
AGATGAAGAGCCGCGAGGGCACCGTCGTCGATGCCGATGACCTGATGCAGCTCATGGTCGACGATGCCTACCGCACCTCCATGGAGCTCGGTAAGTTCGGCGACATGACCGAGGACGAGCGCCGTAACATAGCACGCATCGTGGGCATGGGAGCACTGAAGTACTTCATACTGAAGGTCGACGCCCGCAAGAACA
>DGHX01000192.1:87064-88154 GCA_002392835.1 Prevotella sp. UBA3837 | reverse complement strand
TGCTCTTCAACCCCGAGGAGTCGATAGACTTCAACGGCAACACCGGGCCCTTCATACAGTACACCCACGCCCGCATACGCAGCATCCTCAGGAAAGCGGCCCCCCTTTCGTCCCCCGAGGGGGACACAATAGGATTATCCCTTGATAGCAAAACTATAGAAGCCCCCTCGGGGGCAGTAGGGGGGGCTTCCCTTAGTGCCAAAGAGATTGAGCTCATCCAGAAGATGAACGAATACCCCGCTGCCGTGGAGCAGGCCGGCAAGGACTACTCGCCCAGCGGCATTGCCAACTACTGCTATGAGCTGACCAAGCTCTTCAACCAGTTCTACCACGACTACAGCATCCTGGGCGAGTCCGACGCGCAGAAGCGCGGCGTCCGCCTGATGCTGGCCCGCAACGTGGCCAAGATCATCAAGAGCGGCATGCAGCTGCTGGGCATCGAAGTGCCGGAGCGTATGTAAACGTAGCAGCACGCCGCTCAGCTTCATGGGCGGCACACAGCATATCACAATGAAAAGGGGGTGTCTTCACACCCCCTTTTCATGTATATCGGCAAAATGCTACCGAGCACTTCCCTACTCCCACTCGATCGTTGCGGGCGGCTTTGAGGAGATGTCGTAGCACACGCGGTTGACGCCCCGCACCTTGTTGATGATCTCGTTGCTGACGCGGGCCATGAAGTCATAGGGCAGGTGAGCCCAGTCGGCGGTCATGGCATCGGTGCTGGTGACGGCACGCAGTGCCACGGGATGCTCATAAGTACGCTCGTCGCCCATGACGCCCACGGAGCGCACGGTGGAGAGGAGTATGGCCCCGGCCTGCCATATCTGGTCGTAGAGCGACACCTCAATCTCGCCGTCCTGCATCTCGGCGGGCACTCCGGCAGCCAGTACACGGCGGGCCTCCTCACCCGTGAGCTTTACCTTATACTCGCGCAGCCCGCGGATGTAGATATCGTCGGCCTCCTGCAGGATGCGCACCTTCTCGGGCGTGATGTCGCCCAGTATGCGCACGGCGAGTCCGGGTCCGGGGAAGGGATGGCGTGTGATAAGGTGCTCGGGCATACCCAGCTGGCGGCCCACGCGGCGCA
>DGHX01000192.1:84305-86937 GCA_002392835.1 Prevotella sp. UBA3837 | reverse complement strand
TGTGGTGGCTCTTGATGACCTTGCCGGTGATGTTCAGCGACTCAATGCGGTCAGGGTAGATGGTGCCCTGTGCCAGCCAGCGATAAGCCCCCGAAGCCCCCCCTACTGCCCCCGAGGGGGCTTCTATGAGTTTCTTTGCTTGTTCATTGAATACTTCCACAAAGTCGCGGCCTATGATCTTGCGCTTCTGCTCAGGGTCGGTGACGCCGGCCAGGTCGGCGAAGAACTTTTGGCTGGCATCGACGCCCACCACATGTAGCCCCAGTCCCTGGTAGTCGTCCATGACCTGGCGGAACTCGTCCTTACGCAGCATGCCGTGGTCGACGAAGATGCAGGTGAGCTGCTGACCGATGGCCCGGTTGAGCAGGACGGCAGCCACCGATGAGTCGACGCCGCCCGACAGTCCGAGGATGACCCGGTCGTTACCCAGCTGCTGCTTCAGCTCGGCCACCGTTGAGTCGACGAATGAGGCAGCGCTCCACTCCTGCCGCGAACCGCAGACGTCGACGACGAAGTTGCGCAGCAGCTGTGTGCCCTGCAGGGTGTGGAACACCTCGGGGTGGAACTGCACGGCGAAGACAGGCGACGGGTGGAGGGTGGAGGGTGACGGGTGGAGGGTGGAGGGCGACGGACACCAGAAGGCGGCATTGCGGACGTCCTTCGTCGAACCGATGACCTCGAAGCCATCGGGTATGCTGGTAATGGTGTCGCCATGGCTCATCCACACCTGCGAGCCCTGTTCAAAGCCCTTGAACAGCGGATTGCCAAGGTCGATGGTCTCCAGGTTGGCACGTCCGTACTCGCGTGAGTCGCCCTTCTCCACGCGTCCGCCCAGCGCATGGCTGATGAACTGCGCACCGTAGCAGATGCCCAGAACGGGCAGACGTCCGATGAACTGGCCGAGGTCGACCTTGAAGGCCTCGGGGTCGTGTACTGAGTAAGGCGAGCCACTGAGTATGACGCCGATGACGCTCTCGTCGCCCACGGGGAACTTGTTGTAGGGCAGAATCTCGCAGAAGGTGTCCAGCTCGCGCACGCGGCGGCCTATGAGCTGCGTGGTCTGCGAGCCGAAGTCGAGAATGATAATCTTTTGTTGCATATATCGATTGGGATATTATTAAATATAATGCTCGCGCGCACGTGCGAGGCTACGACATGGCGACGGTGAGGCCTGCCATGACGATGCTGACCATTGACATGAGCTTGATGAGGATGTTGAGCGATGGGCCGCTGGTGTCCTTGAAGGGGTCGCCCACGGTGTCGCCCACGATGGTGGCCTTGTGGGCAAAGCTGCCCTTGCCTCCGAAGTGGCCCTCTTCGACCATCTTCTTTGCGTTGTCCCATGCTCCTCCGGCGTTGGCCATGAAGATGGCGAGCGTGAAGCCTGCGGCCAGGCCACCCACGAGGAGTCCGAGCACGCCGGCCACGCCGAGCACCATGCCCACCACGATGGGTATGGCTATGGCGAGCAGCGAGGGCAGGATCATCTCATGCTGTGCGGCACGGGTCGATATCTGTACGCAGGAGTCGTAGTCGGGTGTGGCCTTACCCTCGAGTATGCCTTTTATCTCGCGGAACTGTCGGCGCACCTCCTCCACCATCTTCTGTGCGGCGCGTCCCACGGCCTCCATGGTGAGTCCGCAGAAGAGGAATGCTGCCATGGCTCCGATGAAGGCTCCCACGAGCACGCGGGGGTTCATCAGGTTCACCTGGAAGAAGTTCATGAAGTCGGGTATGGTGGCGTCGGCTGCAGCGATGATGTCGCCGCTGAGGTTGGTCAGGGTGTCGCCGGTCCGCTCCATGGCTATCTTCACCTCTTCTATATAGGAGGCGAGCAGTGCCAGGGCGGTGAGAGCTGCCGAGCCGATGGCGAAGCCCTTGCCGGTGGCGGCGGTGGTGTTGCCCAGGGCGTCGAGGGCGTCGGTGCGGTGGCGTACCTCCTCGCCCAGCTCGCTCATCTCGGCATTGCCGCCGGCATTGTCGGCGATGGGTCCGTAGGCGTCGGTAGCCAGGGTGATGCCCAGCGTTGAGAGCATGCCCACGGCGGCGATGCCAATGCCGTAGAGGCCGTGCGAGAGGGCCTCGGCGCTCATCTCGAGGTTGAAGCCGTTGGCGCAGAGGTAGCTGAGCATGATGGCCACGCCGATGGTGATGACCGGTATGCAGGTCGACATCATGCCCGTGCCGATGCCCTTGATGATGACGGTGGCCGAGCCGGTAAGGCCAGCCTCGCTGATCTTCTGCGTGGGCTTGTACGAGTGCGAGGTGTAGTACTCAGTGGCCTGTCCGATGACGACACCGGCAGCCAGTCCGCTGATGACGGAGAAGCTCAGTCCCACCCAGTTCTCGATGCCGAGCAGGTAGAGAATGCCGAAGGTGGCTCCAGCTATGAGCACGGCGCTGACGTTGGTGCCCAGTGAGAGTGAGTGGAGCAGGTCCTTCATGGTGGCTCCCTCCTTGGTGCGCACCAGGTAGATGCCGAAGATGCTGAGGAAGACGCCCACGGCGGCTATGAGCATGGGGGCTATGACGGCGCGCAGCTGCATGTCGGGCACCATGGCGAAGGCGGTGGCGCCGAGGGCAGCGGTAGAGAGGATGCTGCCGCAGTAGCTCTCGTAGAGGTCGGCACCCA
>DGHX01000192.1:81641-84124 GCA_002392835.1 Prevotella sp. UBA3837 | reverse complement strand
GTGTAGATGCCGCCGCCCACACGTGCGAAGAGTGCCTGCGTCGAGGCGCCCATGCCGAAGGTGAGCATCGTGGTGGTGATGGTGATGAGGGCCATCTTGTCGCCATGGTAGAAGAAGCTGAGCACGATGAACCAGATGGCGATGTCGAGCAGTCCCAGTCCTACGACGGTGAGTCCCATGACGGCGCCTGAGCGGAAGGCGATCTTCAGTCCGCCGTCCAGGCTCTGCCGTGCGGCGTTGGCGGTGCGTGCCGATGCGTAGGTGGCGGTCTTCATGCCGAAGAAGCCGGCCAGTCCGCTGAAGAAGCCTCCGGTGAGGAAGGCGAAGGGCACCCAGGGGTTCTGCACCTTCAGCACGTAGGCCATGAAGGCAAAGACGATGGCGAGGACCACGAAGACGATGGTCACCACCTTGTACTGCTGACGCAGGTAGGCCATGGCGCCGCGGCGCACGTGGCCTGCAATCTCACGCATGCGGGGCGTGCCCTCGTCGGCGCTCAGCATGGAGCGGAAGAAGAACCACGCCATGCACAGAGCCACCACCGAGGCGATGGGCACGAGCCAGAAAGCAAATGGAATGTTCATGATGTTTTGTTATGATTTTTAAGTTGGTTGATGTTACTGCAGGGTGATGGCCATGAGGCCGATGACGACGTCGTTGGAGAGGGTTTCCACCTTCAGGCTGCGCAGCTTCTTGCGGGGGTTCAGCTCCATGCGCAGCATCTGTGCTGCTCCGCCGGGAATCTCGCGCCCGTAGACGCCCTCAATGCCGAGCAGCGAGCCCAGGTCGCGGCTCACGTCGCCGGTGCCCAGTGCCACGCGTATGGGCCGGGGCTCCAGGGTGCGGAAGGCACGCCCGTCTACGTAGTAGTCCTGCTCAATGGGGCACCAGTTCTCGGGGTTCCGCAGGTGCAGCGTGTCGGCACTGTCGTCGCGGTACTGGGCAATGACCAGCCCGTTGTCGATGTGGCTCTGCATGTGGTTGGTGCTGCCCGCCATGAGCAGGTAGGCCGACGAGGCGCTGCCCTTCAGGGGTATGGTGACGGCGTCGGGATAGTTGTCCCAGAGCGAGGTGTAGACGATGTTGTGGCCCTTGGCGGGGGTGCGGAAGGGAACGCCCTCGACGGTGAACTCATCGCCGCGGATGAGCGAGCGGAACACCGAGTCGTTGATGTTGGGCGTGTACTGCGGGTGGCACCACTCCCCCACCCCCTGCACGGGAATCTGCAGCGTGGTGGTCTGCGGGCGCGGCGAGGTGTAGCGGTTGCGGAAGATGTCGGTGACGTTG
Source organism: Prevotella sp. UBA3837 (assembly GCA_002392835.1). Lineage (GTDB taxonomy): Bacteria > Bacteroidota > Bacteroidia > Bacteroidales > Bacteroidaceae > Prevotella. The sequence goes on along the minus strand of DGHX01000192.1, from coordinate 82,837 downwards.
GCATTCCAGAAGTCGTCTATCTCCTGCGGCTCAAAGCGGCGGCTCAGGTCGGGCGATGCCAGTCCGTGCTCCATGACCTGCAGCGACTGTTGCAGCTGTCCGGTCATGGCCGTCTGCGGCACCTCGGGCTCGGGGTTGCGGCTCACGTCATCGAAGGTGATGACCTGGTCCTGCTCGGCGGTGCCCTCTATGTCGCGGAAGACGCCGCCGCCCAGGTTCTGGCGCACCACCATCTTCAGGCGCTGGGGGAAGTTCTGCACGATGTGCAGCCTTATCTTCCCGTCCTTTCGCTCGAAGCTGTACTCCAGGTAGGGGGTCTTCAGGCGGGCGTTGTCCCACGAGATGGGGAATCCGGGCCTGATGATGCAGCGGCCGTAGAGGGCCTCGGGCTGCACGCCGAAGAGTCCCTGTATGAGTGTACGCGAAGAAATGCCTATGCAGTCGCCGAAGTCGCGGTAGCACTCTCCGCGGGCGGCGTCGTAGTGGCTCAGCTGTCCGAAGTTGCCGGGCGAGCGGCCATAGTACATCTGGTCCATGATGTTGCCCTTCATCAGCTGGAAGGCCTCCGACGAGCGTCCGGCCTTGAAGTAGGCCAGCGCGGTGTGCATCACCTCGGCGGGAGCCACGTTGTTGATGCTCCATGCGTAGGGCATCCAGTTGCTGGTGGCCACGACGTGGCTGGTGGCGTCGACCTTGAAGTGGGGTATCTCGCGGTCCACGTAGAAGGTGGCCTGATAGGCCTGCTCGGGGGTGCAGGCTCCGCAGTCTATGGGGGTGTAGATGCTCCAGAGTGCTGCGCTCTTGTGCAGCCGCTTCAGCCCCTGTCCGTCCTGGTATTCAGCCCAGTAGCCGTACTGCCCTGCGGTGTTGCCGGTCATGGGTATCCACAGCCGCTCGTTCATGGCCTTCAGTATGGCGTCGGCCTCCTGGCGGTAGGGCTGGGGGTTCTCGCCTATGAGCTCGGCTATGCGTGCGGCAAGCAGGTTGCCACGGTAGTTGTAGGCCGACGAGTGGGTGACGGCGCCCCCGCTGTAGTACAGGGCGTCGCTGGCCCAGATGCAGCAGTAGGCATCGTACAGGTGGTCGCCGTCGGGGTCGAAGTTGCGCTTCTCCCATGCCAGGTGCGCCTTGATGACGGGCCACATGCGGCGCATGTAGGCCGGGTCGGCGTCGTACTGGAAGTGCCACAGCAGCTC
>DGHX01000192.1:73241-81584 GCA_002392835.1 Prevotella sp. UBA3837 | reverse complement strand
TCGATGTAGTTCAGGTTCATGTCGTAGTGGTGCATCTGGTCGTTGCGCTCGGGGTTGCGGCAGATGTATCCGTTGCTGTACATCTGCGTGCCCCACTGCTTCAGCGCGCGCGCCATGTTCATCTCAGGGTCCTGGGTGGGGTGCGCCTGTGTGGGCTCCACGCCGGTCACCTGGCTCTTGGCGTAGGCGTTGAAATGGCTCACGGCCCGGTCGTTGAATCCCAGCACGTCGCCGGCGTAGGCGGCGCGCCATCCGGCCAGCGGCATGCGCCAGCCTATGCAGCCGTGCAGCCAGGTCTGGCCGTCCCAGTCGCCGTCGGCAGCCATGACCAGTGCGCCGCCCAGCGTGTTGATGAAGGGGTCGGGGGTCTCGAACTGTATGCGGCGGGCCATCTCGCGGTTCAGGTCAACGGCGTCGTTGAAGCGCTTGAAGGCATCGCCGTCGTGCATGAAGTGTATGCTGTCGCCCATCATCACCAGGTGGGCGAAATTGCTGCTGCGCGTGGCCTTGCCTATGACCAGCCCCTGCCCCGTGGGCGAGGGCTCGAAGGCGTCGGGACGGTCCACGCCCAGGTCGCCGTTGCGCTTCAGCTTCGGGTGTGCCACGTCGCTCACGATGACCTTCACCTCGAGCTGCTGTCCGCGCAGCTTGTCGCAGATGAACTGCCAGATGGCGCCCTCGGCATCGTGCAGCGCCACCACGTGCACGCGAATGATGCCGTTGCCCATGTGGTTCCAGCGGTGGTCGCCCAACAGGTAGGAGCGTATGCCGTCGCGGTACCACGACTTGCAGTAGTCGGCCGAGTCTAAGGGCACGCCCTCTATCTCGAAGCGCACGCTCTTCATGTGCCCTTTCTTCACGACGGCGAAGATGGGCACATCGCTCGTCTCCACCCGGTAGTCGGTCCAGCCGCCGTAGAGTGCGCGTGTAAAGCGGTTGCGCCCGTTGGTGCTGACGAAGGCAGTGCCCTCGGGCATGTACTGCAGCTCGCGGGGCTCCTCGCTGGCCCCGGCGCTGTTATACGACGTCAGCGCACCGCTGATGCCTGCGGGCGCTGGCGACTGTGCCTGCATGGCGCCGCTGACGGCCAGGCCCAGGCACAACAATGACAAGTAACGGTGCTTCATGAGCGAGCCCCCTTTCTTTTTTCCCACCAGTCCAGGACCAGGCTTTCGGCCACGGCCAGCAAGATCAGGATGCCCAGCGACATCCAGAACGAGGCGGTGAGATTGTATATGACCAGGCACACCGTGAAGGTGATGACCCAGCGTAAAATAAACTTCCAATTCATATTGAGTACAAAGGTACGAAGTTTTCTCGAAACAGCAAAATAATCGGACAAAAAAAGTTGGCTGTCATCCCGACAGCCAACTCCAAAAACAAACTACTTAAAAACTAATCTACTAAAACAAATCAAAAAAATTTTCTTTTTCTGACTGCAAAATTAGCGTGTTTTGACGATATTTCCAAACTTTTGCACGCCAAAAAGTTACGAAATTGATTTAAGTCAAAGCGAAAAAGCCTCATCCGGCATCAACCCCCGTTTTTTGCTAACCGAACATGACAATTTGACACATTAAGGTGGTCAAACGTAACGCCGAAAAATGTTGCACTACTTGCACCTGTCAGAGCCCGAAGTGTCGGCGACGGCCCACGTATAAACAGAAGCTAAGGATCATCCCACTGGTCGAAAATGCATATATATACAGTTTCACACGCGGGCCGCTTTTTTTTCTGGGAGGGCCACTTTTGAAAAAAAGTGATATGGGATTTTTTAAAAAGCGGCCCGCTTTTTTGAAAGCGGAGACCGCAGGGCGGAAAATGTATATATATACAGTTTCACCTGCATAAATATACATTTCCCGCTCGGTCGCATTTTTCGGTATCCTCTTTCCACTTTCCACTTTCCTCTTTCCACTCTCCACTTTCCACTTTCCACTCCCCTTCGCGGTGCAGGATAAATCTTATTAAGTGTTAACGGCGGTGCAAGTAGTGCAAGATAAATCTCAACAAAGGTTAACAAAAGCACGGGCGGTGCAAGATAAATCTCAACAAAGGTTAACGCAGGTGCAAGTAGTGCAACATTTTCCCAACTCTTTAGTACCTTTGCAAGCCAAATCCATATAACACGCTTGCAATGACAAGAAACACACTCCTGCTGCTGCTCGCCGCGATCGTCATGGCGACATCGGCAGCTGCACAGACCGACTCTGTGAAAACCACAAAGAAGAAAGAGCGACAGATACAGCTGGGGGGCGAGATATACGACTCGTTCACCAAGGCGAAGGTGAAGGCACACATGACGCTGATGCGCAGCGACAGCAGCGTCGTCGACACCATGACCTGCTGGACATGGGGCACCTCGTCGTACTACGAGTTCAAGGTGCCGGCACGCAACGCCGACTACATCATACGCGCCACTGCCGACGGCTACCAGGACACCACCATGACCTACCGCCTGCGACACATAGCCCGCAACAGCTACTTCGAGCTGCCGCGCATACTCATCAAGAAGAAGCAGCGCTCTGACGACGACGTATATAAAGAGGTGGGCATGCAGGGCGTCGTCGTCACCGGCACGAAGGTGAAGCTGGCCTACCGCGGCGACACCCTGGTGTACAACGCATCGGCCTTCAACCTGCCCGAGGGCTCCATGCTCGACGGACTGATACGGCAGATGCCGGGAGCAGAGCTGCGCGACAACGGCGACATATACATCAACGGCAAGAAGGTGGACTACCTCACCCTGAACGGCAAGGACTTCTTCCGCGGACAGAACAAGGTGATGCTCGAGAACCTGCCCTACTTCACCGTGAAGGAGCTGAAGGTCTACGACAAGAGCACGAAGCAGAGCGAGCTCATAGGCCACGACGTGGAGAAGCGCGACTACGTGATGGACGTCATGCTGAAGCGCGAGTACAACCGCGGATTCCTGGGCAACATTGAGGCGGGAGCCGGCACTGACCGGCGCTACCTGGCCCGGTTGTTCAGCCTCTACTACGACGACCACTCGCGGCTGAGCCTCTTCGCCAACACCAACAACGTCAACGAGAACCGGCGCCCGGGCGGCGAGGGCGACTGGAGCCCCAGCAACATGCCGCAGGGGCTGCGCGCCACCAAGCAGACGGGACTGCACATAGAGACCGAGGACAAGGACAAGCGGTGGGACGAAGAGATGGACGTCACACTCGACTGGAGCGACGCCGACGACTGGCACCGCACCAGCTCGGAGCGATTCGCAGCGGGGGGCAACATCATCAGCGGCAGCGACAGCAGAAGCCGTCAGAAGGACTTCCGAGTGAACGCCTCGAACTACTTCTCCGTCAGCAAGCCCTTCACGCTGTGGTCCCACATCTACATGAACTACAGCGACGGACGACGCGCCACCACCGGAGAGGACTCCACGCTGCGACAGACCATCATCAACCGCACGCTCAACGACGGGCTGACGCGCTACCGCATGCTCACACTGAACGGAAACGTGGGCTATCACAAGAAGTTCGCCTGGGGCGACTTCATAAGCATCAGCCTCAACGGCAACTACAGCCGAACCAAGCCCAGCGACAGCTACACGCTGACACGCACCTACTACGCACAGACCGACAGCACCGGGCTGCGGCACTACTACGCCGACAGCCACAGCAACAGCTACGGGTATCAGGCGCAAGCAAGCTACACCCTGCAGCTGCTGAACCGATGGTTCGTAAGCGCCGAGGTGGACTACAAGCAGGAGATGGACAACGCCACGAACGACATGTTCCGCCTGGACTGGCTGAGCCACGTGGCCGCCGACCGCCGACAGGTGGAGTGGCTGCCCTCCACGCGCGACGCGCTCCTCAGCGTGCGCGATGAAGGCAACAGCGACGCCAGCCTACAGCTGAACCGACAGTACAGCGCCGCGCTGGAGCTGATGCACCAGAACGACGAGGAGTACTTCACACTGCGCCTGCCACTGCAGCGCCACCGGGAGCGCCTGCACTTCCGCGACGACGTGCTCGACACCATAGCACGCCGCAGCTACAACCTCGCGGCACTGCAGGCCAGCTGGTACCGATGGGGAGCCAAGCGCGGACTCAGCGAGCTGAGCTACTACGTCAGCGCCAGCCTGCCCTCACTGGTCAGCCTCATGCCCACCGACGACACTACAAACCCGCTCATCACGCGCATCAACAACCCCGACCTGCGCAGCACCATCAGCCACAATATGAACATAGGCTTCCGCTTCAACAACGACAGCACGCGCCGATTCATGCGCCTCTGGGCCAACGCATCGCTGGTGCAGCGCTCCACGGGCACACGCACCACCTATGACACCACGACCGGTGCCTACACCTTCATGCAGGACAACATCAACGGCAACTGGAGCGCCTCACTGGGCAACAGCTACGAGCTGCCCCTGGACAGCGCCAAGCGGCTGACGCTGCGACACAATGCCGACCTCAGCTACACGCACAGCGTAGACTTCCCCGTGATGTACGTGGCACAGCCCACGCTGCCCACCGAGGCCGAGAAGAGCACCGTGCACAACTATACGGTGCACGAGAGCCTGGCTGCCGAATACCAGAAGGACAAGCTCACCGCAGGCCTGCGCGCAGAGGTCAGCTGGCGGCGCTCCACCAGCAGCCGGGCCGACTTCCAGAACATCTCGGCCTTCGACTATAACTACGGCTTCCACCTGCGCTACACCATCCCACTGCTACGCCTCTACGTGGGCACCGACCTGCGCATGTACAGCCGCCGCGGCTACCAGAGCAGCATGATGAACACCGACGACCTGGTGTGGAACGCCGAGCTCTCGCGAACAATATTCAAGGAGAAGGTCACCCTGAAGCTCACCGCCTTCGACCTGCTGCACCAGCTCTCCAGCAAGCAGTACAGCGTGAACGCACAGGGCCGCACCGAGACCTGGAACAACTGCATACCACGCTACCTCATGTTCTCAGTCACCTATAAGTTCACGCAGAAACCGAAGCAGTGAGCCGATTAGCGACAGCTGAACGTTAAAAATAATTAAGAAACAGAAAAACTATGCGCCCGTCTTTTCGGGGCTGCGAAAAAATTTGTACCTTTGCACCCTGTTTGGAGTAAGTTACTAAAAAGTACAAAATTAAAGAGTAGATAGAAATGTCGAAAGTTTGTCAAATCACAGGAAAGAAGGCACAGATAGGTAACAATGTGTCGCACTCGAAGCACCGTACAAAGCGCAGCTTCGATGTGAACCTGTTCAGCAAGAAGTTCTACTATGTTGAGGAGGACTGCTGGATTCAGTTGAAGATCAGCGCTGCTGGCCTTCGTTTGATTAATAAAGTGGGTCTTGACGCCGCCCTGAAGCAGGCTGTTGCCAATGGCTTCGTGGACTGGAAGGACATTAAAGTTATAGGAGACTAACAACCATGGCAAGCAAGAAAGCAAAGGGCAACCGCGTACAGGTAGTACTCGAGTGCACTGAGATGAAGAACAGCGGCCTCCCCGGCATCAGCCGTTACATTACGACCAAGAACCGTAAGAACACGCCTGAGCGCATGGAGCTGATGAAGTATAACCCCATCCTGAAGAAGATGACTCTTCACAAGGAGATAAAGTAAACACGTTTTAGCAATATGGCAAAGAAAGTAGTTGCTACCCTGCACGAGGGTTCGAAAGATGGCCGTGCTTACTCGAAGGTCATCAGAATGGTGCGCAGCCCGAAGACCGGCGCATACATCTTCGACGAGCAGATGGTGCCCAACGAGGCTGTGAAAGACTTCTTCAAGTAATCGTCGGGCAGCAGCACCGCGATTACCGGAAACGATAAACGTCAGCGAAAGGTTCATCCTTTTCGCTGACGTTCTTTTGTAGGTTATGTTGCTGACCCCACACAATGTTATTCGTTGATGCTCTCCGGGTCGTCGATGTGGGGATTGCGGATGCTGTCGCCACGGCCGACGAGGACCTGACGGAAGGTGAACGCAACGTTGCGCTTGAGGTCAAGGTAGAGATTGCGCTTCTGTGCCTCGTAGTCGCCGCCGCCCTTCACGGGCTGCCACTTCACGGCTTCGAGCACCAGCGTGAGCGAGTCGATGTTGGCGCTGTCCTGACGGGCCTTCGCCTCAAGGTCGTTGAGCTGAATGCTCAGTTCTTCATACTGTGTGTCAACGGGGCTTTTCACCTGCTGCGGCGTCGGCTTGGGGCGCAGCAGCAGATAGCCACCGGCGGCTGCGGCGGCCACTACGGCCACACCGCCAAAGAGTGCTGTTCTTTTCATGAGCTATGAGTTTAAGCCCCCTCGAGTCAGGGGGGGCTGAATTAGCGATTCAAGTTAGATGTTTTCGAAGCGTGGCACGAGTCCACACTGCTGGACGAAGGTGGTAAGTGCCTCGCGGGCATGCTGCAAGGCACGCTCGCGGTTCTGGGGAGTGTCGTACTTGCTGCGTATCTTGTTCTCCACCACGCGGATGGCACTGGCGGCGTTGAAGTCGGAAGCAGGCACCTCGACCTCGCAGAAGAACCGTCCGCCCTGCTGGGTCTGCACATAGCGCGGCTGTGGCAGGCTGACGACGACGGTGTCGGTGCCGGCGATACGCTGATAGCCGACGCTGTCGAGATCGACGATATAGCTCACCTGCATGCGCAGCGTCTGCACGGCCTTGTAGTCGTGACGGCGGAAGAAGCCCACCTCCTCGACATTGTCGATGGCAAAGTCCTCGGTGATGGCAGTGAAGGCATAGAGCTGCCCTATGGGCTTGATGCTCTCAATGCTGACAGGGGTGTCCTCGATGGTGATGGCATCGTCGCGCCCGGCACTGTCAATGCACCTGACGACGAAATAGACCAAGGCCAGCAGGCACAGCACACGCACAAGGCGGTTGAGGGCAGGCAGCCAGCGGCTGCTATTCTGTTTTTCCATGTTCGGTGTCCTTGTGGTTTTGTTATGGTGTGAACTGCGGCTTCAGGCCCATCTGCATGAGCATGGAGCGGAAGAGGCTGCGGGTGTTGCTCTCCACCTCAGCAGCGAGTGAGCGGAAGAGTGTGGTGTCGCTGAGCACCTCGTCCAGCACCATGTTCTTGATGGTCTGGATGGTCTGCTCGCCCACCTCACTGCGCATCCATCCGCTCATGGTGACAAGCTCGCGGCGGTCGGTCTGCATGTCAACATGGTGATCAATCATCTCGGGCCGAGGCAGGCGTACCTTCACCACTCCGGCGGTGTCAATCTGTATGTCGCGTGCGGTGAGCTTGCGCATGTCGATGCCGTACTTGATGGTGATGTCGACGGGCATGATACATGCCCTTCGCCCCAGCTTCCACTGCGCGGGGTTGATGGTTGACAGGCGTGTCTCGCTGTCGTAGATGCCCATCCGCCGCAGCTGCACCTCGGTGGTGGCCACCTGTGCCTTGCTGCGGAAGAGCCCCAGCACGTCGTCCTTCGTGGGCGTCTGTTTCTGCTGGGCAAGGAACTGCTCTGCGGGGTCTTCGCCCTTGAAGAGCAGCTGTGCGCCCACAAACGCAGCTGCGCACAGCATCAGAGCCAGTGCGCAGTTGCGTAGTGTCAGCTTTTGTTCAGCGTTCAGTTTCAAGTTTCTATGGTTTAGTCACTTATCACTTATCACTCCTCTACAGGTTGAGGCTCTTCTTGATGGCCTCTATCTTCTCCTCGGCGCTCTTAGTGCAGCGCTCGTAGCAGCCGGCGCACTTGAAGGTGGGATCTTTGACCTCGGTGTAGAACTTAATCTTCGGCTCGGTGCCGCTGGGGCGCACGCTGACCTTGGTGCCGTCCTCGCAGAACCACTGCAGCACGTTGCTGGTGTCGGGCATCTGCAGCTTCTCCACATGTCCGTCGGCATAGCGTGCCTCCAGGGTCTTGTAGTCCTTCCACAGGCATACCTTCGAGCCGCCCAGCTCCTGCGGCGGGTTCTGGCGGAAGTCGGTCATCATCTGCTTAATCTCGTCGGCACCGGTCTTGCCGGGACGCACCACGTTGATGGTGACCTCCTTCGAGAAACCGTACTCGGCGTAGATGTCCATGAGCAGGTCGTAGAGGGTCTTGCCGTTGTCCTTGGCCCAGGCGGCAATCTCGCAGATGAGGCAGATGGAGGCTGGTGAGTCCTTGTCGCGCACCTTGTCGAAGGGCAGGAAGCCGAAGCTCTCCTCGCCGCCGCCGATGTACTTCTGCTTGCCCTCTGAGATGCGAATCTCGTTGGCAATCCACTTGAAGCCGGTGTAGCAGTCGCGCAGCTCCACGCCGTTCTTCTCGGCTATCTTCTTGATGACCTCGGTGGTGACGATGGTCTTCACCAGGAACTCGTTGCCCTTCAGCTGTCCCAGCTTCTTCTTGTTGGCAATGATGTACCAGCAGAACATCAT
>DGHX01000192.1:64362-73182 GCA_002392835.1 Prevotella sp. UBA3837 | reverse complement strand
TCATGCAGGTCTGGTTGCCGTTCAGTATCTCCCATTCGCCCTTGGCGTTGCGGCAGACGATGGCGAGGCGGTCGGCATCGGGGTCGCTGGCTATGACGAGGTCGGCGTTGAGGCGAGTGCCCAGCTTCATGCCCAGGGTCATGGCCTCGGGGTTCTCGGGGTTGGGGCTGACGACGGTGGGGAAGTTGCCATCGATGACCATCTGCTCGGGCACCACGTGGATGTTCTGGAAGCCCCATGAGCGCAGGGCCTCAGGGATGATGACGCGGCCGGTGCCGTGCATGGGTGAGTAGACGATGTTCAGGTCCTTCTGGCGCAGGATGACGTCCTGGTCGACCATAGCCTCCTTCACGGCCTGCAGGTAGTCCCAGTCCATCTCGCCGCCGATGATTTCGATGAGCTCCTTGTTGCCCTCGAACTTCACCTGGTCGATGGTGACCTTCTGCACTTCGTCGATGATGCCCTTGTCGTGGGGAGCGAGCACCTGAGCGCCGTCGTCCCAGTAGGCCTTGTAGCCGTTATACTCGCGGGGGTTGTGGCTGGCGGTGACGTTCACACCGGCCTGGCAGCCCAGCTGGCGGATGGCGAAGGAGATCTCGGGCGTGGGGCGCAGGCTCTCGAAGAGGTACACCTTGATGCCGTTGGCCGAGAAGATGTCAGCCACGCTCTCGGCGAACATGCGTCCGTTGTTACGGCAGTCGTGGCCTACTACCACCGAGCACTGCTTGCCCGGGAAGGCTTTAAGGATGTAGTTGGCGAAGCCCTGCGTGGCCATGCCCACGATATACTTGTTCATGCGGTTGGTGCCGGCTCCCATGATGCCGCGCAGACCGCCGGTGCCGAACTCCAGGTTCTGGTAGAAGGCGTCGATGAGCGCCGACTTGTCGTCAGCATCGAGCATCTGCTGTACTTCACGGCGGGTCTCCTCGTCGAAGGCGGGAGTGAGCCACTGCTGTGCACGTGCGGTGCACTCGGCAATGAGTTGTGCGTTGTTTTCCATTTGCTTGTCAGGTTTTAAGTTTTGTCAGTTATTATATAATTAATGTGATGTTCGTGCGGAAGCTGCCTCGCTGTCGCTATTGTTTTGACAAAGTTACGAATAAAATCTGTAACGCCGCTATTCTGCGGCGTTATTTTTTATTTTTTTATATTTTTTGATGAGGCTGTAGGCCTGATAGCGCCCCAGCTCGCCGGCCTTGCTCAGGTCGTCGAGTCCCTGTTGTGTGGCCTGCATGCCGATGTGGCAGAGCCCACGGTTGTAGTAAGCGTCGGCCATGCGCGGGTCGACGCTGATGGCGGCGGTGAAGTCGGCGATGGCTGCCGCGTAGTCGTGGCACTGGGCATAGAGGCATCCGCGGTTGTAGAGCAGGCTGGCGTTGCGGGGACTGTGGGCCAGGGCATGGCCTAAGTCGATGAGCACTCCCGCCACCTGGGGCATGGAGGTACTGAGGGGCACGCCGTCGTCGGCATGGCGGAAGCGCAGCAGCTGCCACTGGCACAGGGCGCGCTGCCAAAGGGCGAGCACCTGTGTGGAGTCGATGTTCAGGCTCGTGGTGAGGTCGCTCTCGGCTTGTGCATAGTCCTGCACTGCAGTGTAGGCCACGGCGCGGGCCAGCAGCAGCGGCATGATGTGCTGGCTGGTGCGCGTGTTGTAAAGCACGGTGGAGAGCGAGTCGATGTAGGCGAAGTAGTCGGTGGAATGAGGAGTGTCAAGGGTTGCGTGCTGGTTGCTCACATAGAGTGTGCGCCCGCAGTGCTCTTGACGGTTAAAGTCATCGACGAGGGCATCGTAGTGGGGCTGGCGGCTGACGTCATCGCTCTGTGGCTCGAGCGCCAGTGCGAACATGGGCATGGGCTGCTCCTGCGCGCGCTGGTTCTGCACGTGTCCGCGGTATTCGCTCTGGTATTCGCGCTCCGGCTCCTGCTCGTCGGCCACCACCATCTGGTTGTACTTATCCGGATCCAGGTCGCTGCGCTTGCGCTGGCTGCGCCGCCCCTGGTGGGGCTGTATGCCATAGAGGTGCTGGTAGAGCTGCGCCTTGTACACCTTGAACTCGTCAAGCTCGGCCTTCTGCGTCATGCCCAAGCGGCGGTAGCAGCGTGCGCGCTGCAATATGCCGTAGTGGAAGTTGGGATATTCGTCGATGACCTTCGTATAGTCGCGCACGGCCCCACGCAGGTCGCCGGTGCGGTCGAGGAGCACGGCTCGGTTGAACAGGGCCAGCATGTTGTCGGGCTCCAGGCGCAGCACGAAGTTGAAGTCATCGATGGCCCGGTTGTCGTCGCCCACATCGGTGCGCAGCAGTCCGCGGTTGTAGTGGCCCAGGAAGTTGTTGGGCTCTATCTCGAGCGCCATGTCGTAGTCGGCCATGGCTCCGCGCAGATTGTTCTGGTTGTAGCGTGCCAGGGCGCGGTTGATGTAGTATCCGCCCTGGCGGGGCAGCAGGTGTATGGCATGGTCGAGCTGTTCCTCGGCGTTCTTCCACTCTTTCCGTTGCAGGCTGATGAGGCTGCGCGAGGCCCATGTGTGCCCGTTGTAGGGGTCCAGTTCGAGGCTCCGCTCCATGGCGTCGATGGCCTGCGCAGTGTCCTTCGTCTGCAGATAGACGTCGGCACGCATGGTGTAGGCTGGTGCGTACTGGCTCCACCGTGTCTGCATGGTGTCAAGCTGTGCCAGGGCGGTGGTGTAGTCCTCGTTCTGTATGTGACAAAGCACGCGGTTGTGCCACAGCGAGCGACTGTCGGGTGCCAGCTGCAGCGCACGGTCGTAGTCGCCGATGGCATCGGCAAACTTCTCCTGCTGAATGCGGCAGAGGCCGCGCAGCTCGTAGCATCCCACGACGAAGGGGTTGCGGCCGATGGCCTCGGAGCAGTCGCGCTCAGCCCCGGCAAAGTCATCGAGGTTGAACTTGGCGGCGCCACGCAGAAACCACGGCTCGTAGAGGTAGGGCTTGGCCGCAATGGCCTGGTTGAAATACTGTATGGACAGCACATAGTCCTCGTAGTAGAGGGCCGAGCGCCCGATGGTGATGAGGCGGTCGGTGTTGTACTGGGCGTGAACAAAGAGGGGGAGCAGTAACAGGCCTACCCCCAGCCCCTCCCGGAGGGAGGAGAGTCTGAACAGTTTAAAGAGATGAAAGCCTTTCATCATTTCACGTCGTATAACAACCTAAGCTTCATCCAGATGGGAGGGGGAACGGAGGGCGTCCTATCTTCTCACTACCGGTTTCGTCTTGTAACCGCAGCGGTAGCGCCCCTGCGTCAGTGCCTTGAGCTTGCTCTTGATGAGCTGTTTGCGCAGAGGCGAGATGTGGTCGATGAACATGTGGCCGTCCAGGTGGTCGAACTCATGCTGCATGACGCGTGCCAGGTAGCCCTCGACCCATTCGTCGTGCTGCTGGAACTGCTCGTCCTGCCACGTCACGTGTATGCGCGTGGGGCGCGTCACCTTCTCGTGTATGGCAGGCAGCGAGAGGCACCCCTCCTCAGAGGTGTCGGTCTGCGTGTCGTCCTTTTCCACGATGTGTGGGTTGATGTACACCTGGTGGAAGTCCTTGTACTCAGGCATGTCTTCGGCCAGCGGACGCAGGTCGATGACAACAAGGCGGATGGGCAGTCCCACCTGCGGAGCTGCCAGCCCAATGCCTTCGCTGTCGGCCAGCGTCTCCCACATGTTAGCAACGAGCTGCTGCAGCTCGGGATAGTCGGGAGTGATGTCCTCTGCCACCTTGCGTAGCACCGGCTGGCCATATATATAAATAGGTAGTATCACTATTGATTTGAGGTTTGAGATTTAAGATTTTGTTCTTGCGCGCATGTAGTCCTGCAGGATGATGGTGGCGCTGATCTCGTCGACGAGGGCCTTGTCTTGTCTGGCTTTCTTGTGCAGCCCGGCATCAATCATGGCCTGGTGGGCCAGTACCGACGTGAATCGCTCGTCGTACAGCTCAATGGGTATGTCGGGCATGGCCTTGCGCCAGCGGCTGACGAACTGCATGACGCGCTGCAGGTTCTCGCTGGGCTGGCCGTTTGGCTGGCGTGGCTCGCCTATGACGATGCGCTCCACCTGTTCGCGCCGGGTGTAGTCCTGCAGGAAGGTGAACAGCTCGGACGTAGCAACAGTCGCCAGCCCCCCAGCTATCAGCTGTAGGGGGTCGGTGACTGCCAGCCCTGTGCGTTTCTTGCCGTAGTCGATGGAAAGTATGCGGGCCAATTCTTTCTCCTTGGAACTATTAGCGAGCGTTATAGAGCAGCCAGGCATCGGGATAGGTGCCACGCAGCTGGTCGCGGCTCTGCACGGCCGATGTCTTGTCGTTGAAAGTAGATGCTACGACGCGATACATGTTGCGGTCCTCGTTCTTCACTATCTGTGCGGCATATCCGGCGTTCTTCAGGCGCTGCTGCAGGCCCTCGGCATTGGCAATGACCGAGAACGAACCCACGACAACGCTATAGCTGAGGAGCCCAGAGCCGCTGACAATGGCCACACGCTCCTGGCGCACCTGTACCTGGTCGCTCTCCACCACCTGAGTCTGTGTCGAGGGCACGGTCTGGACAGGTGTTACCACGGGAGTAGTGGTCACCGTCTGCTGCACCACGGCAGGCTGCTGGGGCTGCACCTGCTGTTGCTGCTGAGCCTGGGCCTGTGCCTTCTCATAAGCCTTGCGGTAGGCCTTCTCGCTTGAGCCACAACTTGTAAACGACATTGCCAGGCAAAGGCCTGCACATACTAAAACATACTTCTTCATAACTATAATTTAATGTTGTAAATGATAATCGATAGTTTAATTCACAGTGCGAAATTACAAAATAATGGTGAAACACGGCGCAAAAGAGGACATAAACTTTGTTAAATGAACAAAATCTAACATTTTTAACAAAAAAATAACAGGTTTTTGTGCTGTCGTATCATATTTATTCGTAAATTTGCAGGTGAAATTGAATCATTCACCTAAACATTTTATTAAAACAAAACTATTGTATCATGAAAGGACTTGGTTATATTGGAGCATTCATCGGCGGTGCCATCGCCGGTGCTGCATGCGGCCTGCTGCTGGCCCCCGAGAGTGGTAAGAACACCCGTGCAAAGATTTCCGACACCGTGGAGGATTTCCTGAAGAAACACAACATCAAGCTGAACCGTAAGGACGTTGGCGACCTGGTTGACGACCTGGAGGAAGTAGCCGATTAAGAAACTATGCTGTCGAGCGACAAGAATGTGGAGACCATCGCCCAGCTTGTAGAGGCGGTGAAGCATTACCTGGGGCTTCAGCAGGAATATGTGAAGCTCGATGTGATAGACAAGGTGGTTCGTCTGTTGACGCGTGCCACCTTGGCTGTACTGCTGTTCTTCATCTTGGTGGTGGTGCTGCTCTTCGTGTCGCTCGGCGCCGCTTTCTGGCTCAGCAAGAGCATTGGGCTGACGGCGGCCTTCCTCGTGGTGGCTGCCGTACACGCCGTGGTGCTGCTGGTGGTGTTTACCTTCCGCCGTCCCTGGATTGAGCGGCCCCTGGTGCGCTATCTGGCTCGCCTGCTGCTGAACGACTGACGGCCATTCAGCCTCAGCCCCCTACCCTTTCCATTTGCTAAAAACATTTTCACACATGACCCCCGACTACCGCACATTGGAAGAAATACGCCAGCGCAAGCAGGAGCTTCGCCTGAGCATTGACCGAGACAGCCAGCACATCAGCCAGTTGTGGGGCTCGCTCTTCGTGAAGCGCGAGGAGTCGACGCGCGGCGAGTTCATCAGCAGCATTATCTCGCACAGTGCCTTTGCCATCGACGCCTTCCTCATGGTGCGCAAGCTGCGGCGCAACTACACCGTGCTCTCGCAGCTGTTCAGCCGTAAGAAGAAGCTGAAGCGTTGATTGTTCGCTTCAGCTCGTTTTTTTTCTTATTTCAGCCTCACGATGCGTATGCCCACGGCGTTCTTTCGCCCTTCCAGATACTTTCGCATGGTGATGCTCTCTTCCAGCACTTTCTTGTGGCGCATCGATGCATCTATCATGTGCAGCCCGTCGTCCTTCCATACAGCAATGCCCAGGTGGGCGATGTCGAGCCCCGGTGCCACGGTGACGATGCCTATGATGTCGCCGTCGTGCACGGCCTGCCGCATCACCTTTGTGTTCTTCACCTGCGCAGTGGGTATGAAGCGGAACTGCCTGCCCGTGAGGTCTTTCTCCTGCTGTCCGATGGTGGGCAGGAATTCCGGGTGACGCTTCAGCGCTATGTAGGCGTCGGGGTGCTTGGTCATGTAGTTCACGCTGACGGTCTGCACGGCAGTGAACGGCGGCTGGGGTTGCTGAATCTCCTGTGCGTAGCCCAGCCGTGTGTTGTCGCGTATCCAGTCGCTGAAGTAGTGTATGCGCGATGTATAGTCACTGCAGCGTCCGTCCCAGTAGCGCTGCTGGTGCAGCTGTTTCACGAACTGCCAGAAGGTGGTCTCGCCACGCCGCGCGCATAGTGTGAGCGCCGCCACCACGTCGACGTAGGTGGTGCAGTCCAGCTCGCGGGTGTTCAGCACCAGCCGCTCGTCGTCGGGGTACAGCTCCAGCGTATGGGCCACATAAGGCAGTCCCAGGAACTGGCGTGCGTAGTACAGCACGTCGGTGTGTCCGCTCTTCAGCAGCCGCTCCACGGTGATGCTGTCAGCGGCAGTATAGTGGCAGCGTATAGGCTGCGCTGCTACGCGGCTAAATGACAAATGACAAATGAAAAATGATAAACCTATCAGATAAAGCTTCTTCATAACTCTAAAACTATAAACTATAAACCCTAAACTCTGAACTCTCAACTCTCAACTCTCAATCCTTCCTGTATTTCCGTTTCAGCCCGAAGTTGTAGCCTATGTACATGTTCATCGAGCCGAAGGTATTGTTGGTGCGGAATCGCGGCTTGTGGTAGTTGTTTGTATGCACGATGACGCTGGCTCCGGCATACCACCGCATGTTATTGTAGACGATGCCAAACCGGCCTATGCCGTCGAGGTTGACGTTCTTGAAGCTGAACCCCTCCTCCTGGTTTCCGGTGGCGTCGCCCACGCTCTTCTTGTAGGCCAGTGCCGCCTGCAGGCTGGCCGCCAGCAGCCAGTTCTTGGCAGGCACCCAGTTATAGGCGTAGCCCGCCGACAGGCTGAAGTCGTTGTAGCTCACCTTGCGTATCATCAGCCCCGAGTCCAGCGGCACGCTGTTGGCTCCCATCTCGCTGTCGATAAGCCGCTGCAGCTTCTCATGGTCTACGTCGAGCGTGTTCTTGGTGTATCCCAGTCCTGCCATCCATGACCCGCAGCTCACTTTCTGCTGTGTGCTTTGGCTGAAGGCAGCGGGGTACGAGAATCGTCCGTGGTTGAAGATGTAGTATGCGTTGAAGCCCGTGATGCCAGCCTTCACTCCGTCGAATCCGAGCCCGTTCAGCGGCGATGTGTCCAGACCGCTGCCCAGTCTGGCGTCGCGCAGCTTGTAGTCGTTGCCCGTTCGGCGGTAGAACAGGTCTACGCCCACCTGCGAGGAGTATATGCTCAGGTCGAGCTGCTGCTTTATCTCCCTGAGGTTGACGTTGCCCAGCTCGAAGGTATATCCTGCGAAGAACCATTTCCATCCCACGTAGGGCCCCAGTCGCAGCCTCATGTCGGGCGAGAAGGTGATGCTCTGTGCGTCGGGCCCGGCGCTGCGCAGTGTGTAGATGTCGTAGTTGTTCGTGACCTGCAGCATCACGGTGAATATGTAGTGCTGCGGCTCTATGTAGTCGGTGTTCAGGCGGTCGAAGCCTCTCACCGTCTTCTTTATCTGCTTGCCCAGTTGCTGTGTCTGCGCCTTGATGTTCAGCAGCTGATGCCTGCCGTCTGAGGTCTTGGCCACGACAGTATCGGCCCACGTCGTGTCAGCCACTGACGCAAGCCCTTTGCCCTGCTTCTGTGCAGCCGTGTGCACAGCGCATCCACACATTATTAATATATATATGTATTTCTTGAATCTCAACTCTCAACTCTTAATTATTCAGCGCCTATTCAGCCCCCCACCCCACTGACTAAGCGGGCTTAGGAGGCTTGTACCATCACAGTTTCCCCAGTATGCGGTCGAGTACCCAGTTGGTGGGTGTGGCCGACACGCTGGTACATTCGCACACGTCCAGTCCCTGCAGGTGTTCTATGACGCTCTTGATGATGGGGAACTGCACGTACTGCGGGTTGGGCACGTCTATGATTTCCGTTCCCTGGCTGGTGTGCAGGTCAATGGGTGCATAGTTGAACACCGAGAATGCCATGGACCCCTGCGTCCCTATGATGAGTATACGGTCGGTCCGTGCCGACTCGTGTGCCACGAAACTCCACGACCCGCTGCCTGGCAGTCCGTTCTCAAATCGGAAGACGGCGCTCACCGAGTCCTCGGCGCTGTAGAGGTGCCCCTGGTTGCTGCAGATGCCCCTTGCCTCGATGATGACGCCGAAGATATGCTGCAGCAGGTCGAGCTGATGAGGTGCCAGGTCGTAGAAGTATCCTCCTCCGCTGATGTCGGGCTGCAGCCTCCAGGGCAGCTTCTCCGGGTGTGCGTAGTCGAGGTCGCGGGGCGGCACGGCAAAGCGCACCTGCACGTTCACCGGCTGTCCGATGACGCCTTTTTCCACGATGTCCTTCACCCGCTGGAAGTAAGGCAGGTAACGCCTGTAGTAGGCCACGAAGCAGGGCACGCCGGTGCGCTCGCTCACGTAGTTGATGCGTGCGCAGTCGTCGTAGGTCGAGGCCAGCGGCTTCTCAACATATACCGGCTTGCCGGCCTTCATGGCCATGATGGCGTATGTGGCGTGGCTCGACGGCGGCGT
>DGHX01000192.1:16589-64244 GCA_002392835.1 Prevotella sp. UBA3837 | reverse complement strand
CGCTTCACGCCGTGGCGCTCGGCATAGCTGCGGGCTTTCTCGGCCGAGCGGCTCATCACCGCCACCACGCTCGAGCCCTCCACCTCGCCAAAGGCGGGGCCGCTTTTCAGCTCGCACACCTCGCCGCAGCCTATGAAACCCCATTTCAGTATTTTCATTCTTGCTCAGTGTTCTTATTCGAAGTGCAAAGATACTAACAATTCTGCTATTTGCGCAAAAAGGCGAGAAAGAATTAAGAAAAATTTTGGTGGAATGAAAAAAAGTAAGTACCTTTGCGGCTACTTAAAGACATCAAACAAATCTAAAACGCTTAAGAACATGTTGAAACCATTAAACAAACACTTTGCGCCTAAGAGCGTGATGCCCGAGAAGGTCATTCAGTTTGGTGAGGGAAACTTCCTCCGTGCCTTTGTCGATTGGATTATCTGGAACATGGACCAGAAGACGTCATTCAACGGCTCGGTCGTCGTTGTCCAGCCCCTGGCTCAGGGCATGGTCGACTGGCTTAACGGCCAGGACTGCCTGTACCACGTGAACCTGCAGGGCCGCGAGAACGGCAAGCCCGTTAACACGCTGGAGCGCATCGACGTCATCAGCCGCTGTCTGAACCCCTATTCGCAGAACGAGGCCTTCATGTCGCTGGCCGACCAGCCCGAGATTCGCTTCGTCATCTCGAACACCACCGAGGCCGGCATCGCCTTCGACCCTGCCTGCAAGCTCGATGACAAGCCCGCCAGCAGCTATCCCGGCAAGCTGGTGCAGCTGCTCTACCGCCGCTACCAGACCTTCAACGGCGACCCCACGAAGGGCCTCATCATCTTCCCCTGCGAGCTCATCTTCCTCAACGGCCACGTGCTGAAGGACTGTATACGCAAGTACATCGACCTGTGGCAGCTGCCCGAGGGCTTCCGCCAGTGGTTCGAGAACTCCTGCGGCGTCTATGCCACGCTCGTCGACCGCATCGTGCCTGGCTTCCCCCGCAAGGAGATTGCCCAGATCCAGGAGAAGATCGGCTACTGCGACAACCTCGTGGTCCAGGCCGAGAACTTCCACCTGTGGGTCATCGAGGCCCCGAAGGAAGTGGCTCAGGAGTTCCCCGCCGACAAGGCCGGCCTGCACGTGCTCTTCGTGCCCTCCGAGGAGCCTTACCACAAGCGCAAGGTGACGCTGCTCAACGGCCCGCACACCGTTCTCTCGCCCGTGGCCTACCTCAGCGGCGTGAACATCGTGCGCGACGCCTGCCAGCATGAGGTCATCGGCAAGTACATCCACAAGGTGCAGTTCGACGAGCTGATGCAGACCCTCGACCTGCCCATGGACGAGCTGGAGAAGTTTGCCAGCGACGTGCTCGAGCGCTTCGACAACCCCTTCGTCGACCATGCCGTGACGAGCATCATGCTCAACTCGTTCCCGAAGTTCCAGACCCGCGACCTGCCCGGCCTCAAGATTTACCTCGAGCGTCGTGGCGAGCTGCCCCGTGGCCTCGTCTTCGGTCTGGCAGCCATCATCACCTACTACAAGGGTGGCAAGCGCGCCCAGGACGGCGCCGACATCACGCCCAACGACGACCCGAAGATCATTGAACTGCTGCAGCAGCTCTGGGCTACGGGCGACACGCAGAAGGTGGCCGACGGTGTGCTCGCTGCCGATTTCATCTGGCAGGAAGACCTGAACAAGGTTCCCGGCCTGAACGCCCTCGTCAAGCAGTACCTCGACCTCATTCAGGACCTGGGCATGCTCGACGCCGTGAAGACCATCCTGTAACACCTACCCCGCCAAGGCGGGAACCTACTATAAGCAGCACGCCTGCGACGCGTTTTCCTACGTCGCAGGCATGCTGGCTTTTTGCTGCCATCAGCTGCTCTGTTTCAGAAGGGATAGCCGATGCTGCTGATTGTTTCGTAGTCGACGCCACGGTAGTCAGTCAGCTGGATATCGCTCAGCGGAGCCACGTCGGCCAAGACGTTAGTGGTCAGCAGTCCCACCACGCGCATGCGTGCTGCACGCCCGGCCCGCAGCCCGTTGATGCTGTCCTCGAACACGATGCACTGCTGTGGCGTGCAGCCCAGACGCTGCGCCGCACGCAGATAGCAGTCGGGCGACGGCTTGCTCTCGGCAAAGTTCTCGCTGGTGAGTATGGCGTCGAACATGGGTCGGAACTCCGGGTGCTTGCTGTAGACGTTGCTCATCTTCTGCTGGTTCGAGCTGGTCACCACGGCGGTCTTCACGCCGTGGCTGCGTAGGCTGTTGAGCAGGGGCACGAAGCCTTCCACATAGTCGAGCCGCATCTGCGCCTCGAAGGCGTCGAGGCGCTCCACCACATGCTGCCGCTCTTTCTCCAGCGGTCCCGTCCATGCCCGGTCGAAAATCTGTTGTAGCGTCGAGCCTTTGATGCGCTGCTCCAGCCCTGGCAGCTCAGGGTGTGCACGACGGCACTCGGCACCCCAGAACACGGTGTACTGGCTCTCGGTGTCGAAGATGACGCCGTCCAAGTCGAAGAGGGCGGCGCCAAACAGGTGTTTATTCTCCATGATTCTGTAATTTTTTTGGGGGGGGAAATGAAGGGGAAGTGAAGGGAAGTGCGGAACTTGAATAACATTATTCTAATAGGCATATAGCAGCCCGTACTTCTGGTGCAGCCGGCGCAGGGATCCGTCGGACTTCATTCGCCTGATGACGCTGTTCACCACCCGCATCAGGTCGTCCTGCCCCTGCTGCATCAGCACCCCTATTTCGCCGTGCGTAAAGGGCTGGTCCAACAGCGGGGCTGCCAGCCGGGTGTCGGTCTGCACATAATAGGGAGCCTCTGTTATCTCGGTAATCATCACGTCGGCATCGCCTTCGGCTATGCGGGCAGGTATCTCCTCGTTGTTTGGCCATACGATGATGGTGGCGTTCGTCAGGTTCTCGTTGGCAAACTTCTCGTTCAGCCCTCCGGGATTCACCATCACTCTCACCTCGGGTTTGTCAATATCTGCCAGCTGAGTGTATCGGCTACTCTCCGCTGCCCTGCAGAGGATGGTCTTGCCGTTGGCCAGGTAGCCATCGCTCATGAGCATGATCTCGCGCCGTGCATCGGTGATGGTGATGCCGCCAATAGCTATGTCGAAGCGCTGCGGCTGGGCCAGCACATCGGCCGTCAGCGTGGGCCACGAGGTCTTGACAAAGGCTATTTCCACTCCCAGCTCGTCGGCCATCGCCTTGGCCACCTCAATGCCGAAGCCCCAGTACTCGCCCGTGGCGGGTTCAAGGAACGACAGCGGACGATAGTCGCCCGTGGTGCCCACGAACAGGGTGTCGCGACTGACGATCTCGGCCACCTTACCACGTTGCGGAGCGTCATTCTTTCCACATGCCGACACGACGGCAGCACTGCACAGGGTCAGCACAGCGGTCAGCACCCAGAGGGCTTTCCTTAGCCTGTACGGCATCGTTTTCATCTTGTACTTCATAACAGCCGACAAAGGTAATGGAAAAATTTCAAATTCGTGCATCATTTATTTCTTTTATTTCATTATTCCATTTCATTTTTGCTCCATTTACCTATTGACAGCCGCAGAATCGAGAATTAAATATTGTTAAGACAGCGAATCGTAATTAAACATTCTGTTACTTCGGGCGTTAATTATGTAACAAAAACGACACGAAAAGCAATAGTTATATGAAGAGAACGATGACCGCCGCTATGCTGCTGGCCCTGTCGGCCCTGACGATGCAAGCACAGCAGGCGTGGACGCTGGACGATTGCATCCAGTATGCACTTGAGCACAACATCAGCCTGCAGAAGGCCCGGCTGCAACAGCAGTCGGCGGCCGAGGACGTGAATGCCCGGCAGGGCGCACTGCTGCCCACGCTGAGTGCACAGACCAACCAGAGCGTTGGCTACCGCCCGTGGCAGGACAACGGCATAGCCACCGTGACCAACGGACAGGTGAACACAAAGGTTGACAAGACCTACTACAACGGCAGCTACGGCCTGAACGCCCAGTGGACGGTGTGGAACGGTGGTCGTAACCGCAACAATGTACGGCTGAGCCAGCTGCAGGAGCAGCAGGCCACCCTGCAGACCGAGCAGCAGGCGAACAGCATCGAGGAGCGCATCTGCCAGCTGTACACACAATGCCTCTACCTGAGCGACGCCATCGGCGTGAGCCAGACCACGCTGGCCACCAGCCGGAAGAACGAGGAGCGCGGACAGCAGATGGTGGAGGTGGGCCTGCTGGCAAAGGCCGACCTGGCACAGCTGTCGGCACAGCGCGCCAACGACGAATACCAGCTGGTGGAGGCCGAGAGCCAGCTGGCCAACTACAAGCTGCAGTTGCGCCAGCTGCTGGAGTTGGGCGCCGAACAGGAGTTCGACATCGTGGTGCCCGCCAGTACCGACGAGCAGGCGCTGGCCGACATTCCGGCACTGCCCACCGTCTACGAGCAAGCCCTGGCCACCCGACCCGAGATTGAGAACGCACGCCTGGGCATAGAGAGCTCGAAGGTGAGCGTGGCCATAGCCAAGGCCGGCTGGCTGCCCACGCTGAGCCTGACGGGCGGACTGTCGACGAGCACCAACTCGCTGTCGGCCAACGGATGGGGCAACCAGATGAAAACCAACGTCAACACGCAGGCAGGCCTGTCGCTGAGCATACCCATCTTCGACGGCCGGCAGACGAAGACCAGCGTGGCAAAGGCACAGCTGCAACAGCAGCAGGCGGTGCTCGACCTGCAGGAGCAACAGAAGCAGCTCTACCAGACGATAGAGGGCTACTGGCTCGACGCCACCACCAACCAGCAGCGGCTGCGCGCCGCCACGGCCAGCACCGAAAGCCAGCAGGCCAGCTACGACCTGCTGCAGGAGCAGTTCAACCTGGGCCTGAAGAACATAGTGGAGCTGATGAACGGCAAGGACGCCTTGATGCAAGCTCAGCAGAACAGGCTGCAGGCCAAGTACCTGACGCTGCTCAGCCAGCAGCTGCTCAGACTCTACAGCGGACAAGAAATAAAATAAACATCATAGCACAGCAATGAAAAAGAAACTCATCATCGGCACCGTCCTCATCGCCATCGTCGTGGCGGCTTTCATCATCTTCACGGGCGGCAAGAAACAAGAAAGCGTGGAATTTGAAAAGACTACCGTCGAAAAGACCACCATACAGAACAGCATCACCGCCACGGGCACCATCGAGCCTGTGACCAGCGTCACCGTGGGCACACAGGTCAGCGGCATCGTCAGCCGACTGTACGTTGACTACAACTCGGAGGTGAAGAAAGGACAGGTGATAGCCGAACTGGACAAGACCAACCTGACCAGCGACCTGCGCACGGCCCAAGCCAACCTGTCGAGCGCACAAAGCTCGCTGAACTACGAACAGGCCAACTACAACCGCTACAAGACGCTGTACGACAAGGGCCTGGTCAGCGCCAACGACTACGAGACAGCCCGTCTGTCGTACCTCAGGGCCAAGGACCAGGTGGTCACCTCGGCACAGAGCGTGCAGCGCGCACAGACCAACCTGGGCTACGCCACCATCACCAGCCCCATCGACGGCGTGGTGCTCTCGAAGAGCGTGGAGGAGGGACAGACGGTGGCAGCATCGTTCAACACCCCCGAGCTGTTCACCATAGCACAGGACCTGACCGACATGCGCGTCATTGCCGACATCGACGAGGCCGACATCGGCGGCGTGAAGGAAGGGCAGCGCGTCAGCTTCACCGTCGACGCCTTCCCCGACGACCACTTTGAAGGACACGTCACGCAGGTGCGCCAGCAGGCCACCACCACCAGCAACGTGGTGACCTACGAGGTGGTGATCAGCGCGCCCAACGTAGACCTGAAGCTGAAGCCGGGCCTGACGGCCAATGTCACCATCTACACCCTGGAGAAGAACGACGTGCTGGCCGTGCAGAACAAGGCACTGCGCTTCATGCCCATCGACGCCCTGCTGCAGGAGGGACAGACCATAGAGGACGTCGACGCCCCGCACAAGGTGTGGACGCTGGAGGGCAGCACTTTCCGCGCACACGCCGTTGAGACGGGCATCACCAACGGCATGCTCACCGAGATTGTGAGCGGCGTTGCGCCCGGCACTGAAGTGCTGGCCGGATTTACCATGACCGGCGGCGAAGAGGACGAAGAGCAGCAGGCTCAGAACCCCTTCATGCCACGACGCAGGAACAATAACAACAACCGTAGCGGCAACGGCAACCAGCAACAGCAGCCGAGGAGATAATCATGGACGACAAGAGAAAAGTAGTGATAGAGCTTCAGAACGTGAAGCGATACTTCCAGGTGGGCTCTGAGACGGTGAAGGCCCTGCGCGGCGTGTCGTTCAAGATTTACGAGGGCGAGTTCGTCACCATACAGGGCACCAGCGGCAGCGGCAAGTCGACGCTGCTGAACCAGCTGGGATGCCTCGACACGCCCACCAGCGGCGAGTATCTGCTCGACGGCGTGGCCGTGAGCACCATGTCGAAGACACAGCGGGCCCGCCTGCGCAACTCGAAGATAGGCTTCGTCTTCCAGAACTACAACCTGCTGCCGAAGACCACGGCACTGGAGAACGTGGAGCTGCCGCTGATGTACAACTCCAAGTACAACGCACGACAGCGCCGCGAAGCCGCCGCAAAAGCGCTGCAGGCCGTGGGGCTGGGCGACCGCATGATGCACAAGAGCAACCAGATGTCGGGCGGACAGATGCAGCGCGTGGCCATAGCACGGGCACTGGTGAACGACCCAGCGGTGCTACTGGCCGACGAGGCAACGGGCAACCTCGACACACGAACATCATTCGAGATGCTGGTGCTGTTCCAGGAGCTCTACCACCAGGGGCACACCATCATCTTCGTGACACACAACCCCGAGATAGCCGAATACAGCAGCCGGAACATCAATCTGCGCGACGGCAAGATACGCGAGGACACCATCAACACCAACATCAAGTCGGCAGCCGAGGCACTGGCAGCACTGCCCAAGCCACAGGATGACTGAATGATTTACGATTTACGGATTTTCGATTTACGATTTGGCTGCGCCACTCGTTCTTCGAAGAATCTTAGGTCGTAATGGTAATTAATCGAAAATAGTTAAATCGTAAATAACACAAGGTGAACATACTGAATCTTTTCAAAGTAAGCCTGCGCGCCGTGGCCAACAACAAGATGCGCTCGTTCCTGTCAATGCTGGGCATCATCATCGGCGTGGCCGCCGTCATCATCATGATGGCCATAGGCCAGGGCTCGAAGGAGAGCATACGCCAGGAGCTGTCAACCATGGGCACGAACCTGCTCACCATACGCCCCGGGGCCGACATGCGCGGCGGCGTGCGCCAGGACCCCTCGGCCATGCAGACGCTGAAGATGGCCGACTACGAGCGCATCGTCAGGGAGAAGAAATACGTCACCAACGTATCGCCCGAGGTCACGAGCAGCGGACAGGTCATCTACGGTAACAACAACACCACGACGACCATCTACGGCGAGTCGCCGGAGTATCTCGACATCAAGCTCTGGACGGTAGAGAAAGGCGAGTGCTTCACCGACGAGGACATCAAGAAGGCGGCGAAGAAGGTGGTGGTGGGCACCACGATAGTGAAGGAGCTGTTCGGCGAGGGCGTTGACCCCATCGGCAAGACCATACGCTTCAAGTCGATACCCATGACCATCATCGGCGTGCTGAAGTCGAAGGGCTACAACAACTGGGGCATGGACCAGGACAACGTGATGATAGCGCCCTACACCACGGTGATGAAGCGCATTGCAGCGCAGACATGGTTCTCGAGCATCGTCTGCTCGGCCGTCACCGAGGAGATGAGCGACGCCGCCATCGAGGAGCTGACGCAGATGCTGCGCGACAACCACAAGCTGAAGGGCGACGCCGTCGACGACTTCACCATCCGCTCGCAGGCCGAGATGATGCAGACCATGTCGTCGACCATGGACACCGTGACCCTCATACTCGTGGTGGCGGCAGCCTTCTCGCTGCTCGTGGCTGGCATAGGCATCATGAACATCATGCTGGTCAGCGTTACGGAGCGCACGAAGGAGATAGGCCTGCGCATGGCCGTGGGCGCCACCGGGCCCGTCATCTCGCTGCAGTTCCTCATCGAGTCGGTGCTCATCAGCCTCACCGGCGGTCTGCTCGGCATACTCGTGGGGTGGAGCGCCAGCAACTTCATAGTGCCATCAATGGGCATGCCCAGCAGCGTGCCGGCATGGAGCATCTACGTCAGCTTCTTCGTCTGCGTGGCCATCGGTGTCATCTTCGGCTACATTCCTGCGCAGAAAGCCGCCAACATGGACCCCATCGAGGCCATCCGCCACGAGTGATATATGCCCCCTGAGTCAGGGGGTTGGGGGTCTGAACAAGCACCCGGGATTCCTGAGTTACGGGATGGAAGCCATCAGGTCGGCCATGACCATGTCGCTGACGAACAGGCCCTGGCGCGACAGCCGCAGCACATCGTCGTGCAGCGTGAGCAGTCCGCCGTCGAGGAAGCGGCGTGCCTGAGCCAGACAATAGGCGCGGCGCTCAGCGGTGAGCAACCGCAGCGGCAGCCCGTCGGCGGTGCGCAGCCGCGTCATCACCATTTCGTCGTACAGCGTGTCGGCATCGAGGGTCTCGCCCTCGGCCGGCACGCTGCCGTGTTCCGTAGCCTCAACGTATGCCGTCAGGTCGGCCACGTTCCACTGGCGCCTGCTGCCGTCGAAGGAATGTGCACCGGCACCCAGCCCCACGTAGGGTGTGTGGTTCCAGTAGCCGCTGTTGTGGCGCGAGCGGCGCCCCGGGCGGGCAAAGTTCGACAGCTCGTAATGCTCGTAGCCTGCCGCCTCCAGGCGGTCCTTCAGGTCGTAGTACATCTGCCGCTGCAGCTCCTCGTCGAGTTCGCTCACCTGTCCCTTCTGCAGCATGCTGCAGAGCGGCGTGCCCTCCTCGTAGGTAAGGGCGTAGGCCGACAGGTGGTCAGCGCCGAGGGCCAGGGCGGCATCGATGTCGCAGTGCCACTCGGCCAGCGTCTCGCCGGGGAAGCCGTACATCAGGTCAATGCTGATGTTCGCGATGCCGGCGTCACGCAGCAGGGCCACTGCCTGGCTCACCTGCGAGGCACGGTGTCGGCGGCGCAGGAAGTGCAGGCGGCTGTCGCTGAACGTCTGAGCGCCCATCGACACACGGTTCACCGGCAAGCGGCGCAGGGCCTCGGCAAAGGCTGGCGTCAGGTCGTCGGGGTTGCACTCCATCGTCACCTCGGCTTGGTCGCTCACATTATATATATTATAAATGTACGCGAAAAGCTGCTGCAGCTGTTCAGGAAGCAGCTGCGACGGCGTGCCCCCGCCCAGATAGACGGTGTCAACGCTGCCATGCGCCCACGGTCGCAAGGACATCTCGCGGCAGAGCGCGTCGGTGTAGCGCTGGCGCATGGCCAGCGACGTGGTGGAGAAGAAGCCGCAGTACACGCAGCGGCTCTGGCAGAAAGGTATGTGCAGATATAGTCCGGCCATGTAGCTGCTTTTATAGTTCCTGGCCCATGAGGTTATAGCTCTTGTCGCCGTTGGTGATGATCAGCCTTCCGCGGCTCAGCACCTTGCCCATGGAGGCTGCTGGCAGCAGCGCCGCAGCCGGGGTGTCGATGGCGGCGGCATCGGCAGCGCGCTCGTAGGGGCCCATGTCGCGGGCCGCTCCGCCTACGGTGCGGCGCAGGAAGGGGAAGTCGCGCAGCAGCGTCTCGGGCAGGTCGTGAGCCGCCGCACCGGCATCGACCAACTTGCTGTCGGCAGCCAGGCGGGCAAAACGGCGGGGCAGCGAGCCGTCGATGGAGCGAGGCTTCAGGGCGTCGTCCTCGTCGAGCGACAGGTAGTCGTCGGTGCCGATACCCGTCACCAGGTGGCTGCTCCATCCATTCTTCGACATGGGCGAGGCAATGGCGTTGTAGTCGTCGGTGCCCACGCATATCTCTTGCCGGCCCAGGCAGACGTTGTTGTAGAAGAAAGTCTTCTCGGCCGAGCCGCCCGACTCGAACATGAAGTCATAGCTGTTGTTGAAGGCCAGGCAGCCTATGAGCACGTGGCCGCCCTTGTGGCTATTGCAGTCGAAGCCCTTCACCGACGAGCCTGCGTTGCAGTTGAACACCACGCAGTTGTAGGCATAATGCACGCCCTGCGACGAGCCTCCAGTGCCGTTGCCGCCCAGCTTGATGCCGTTGCCGTTGCCCGAGAACGACATGTTGCCGCTCTTCTTGATGAAGTCCTTCACCCACAGGTGGTCTTCGGCCTTGCCGGAGTCCCATGCCCAGCACTCGGCCAGTATGACGTCGAAGTCGGTCTCGTACAGGTCCCAGGCATCATCGCTGTTGTGCCAGGCACGGCAGCGTATGAAGCGGTTGCCGCGCCCGTTGTGCATCTTGCAGGCAAAGCCGTCGGCATCCGACCCGTAGTTGGCATCGTAGTCACAGTTGTGGTGCGAGTCGCAGTCCACCACGTCGTTATAGGCGCAGTAGGTGCCGTCGTTCTTGCTCAGGCCCGGGAAGGTGTCGCTGAACTTGTGGCCGAAGCCCAGCTGCAGGCCCGTGTCCAGGCAGTAGGAGAACTCACAGCGCTCGATGCGGTTGTATGAGCCTTCGAGCTTGATGCCGTTGTCGGCGGCATGGGTGATGTGCAGGCCGAAGAACCACCAGTGGTTGCCGGTGAGCAGGATGCCGCGCTCCCCCACCCTGTCCTGCGTCAGGCCGTCCTGGAAGTCGAACACGGGGTGCTCGTCTTCGTAGGCACGCACCACGATGGGTGCCTCGGCGGTGCCGCTTTTGGCAATGCGCACGGTGAACTTGCCGTCGCTCTGCACCTGCTGGCGGTAGGTGCCGCCGCGGCACACGATGTGCGTGCCGGGCTGAGCCGCGTCAACGGCCCGCTGCAGGTCGGCCCAGGGGTGTTCCTTCGTGCCGTCGCCAGCCTGGTCATCGCCGTCGGGAGCCAGGTATATCTCGCGCAGCGCCGTGGGGAACGGCTTGGTGGGAATGGGGGTGCCCACGGTGATGTACGTAGAGTCGTCGGGCTCGGTGGGCACGTCGGGGGTTACGCTGTTCAGGCTGATGTCTACGTCGTCAAGATAGATAGTGGCATTGAGGCAGGTGAAGCGTATGAGCACGCTGGTGTCCTGCTCGGCGCTGTTCACCTTCATGGAGCTGCTGCCGTAGGGGGTCGACGACGAAACGGTCGACGTGCCCAGCTCCGTCCAGGTGGCGCCACCGTCGACCGACTTCTCCACGAGCAGCTTCTTCCCACTGCCCGAGGCCCGGTGGCGGAAGCTGACACGCCCGGGCTGGCACAGCGCCGGCGTTACCAGATAGGCACCGCCACCCATGGTGGCACGGCGGCTGCCGTTGTCGCTCTTCACATAGACACCCTTCACCTGCCACTGGCCCGAGGCCAGCTGCACACTGCTCTCCTGCCCCTGCGCACTGGCGGGCAAACCACTCTCGAAGCCCTCTTTCAGACTTTCGCCAAAGAGAGACATACACGCTGTGACAAGCACAGCCAAAACGTATAGACGTTTCATTGCCTGGAAATAGATTAGTTTTTTACATGTTGACTTCTTGGCTTGCAAAGGTACAACATTTTGGCGGAAAAGTACTAATTTTGCTTAATATTTAAACGCTTTTCTTGGTGTTTCGCGAAAAAATGAGTAATTTCGGGCCGTTTTAGCGATAAGACCCCAAAATAATACCTAAAATAATACTAACAACATGAAAGTCTATCAGACAAACGAGATCAAGAACATCGCACTCATCGGCAGTGCGGGCAGCGGCAAGACCACTCTTGCCGAGTCATTAGTCTATGGTGCTGGCATCATCAAGCGCCGCGGCACCGTAGAGGGTAAGAACACCATGAGCGACTATTTCCCCGTGGAGCAGGAGTACGGCTACAGCGTCTTCAGCACCGTCTTCCATGTGGAGTGGAACAACAAGAAGCTCAACTTCATCGACTGCCCGGGCAGCGACGACTTCGTGGGAGGTGCCATCACCGCCCTGAACGTCACCGACCAGGCCGTCATCGTCGTTAACGGACAGTACGGCCCCGAGGTGGGAACGATGAACGCCTTCCGCAACACCGAGAAGCTGCAGAAGCCCGTCATCTTCCTCGTCAACCAGCTCGACCGCGAGCACTGCGACTACGACCAGATCCTGCACCAGCTGCGCGAGGTCTACGGCCCCAACTGCGTGCCCGTGCAGTACCCCATAGCCACAGGCCCCGGCTTCAACTCGCTCATCGACGTGCTGATGATGAAGAAATACTCATGGAAGCCCGAAGGCGGAGCTCCCATCATCGAGGATATTCCCGCTGACCAGCTCGAAAAGGCCAAGGAGATGAAGGCCGCTCTCGTGGAGGCCGCTGCCGCCGGCGACGACACGCTGATGGAGAAGTTCTTCGAGACCGAAGACCTCACCGAGGATGAGATGCGCGAAGGCATACGCAAGGGCCTCGTCACACGCAGCATCTTCCCCGTCTTCTGCGTCTGCGGAGGAAAGGACATGGGCGTGCGCCGACTCATGGAGTTCCTGGGCAACGTAGTGCCCTTCGTCAGCGAGATGCCGAAAGTGAAGAATACCGCCGGAGCAGAGATCGCCCCCGACGCAGCAGGACCCACATCGCTCTACTTCTTCAAGACCGGCATCGAGCCACACATTGGCGAGGTGAGCTACTTCAAGGTGATGAGCGGAACCGTCAAGAGCGGCGATGACCTGACCAACGCCGACCGCGGCTCGAAGGAGCGCATCGGAACGCTGTACGCCTGCGCAGGTGCCAACCGCATACCCGTTGACCAGCTCGTGGCAGGCGACATCGGCTGCACCGTGAAGCTGAAGGACGTCAAGACCGGTAACACCCTCAACGGAAAGGACAACGCCGAGTGGAAGTTCGACTTCATCAAGTACCCCAACTCCAAGTTCTCGCGCGCCATCAAGGCCGTCAACGAGAGCGAGACCGAGAAGATGATGGCTGCCCTGAACAAGATGCGCCAGGAAGACCCCACATGGGTGGTGGAGCAGTCGAAAGAGCTGCGCCAGATCATCGTCCACGGACAGGGCGAATTCCACCTGCGCACCCTGAAGTGGCGCATGGAGAACAACGAGAAGATCCAGATAGAATACCAGGAGCCGAAGATTCCGTACCGCGAGACCATCTCGAAGATGGCACGCGCCGACTATCGCCACAAGAAGCAGTCGGGCGGCTCAGGTCAGTTCGGCGAGGTGCACCTCATCATCGAGCCATACAGCGATGGCATGCCTGATCCCACCAGCTTCACCATCAACGGCCAGGAGTTCAAGATGAACATCAAGGGCAAGGAGGAGATTGACCTGGAATGGGGCGGTAAGCTCGTCTTCATCAACAGCGTCGTGGGCGGCGCCATCGACCTGCGCTTCATGCCCGCCATCCTGAAGGGTATCATGCAGCGCATGGAGCAAGGCCCCCTCACCGGCAGCTATGCACGCGACGTGCGCGTCATCGTCTACGACGGTAAGATGCACCCCGTTGACAGCAATGAGCTCTCGTTCATGCTCGCAGCTCGCAACGCCTTCAGCGCTGCCTTCCGCGAGGCCGGGCCGAAGGTGCTCGAGCCCATCTACGACCTCGAGGTGCTCGTGCCCACCGACTACATGGGCGACGTGATGAGCGACCTGCAGGGACGCCGTGCCATCATCATGGGCATGGACAGCGAGGCCGGCTACCAGAAGCTGTCGGCAAAGATTCCTCTGAAGGAGCTCTCTTCCTACAGCATCGCCCTGAGCTCCATCACCGGCGGACGCGCATCCTTCAGCACCAAGTTCTCCAGCTACGAGCTCGTGCCCAACGACATACAGCAGGCACTCATCAAGGCTCACGAGGAGGAGATGAAGGAAGAGGATTAATTCCCCTGACTACTCTATCGCAACTACAACAAAGAGAGGGCTCCCACATCGGAGTCCTCTCTTTGCTGTTGCAAGCCTACTTCGCTATTCAGGCAGATTCTGTCTACAGGAAATCCTCACGCATGGGGCTGAAGGTGTCGATGAGGATGCCAGCCTCCAGGCAGACACAGCCGTGCGGCTGGTTGGGAGCTACGTAGTAGCCATCGCCGGCTTTTAGGGTCTGCTTCTTCTCACCAATAGTCACTTCAAAACAGCCGCTGGCCACATAGGTGGTCTGTGTGTGGGGGTGCTGATGGAGGGTGCCGACGGCTCCCTGCCGGAACTTCACCTTCACCATCATCAGGTGTTCGTCGTAGCCCATTATCTGGCGGACAATGCCCTCACCAGCATCCTGCCATTGGATGTCGGTAGCAATCTGATACGTGTCGCTCGTTTTATTCATCTCCATAATAAACTTGTGTTATGTCGGTCGTGTTATTGTTTTCATTTGCAAAAGTACGCAAAATCCGGGAGAATCGATGCGAATTTAAATTATTTAGCAGTTCAGCTACTCCGTTCGCAGAAAAATGTTGCACTACTTGCACCTAATCATCACGAAACCGTCTGACAAGCAATTCATTAAGTAGAAAAAACAAGTGTACAACAGATGTCTGATCTTCATCTTTTTGTGTAAAGTAACCATAGTATGGAAATGGCCAGTGGCCCGATGGGCGGAAATGCATAAATATACATTTTCACGCGGAGGCCGCTTTTTTTTCTGCGGAGGCCACTTTTGAAAAAATCCCGTATGAGATTTTTTCAAAAGCGGCCCGCATTTTAGAAAGCGGGGGCCGCAGGGCACAAAATGAATACTTATGCAGTTTCGGTTGTATAAATATACATTTCCCGCTCGGTCACTTTCCCCTCGCCACTTTCCTCTTTCCTCTCTCCTCTTTCCCCTTTCCACTTTCCTCTTTCCACTTTCCACTGCGGTGCAAGATAAATCTCAACAAAGGTTAACGCAGGTGCAAGTAGTGCAACATTCTGCGGCTATAAAAAAAATGAGGACGATATAGCATTTGACCCTTAGTGGCGGATGGACAACACACCTTACGTCACATGGGTAAGTTATTGTGCAGAAGTGAGGAGCTGACCACCCGGCGTGAGAGCAACTGCCAACGGCGGTCGTAAATGGCAGTGACATGCTCCGACTGTTCAGGGCTGAGGGTGTAGACATAGTGCAGCCTGACACTGCCTGAAGCCTCGCCTGTTCCGCCACAGCCAATGCCCAGTGTGAGCACGTCGCTCAGGCGCACCGACAAGCTGTCGGGCGAAAGCAGGGTCATCTCGCTCTTGCCGTCGAGCAGGTTGGTCACCTCGGCCTTCATGTTGGCTGACATGAAGTCGAGCATGTCGAGCCGGTTATTCTGCGAGAGATAAGGAGTGAGCGAATCGGGCAGCTGGCGGAAGATGTCAGCAGCCGTCAGTGAATCAGCTTGTGCAGCCGTCAGCGAATCAGCCGGTGCAACCGTCTGTGCGGACAATAGCGTTGTCAGCACCGACAGAAAGAGGATGGTGAGGTGTCGTTTCATACGGATACTGTGGTGTGATAGTCAATGGGTAGTCGTTTGCCGATGCTGGTGATGATGAGGGCGGCACCCTGGGCATCGGCCTCGGCGGTGAGCAGACGGCCCATGGCGAGGGCATTGTCGTCATCGACATGGCTTGCCGGCTCGTCGGCCAGCAGGAAGTCGAAGGGCTGCACCAGTGCCCGCATCAGAGCCACGCGCTGCTGCTGGCCCCACGACAGGCGTGCCACGGGGGTATGCAGTTTGTCGGCGATGCCCAGCTCTTCAAACCACTGCTCCACCTGGCTGCGGCTCTTATGGTGTGTCAGACGGTTCTTCAGCTCCACGTTTTCCAGCGCGGTGAGCTCAGGGAAGAGGCGCAGCTCCTGGAACAAACAGCTGAGGTGACGCTGGCGCAGCAGGCTCCACTGGCGCATGGTGAGTGAACGGGTGTCGGAGCCGTCGAAGAGCAGGCGTCCGCTGTAGTCATGGCGATAGCCGAGGATGTAGCTGCAGAGGGTGCTCTTGCCGCGCCCGCTGGCTGCCTCGACGAGGTAGCGCTGCCCGCGCTGGAAGCTGACCTGCTGGTTCCAGAGCTGCGACTGGTGGACGGTGGCATCGGCATTGAAGACCTGCGGCAGCAGGTGGTCGAGCGTAATGGTGTTCATGGCTGCTGGGCGAGTTGCATCATCATCACTGCGGCAAGGCCGGCCGTCTCGGTGCGCAGGCGGCTCTTGCCCAGGTCTACGGAGACGAAGCCGGCGCTGACGGCCTGGCGCACCTCGTCGATGGAGAAGTCACCCTCGGGGCCTATGAGCACCAGCACCTCGTCAGCAGCAGCGGGGCTGTCAGCAGCGACGGCAAGCTGCGGTGCCGGGTGTCGGAGCTCGTCGAAGAGGTTGACACGGGGCACCTCATCGTAGCAGTGGGCAATGTAGCGGCGCCCGCTGGTGTGGCTGCTGATGAACGACGTGAAGTCCTGCATATTGCTCACCTCGGGCTTCCACGCCTTGCGGCTCTGCTTCATGGCGCTGACGACAATCTTCTCCAGTCGGGCCGTCTTCACCACGCGGCGCTCGCTGAAGCGGCAGTTAAGCAGCGACAGGCGGTCGAAGCCCACCTCGGTGGCCTTCTCGGCCAGCCACTCCATGCGCTCCATCATCTTCGTGGGGGCTATGGCCAGGTGCAGGCACCCGCGCCAGAGCCTGGGCTGCGGCAGCTGCTCGTCGATGGCGTAGCAGCAGTGCTTGCCCGCGGCCAGGGTGACATGGGCCTTGTAGAAGGTGCCGCAGCCGTCGAGGAGCATCAGCTCGTCGCCCTCCTTCAGCCGCAGCACGCGCACGGCATGCTGGGCCTCGTCGTCGGGCAGCTCGCCGCTGAGGGGGGCCTGGGGCACGTAGAAATAGCGTTCTTCCTTCATTGCTTACGGCGGTTTATCTCATCGCGCAGCTGCGAGGCCAGCTCGTAGTTCTCCTCGTCGACGGCGTTCTGCAGGGCTATCTTCAGGCGCTGCGTGTCCATGGAGTTGATGGGTATGGCCACGCCGGTGGCATTCTCGTCGAAGGGCACGCTCTGCTGCGCCATGAGCCGCTCCTCGATGTAGAGCGGTACATGCGAGATGATGCTCAGCAGCACGGCGTCGCTGGTCCGTATGCGCACATTCTCGCCGTTGGCGGTGTCGGTGAGCACCACCTGGTACTGTCCGTCGAAGACGCCTACTATCATCATCTCGTAGGTAGAAGGCAGCAGCTGGAGCAGCACCTCGGGCAGCATGGTGCGGCACACCCGGGAGTTGCCACGCAGGCGCAGCAGCAGCTGGCGCGTCATGTCGGCATCGCACACCACGGAGAGGGCGCGACGGCGGTCGGCGTCAGTGAGCAGGATGACGGAGAGGTCATCGCTGCCCACTATCTGTTGCATGTTTTCGAAACGAAGCAGTAATCGGCGCATGGATGTTTTTTGTTTTCGTTATTGCACCTTCTTCTCAGGCCGGAAGAGGATGGCAAACAGGATGCCGACGACGCAGGCATAGGCAGCGAAGATGTACCAGCAGGTGGACCAGTCGCCGACGGTGTAGAAGGCACCGCCCATCTCCTCGCCATGGGTGTAGCTGTTGATGATGGCCTGTGCGCCCAGGGTGCCCAGGGTGGCACCGATGCCGTTGGTCATGAGCATGAACAGGCCCTGCGCGCTGGAGCGGATGCTGTCGTCAGTGGTATTCTCGACGAAGAGGGAGCCCGAGATGTTGAAGAAGTCGAAGGCCACGCCGTAGACAATCATCGAGAGGATGAAGAGCCACACGCCGCTGCCGGGGTTGCCCAGGCCGAATAATCCGAAGCGGAACACCCAGGCGAACATGGCGATGAGAATGACGTTCTTGATGCCGAAGCGCTTCATGAAGAAAGGTATGAGCAGGATGCAGAGCGTCTCGCTGATCTGTGAGAGCGAAATGAGGATGTTGGCGTGCTGCACGCCGAAGGTGTCGGCATACTGCGGGTCGGCGCCGAAGCTGTTGATGAACGGGTTGGCAAAGCCGTTGGTGATTTGCAGGCACACGCCAAGGAACATGGAGAAGATGAAGAAGATGGCCATCTGCTTCTGCTTGAACAGGGTGAAGGCGCGCAGGCCGAAAGCCTCGACGAAGGAGGTCTTGCCCTGGTTCTTCTTCACCGGGCACTTAGGCAGCGTGAAGCTGTAGAGGAAGAGGATGATGCTGAGCACGCCGGAGACGACGAACTGGTTCTGGTTGTCCTGGAAGCCCATCAGGTCGACGAACCACATCATGAGGATGAAGCCCACCGTTCCCCACACGCGGATGGGCGGGAAGGTGGTGACGGTGTCGAGCCCGGCCTGCGTCAGGCCGTTGTAGGCCACGGAGTTGGCCAGCGCGATGGTGGGCATGAAGAAAGCCACGCTCAGCGCATAGAGTGTGAAGATGACGCCGAACTGTGTCTCCTGGCCGTTGGCATAGCCGTACCAGGCGGTGGCAAACATGAACAGGCCTGCCAGCAGGTGGCAGATGCCCAACATCTTCTGGGCCTGCACCCAGCGGTCGGCGATGATGCCGATGATGGCGGGCATGAAGATGGACACGATGCCCTGCATGGAGTAGAACCACCCTATCTCGGTGCTGAAGCCGATGTTGCCAAGATAGCGGCCCATACAGGTGAGGTAGGCTCCCCAGACGGCGAACTCCAGGAAGTTCATAATAGCCAGTTGTACTTTCAAGTTCATATCGTTTTCGGTTTAGTTAGGTTAATAACTTTTCTTTGTAATAGGCACGGAGCACGCCGCCCTCATCGCGACGCAGCACTATCGTGCCTGAGAACCACTCTGTGAAGGGCAGCTCCTGAGTCAGCGGGTAGAGGGCCGTCACCCTGGCGCAGCGAATCTCCACTACGTGCAGAGTCAGCGTCGAGCCGTCCTCGGATACTGTCTGATGCGAGGCTATCCGCCTCGGCCGGTTGTTCGTCGTTGTCATCGTCAGCCTTTCGGGTATGGAAGCGTATGAGCTGCACGTCGCTCAGGAAGAGCAGACGCGTGGAGGGCGTGGGGGCATCGGCTCCGCCCAGATAGAAGAAGCCATGCACACGGCGTATGGTGCGTGTGGTGTCCTCGGGCAGCCGCATCTGCGTCAGCCCCGAAACCGAGAACGACTGGCTGCGGCTGACCACCGTGTCGCCATAGTCGAGGGCCATGTACACCGTGCCGCTCTTGGCACCCGACTGGTACATGAAGTCGCTCATGAACATGATCATCAGCGCATCGCCACGGCGGTAGGCTGAGTCGGCATCGATGCTGAAGTCCCAGTGGTTATAGGGCGGCTGCGGCAGCAGCAGCGCCGTGGGGCGGTCGGGCCACACGTTGGCAGTGTCGCCGGTGGCGTTATAGCGTGCATACTTGCCTATCTCGCCCTCGCTGGCTCCCAGCACGAGTGCCTTCTCGTCGAGCCGCTCGTTGACGCGCTCGAAGATGGGATAGAAGCGGTCGGAACGGGTGTAGTAGTAGACCAGCGACGAGTCGAACTGCGCCTGCGTCACGCCGTGCTTGCTGAACACAGCGTCGGTGTAGAGCGCGGTATGGTACTCGCGCTGCTGGTGCGAGAAGCTCTCGCGCTGAGCCATGGCACGGGCCATATAGTAGTCGACCAGTATGTCCTCCATGTCATCGGGCTGGATATACTGCCGAGGTGTGCGCGGCTTGCAGGCGGCAAGCAGCAGAAGCACGCCCATGGTGAGCACCAAACACGTCTTACTTCTCACGTCGCAGAGAGATGTTAGCCAGCTCCCGGCGGTAGAACAGCAGCAGGGCCACCACGCCCACGGAGATACTGGCATCGGCAAAGTTAAAGACGGGGCTGAAGAAGATGAACTCCTCGCCGCCCCAGAAGGGCATCCACTCGGGCCACGTGGTGTGGATGATGGGGAAGTAGAACATGTCGACCACCTTGCCCATGAGGAACGAGGCATAGCCATTGCCCAGTCCTACCCACTGACTGATGTGGCTGGGCGTAGAGGCCTCGAAGCCCAGCCCATAGAACATGCAGTCGATGAGATTGCCGGCGGCACCGGCCAGCACCATGGCCAGACAGACGATGTAGCCCCACCTGGCCCGGCGCAGCGCCTGCAGCCATATATAATAGCTGAGGAAGGCGATGGCCACCACACGGAACAGCGACAGCACCAGCTTGGAGCCAATCTGCATGCCCCAGGCCATGCCGTTGTTCTCGATGAACGAGATGTAGAACCAGTCTGTGACGCGGATGCTCTCGTGCAGCCCCATGCTGGTTTTCACCGTGATCTTGATGAACTGGTCGATGAGCAGGATGGCGATGACAAGCACCAAGGCCATCCTGCCCCGCGTCAGCAGTTGTGATGTTCTACTCATGATGTGTGTTGTTTGCCCTTTCGTATCTTTTTTGGTTTATAACTTCCGTTTCTTCTCCAGCTCCTTCGACTCCACGCTGAGCGTGGCATGGGGCACAGCCCTGAGCCGCTCGGCGGGTATGAGCTTGCCGGTGATGCGGTCGATGCCGTAGGTCTTGTTGTCGATGCGCACCAGGGCAGCCTTCAGTCCCTGAATGAACTTCTGCTGTCGCGATGCAAACTTCATCAAGTCTTCTTTCGACTGAGCCTCGCTGCCCTCCTCCAGTGCCTTGTAGGTGGGCGACGTGTCGTCGACGTCGTTGCTGTCGCGGTTGGTCAGCGAGTCCATCATCTGGTCGTAGTCGCGCTTGGCCAGGGCCAGCTTCTCGTTGATAATCTGACGGAACTCCTCGAGCTCCTCGTCAGTGTAGCGTGTTTTCTCTGACATAGACTAAATGTTTCGTTGATAAGTTTCTGATTATGGTTGGTTTCTATGCTTTCATGATGCTGATGTGCAGCTGGAAGTCGTCGAAGTCTACCATCTGCCCGTCATTGGCCGAGAGGCTGATGCTGTCGGCCAGCACCTGCGTCTTGATGTAGTCAGCAAAGGTGGCGACGGCTTTCTCCACGTCGGCCTGTGGCTCCACCACGACGTTGATACGGTCGGTGATCTCCAGTCCTCCGTCCTTGCGCAGGTTCTGTATGCGGTTGATGAGCTCACGGGCCATTCCCTCCTGGCGCAGCTCGTCGGTCAGCTCAATGTCGAGGGCGATGGTCAGGTTATCCTCGTTGGTCACCAGCCAGCCGGGTATGTCCTCGCTGATGATGTCGAGGTCCTCAACCTGTATCTGCGGCGTCCCCTCCACGATGTCGAGCGTCAGCACGCCCTGTCGCTCCAGCAGGCCTATCTGCTCCTGCGAGAGCTGGGCGATGGCGGCGGCTACGGCCTTCATCTGCGGGCCGAACTTCTTGCCCATGGTGCGGAAGTTAGGCTTCACCTTCTTCACCAGCACACTGCTTTCGTCCTCGGCAAAGCGAAGCTCCTTGACGTTGATCTCGCTGAGGATGATGCCCTGGAAGGTGCTGAGCTGCTCGCGCTGCTCCTGGCTCATGGCGGGCACGAGGATGCACTGCAGCGGCTGGCGCACCTTCAGCTTCGACTTCTTGCGCAGGGCCTGCACCATCGACGTAGCCTTCTGGGCCAGCTTCATGCGCTGCTCCAGGTCGGTGTCTATCAGGCGTTCGTCGGCCACGGGGAAGCGGTCCAGGTGCACGGAGTCAAGCTGTCCGCCCAGGTCTTTGTATAGCTGGTCGGCAAAGAAGGGAGCGAAGGGAGCTATGAGCTTGGCCACGGTCATCAGGCAGGTGTACAGCGTCTGGTATGCGGCCAGCTTGTCGTGACTCATCTCCTTGCCCCAGAAACGGCTGCGGCTGATGCGCACGTACCAGTTAGAGAGGTCGTCATTGACGAAGTCGTCGATCATTCGTCCGGCACGTGTGGGGTCGTAGCTGTCCAGCTCGGCAGTCACATTCTTCACCAGCGTGTTCAGCGCCGACAGCACCCACTGGTCAGTCTTCGTGCGCTCAGCCACCGGTATCTGCGGGGCCTGCGGGTCGAAGCCGTCGACATTGGCGTAGGGGGCGAAGAAGTTATACGTATTATATAATGTGCCGAAGAACTTGCGGCGCACCTCGGCCACGCCCTCGGGGTCGAACTTCAGGTTGTCCCAGGGCTCGCTGTTGGTCATCATGTAGAAGCGCACGGCGTCGGAGCCGTACTTCTCAATCATGTCGAAGGGGTTGACCACATTGCCCACGCGCTTCGACATCTTGTTGCCCTTGGCATCGAGCACCAGGCCGGTTGAGATGACGTTCTTGAAGGCCACCGAGTCGAAGATCATGGTGGCGATGGCATGCAGGGTGAAGAACCATCCGCGGGTCTGGTCCACGCCCTCGTTGATGAAGTCAGCGGGGAATGCGCCTCCGTTGTCAATGAGTTCGCGGTTCTCAAAGGGATAGTGCTGCTGTGCGTAGGGCATGGCACCGCTGTCGAACCACACGTCGATGAGGTCGGTCTCACGCTTCATGGGCTTACCCGTGGGCGACACCAACGTGATGTAGTCGACGTATGGGCGGTGCAGGTCTATGCGGTCGTAGTTCTCGCTGCTCATGTCGCCAGGCACGAAGCCCTTCTCGCGCAGCGGGTTCTGGGCCATGACGCCGGCAGCGACGGCCTTCTCTATCTCGCCGTACAGCTCCTCAAGCGAGCCTATGCACAGCTCTTCGCCGTCCTCAGAGCGCCAGATGGGCAGCGGTGTGCCCCAGAAGCGCGAACGGGAGAGGTTCCAGTCGTTCAGGTTGTCGAGCCAGTTGCCGAAGCGTCCGCTGCCGGTCGACTCGGGATGCCAGCCGATGGTCTTGTTCAGCTCGCTCATGCGCTCCTTGCAGGCCGAGCTCCTGATGAACCAGGAGTCAAGGGGATAGTAGAGCACGGGCTTGTCGGTGCGCCAGCAGTGCGGGTAGTTGTGCACGTGCTTCTCAATCTTGAACACCTTACCATCGGCCTTCAGGTCCATGCAGATGCTGATGTCGAGGGTCTCATCCTTGTCGGTGAGCGTATCGTCGTAGGCGTTCTTCACGTAGCGGCCTGCATAGCGGCTCCACTTCTCCACGTCGACGTATGCCTTTACAAACTCGGGGTCGAGATCTTCCACGACGAAGTATTTTCCCTGCAGGTCAACGACGGGCCGCTCGGCACCCTTCTTGTCGATGAGCACAATGGGGCAGATGCCGGCCTTCTTGGCCACGAAGGCATCGTCGGCTCCGAAGTTGGGTGCTATGTGCACGATGCCGGCACCATCCTCGGTGGTGACATAGTCGCCGGGTATGA
The DNA here is from genome assembly GCA_002392835.1 of Prevotella sp. UBA3837. Taxonomy (GTDB): domain Bacteria; phylum Bacteroidota; class Bacteroidia; order Bacteroidales; family Bacteroidaceae; genus Prevotella. The sequence continues at coordinate 41,053 of DGHX01000192.1, read as the reverse complement.
CGCGGAAGGCATCGCCCATGGGCTTGATCATGGGCAGCAGCTGCTCGTACTCCATGCCCACGAGGTCGGTGCCCTTGTAGCGTCCCACCACTCGGTATGGCAGGAACTTGCCGCCCTTCTTGAACTCGGGCAGCTCGCCGCCGTCGGTGATCTCTGCCGCGGTGTCGAAGTAAGCCGGTACGCGTGCATCGGCCATGACGACCACGATGGGCTGGGCCGTATAGGGGTTGTAAGTCTGAAGCGCCACATAGTCGATCTTCGGCCCTACGCAGAGTGCCGAGTTGGCGGCCAGTGTCCACGGCGTGGTGGTCCATGCCATGAAGAAGGCATCGCCCCACCCTGTCATCTCCGGCTTCGGGTTCTTCATGCGGAAGAGCGCCGTGCAGGTGGTGTCCTTCACGTCGCGATAGCATCCCGGCTGGTTCAGCTCGTGGCTGGAGAGGCCCGTGCCGGCAGCCGGACTGTATGGCTGTATGGTGTAGCCCTTGTAGAGCAGTCCCTTCTCATAGAACTTCTTCAGCAGGTACCACAGTGTCTCAATGTACTTGTTGTCGTAAGTGATGTAGGGATGGTCCAGGTCGACGAAGTATCCCATGCGCTCAGTCAGCTCGCGCCACTCCTGCGTGTACATCATCACGTTCTCGCGGCACTTACGGTTGTATTCCTCGGTCGAGATGTACTTCTCCGACTCCTTGTTGTCGATGTCGGCCTTGGTAATGCCCAGACTCTTCTCCACGCTCAGCTCCACCGGCAGTCCGTGTGTGTCCCATCCTGCCTTGCGCTTCACCTGGAATCCCTGCATGGTCTTATAGCGGTTGAAGGTGTCTTTCAGCGAGCGTCCCAGAACATGGTGAATGCCCGGATGTCCATTTGCCGAGGGAGGCCCCTCGAAGAAAACAAACTGCGGACAGCCTTCGCGCTCGCTGACCGAGCGGCGAAAGACGTCGTCCTTCATCCACTTCTCCAATACATCATTGTTCACCTGTGTCAGGTTCAAGCCGTTATGCTCGGCGAATCTCTTTGCCATATCTTGCTCTTGATAAAAAACTTTACTATTTTTGAAGGTGCAAAGGTACAATTTTTTTTCTTTACTGCCAAATCTGTTAAAAGATATTTGGCTTTTCATTCTTTTATTCATACTTTTGCGGCCCCATCAGGCAAGGAAATGAAGATGCTCACCCACGAGCAAAATCTAAATAACGCAGTTTAAGGTGGAAATTCTTGCATATTATTCCTTTTTTGACTACTTTTGCACTCACCATAACGATGCAATACAATGAAACAGATGAAGATGTATGAGGCTGACGACAAGCTCATCACCCTCATTCGCGACAATTACGACATTCTGCAGATGCTGGGAGCATTCGGCATCAGCCTGGGTTTCGGCGACAAGACCGTCCGCGAGACGTGCGAGGACAACGGTGTCGACACCTACACGTTTCTGGCCATAGTAAATTTCAGCATCAACAACCGCACCGACGCCGTTGAGGACGAAAAGCTGAGCATTCCCACGCTGATGCACTACCTGGAAGCCAGCCATGCTTATTTCCTCGACTTCCAGCTGCCCTTCATCCGCCACGAGCTGGAGGACAGCATCAACACGCTCGACTCGCTGGGGCAGCTCATCATGCGCTTCTACGATGAGTATGCCCACGAGATTCAGCGGCACATGAAATACGAGCAGCGCGTGCTCTTCCCCTACGTGAAAGGCCTCATCGACGGCAACCCCGGCAACGGCAGCTACAGCATCGAGACCTTCTCGCGACAGCATGCCGATGCTGACAAGAAGCTGCGCGAGTTGAAGCTGCTCATCATCAAATACCTGCCCAGCGACGGGCTGCACAACAACAAGCTCACCGCCACCCTGCACGATATATATAATAATGAGGAGTGGCTGCACCAGCACGGCCTGGTTGAAGACCTCATCTTTGTGCCCGCCATCCGCAGGCTGGAGCGCCAGATGCAGCAGAGCGACATTACGCGCAACATCACCGAGATGGTGTTCAAGAACGGTGCCTCACAGAACCAGGATTCACTGAGCGACCGCGAGAAGGACGTCATCGTGGCGCTGGTACAGGGCATGGCCAACAAGGAGATTGCCGACCACCTGTGCATCTCGGTGAACACCGTCATCACTCACCGTCGCAACATAGCCCGCAAGCTGCAGATACACTCCCCCGCCGGACTTACCATCTACGCCATTGTGAACGATTTGGTCGACATATCCTCCGTTAAGTTATAGAAAGTGAACAAACAAAGCATTTTAGTTAAAACAATTTAATAATATTGTAATATAATAGCTTTTTTTTCCACTATTGAAATATTTTTCGTACCTTTGCAACGTGTTTTTCATGGTATTAGATTATTAAGGTTAATTGAAGATGACAGTATGTCGTGAGACACGAAGTCATTCTGGAAACTTCACTTGCTTTTGAAACGTGGCAAGTGGAAACGGAAAAGGAACCTGTGAAGGTTCCTTTTTTCAATGCTTAGTGCTTAATGCTTAAAGAGGCACGTTCACAGCCTGACTTTCTTTTTCGCGGGCTTGCTCTCGTTCTGCAGCCTGTCGAGGGCCGTCACTACGTATGTGAACTTCTGTCCTCCGTCTACGTAAGGCAGCTTCAGGAACGTCTGGCTGGTAATGGCCACTATGTGCGACGGATCGTTGATGTTCACCTTCTCCTTGGCAGCGAAGCGGTACACGACGTACTTCGTGGCCATGTCGTCCCAATCCTTGCCGTTGGGGGCCGTCCAGCAGAGCACGTATCCGTCAGGCATCCAAATGGCCTTCAGGCTTTTCGGCTTCTTGGGTGCCTTCTTGTCGAGGAAGGTCATGGTGGGCTGCAGGGCCGGATACCTCCAGTAGTTCTGCTTCAGCATGGTGGCGTAGTTTCCGGGGTTGTCGACGGCAGCCTTTGCATACCACAGCACCGTACCCTTCACGCCCTTCATCTGCTGGTGCAGGTCGTGCTTTGCGCTCTGCTGGTGGCTCTCGGGATAGAGGGGATGCGGAGCCTTCACCGTGCGCTCTATGTCCTCGCCTATGTACAGGGGCCTGGCAGAGGCATGCTGGTTCCACCACCCTATGAGCGTGGCATAGTCGGCAGCCTTGTGTCCTATCTCCCAGTAAAGCTGTGGTACACAGTAGTCTAACCATCCGTTGTTAATCCAAAGCAGCACATCGGCGTACAGGTCGTCATAGTTCTGCAGCCCGTTGGTATTGCTGCCTATGGGCGAGTTCTTCTTGTTGCGGTAGATGCCGAATGGCGATATGCCCACCTTCACCCAGGGCTTGGCGCGGTGTATGGTCTCATAGAACTGCTTGATGAAGAGGTTCACGTTGTGGCGCCTCCAGTCGCCGCGGTCCTGTATGCCGTTGTTGTACTGCCTGTACTGCACGTCGTCGGGTATGGGCAGCCCTGCCACCGGGTAGGGGTAGAAGTAGTCGTCCATGTGTATGCCGTCAACGTCGTAGCGGGTCACGATGTCGAGCCCCACCTGGCAGATGTATTCCCTGTTCTCGGGTATTCCGGGGTTGAGAATCTCCAGCCCGTCGTAGTCGAAGCAGCGCTCGGGATGCTCTATGAGCACGTGGTTCACCGAGAGCGACGTCGTTCCCTTCGTCTTTGCCCTGTATGGGTTGATCCATGCGTGCAGCTCCATGCCTCTTGCGTGGCACTGGTCTATCATCCACTGCAGCGGGTCCCAGTACGGCTGGGGTGCCTTTCCCTGCTGTCCTGTCAGGAACCGGCTCCATGGCTCTATGCTGCTGGGGTAGAAGGCGTCGCACTCTGGCCTGACCTGGAAGATGATGGCATTGACGCCCATGCCCTGCAGCTCGTCGAGCTGTGTGGTCAGGGTTCGCTGCATGGCTTCGGTGCTCATTCCCTGGAACTGTCCGTTCACGGTCTGTATCCATGCCCCTCGGAACTCGCGTTTCACTTGTGCTGTGGCTGCCGTGGCCAGTGCAGCCAGCAGCATCACCATTGATAGTATTCTCTTTTTCATTTCAGATAGTGGTATATTTCGTTTGTCCAGTCTTCTCCGTTCACTGTGCAGAAGGTCCTGATGCCTATCTGGCTGGCCACTGCGGCGTTCCTGGGCCCGTCGTCGAGGAACAGGCATTCGTCGGGCGGTGTCTGCTCGGCCATGAGCACCTTCCTGAATATCTCCTCCGACGGTTTCATCACCTTCAGCTCATAGCTCAGGTACATGGCGTCGAAGTAGTGGCTGGCCGGGTGTCCATGCCCGTCGAAGCGTGTGCTCTCTACCCATTCCATCATGTACGGGTTGGTGTTCGACAGCAGCAGCAGTCTGTATCCCTGTCTGCGCAGCCTGTCCAGTGCTTCGAGGTTTCTCTGCGGCACCTCCTTGGCATATCCCTGCCAGGCGTGTGCGCAGTCGTCGTGTGTCAGCTGGCGGCCTGTCAGCCGCTGCAGCTCCTGCCGGAATGTCTCGGCGTCTATGCGTCCTCCCTCCAGGTCGCCGAAGATGCCCTCCTGTGTATATGCGTCCAAGCGCATGGCGGCATCGCTCAGTCCCAGTTTCTCAAATCGCCTTACCGCCTGTGACTGGTCGAGGGTGATGATGACGCCGCCGAGGTCGAAGATGACAGTCTTAATCATTCAGTGCATTTGTGTTTTATGTTTCCGCTCAGTATATCTGTGGTTTGTTTCTGCGTGCCTCTTCTATGGAGAGCAGCTGTTGCTGCTGCTGGCCGTACTGTTCCCGCAGCCTGGCGTATGTCTCGTCCAGTTCCTGCCTCAGCTGTCGCTGGTCGCTCATGAGGCGCTGCGCCACTATGGGGTTCTGCGACGCGTCCTTCATCCACACCACGGGCCCTCCATACACGGGAGCTATCTTCAGCGCCACGTGCAGCTGGCTGGTGGTGGCTCCGCCTATCATGATGGGTATGTCGAGCCCTGCCTGTCGCAGAGCCGTCGCCACGTTCACCATCTCCTCCAGGCTGGGTGTGATGAGTCCCGACAGGCCAATCATGTCCACGTGCTCCTGGCGTGCCTTCTCGACAATCTCTTCTGCCGGCACCATGACGCCCATGTCTATGACCTCATATCCGTTGCAGGCCATGACTACTCCCACTATGTTCTTTCCTATGTCGTGCACGTCGCCCTTCACCGTTGCCAGCAGCACCTTTGGCCTGCCCGTGGCAGTGGGCTCGGCGACCAGCTCGGTGTTTTTCTCTCCCATGAGCAGTTCCACTGCCTGCTTCATGGTCCTTGCCGCCTTCACTACCTGGGGCAGGAACATGCGCCCCTCGCCGAAGCGTCGCCCCACCTCGTTCATGGCGTCCATCAGCGGTCCTTCGATGACGCTGACGGCCCTGCCGTATCGTCCCATCGCCTCGTGCAGGTCGGCAGGCAGCGTCGTTGAGTCGCCCTTGATGAGTGCCTGCTGCAGCCGCTCCTCCAGCGTTTGTGCGCCGGCCTGCGGTGTGCCGCTGCCGGTCTTCTCCGCGCCTTGCGGCCCTGTCGGTGCCTGTGTGGCCTGCCGTGCCGCCTCCTCGGCCAAGCGCTCCGTGGCATCGGGCCGACGGTTCAGCACCACGTCCTCTATAGCCTGCAGTAATGGTGCAGGTATATCGTCGTATATCACTTTAGACGAAGGATTTACGATACCGAAGTCCATACCAGCCTGTATGGCATGGTACAGGAACACGGCATGCATGGCCTCGCGCAGGTAGTTGTTTCCGCGGAATGCAAACGACAGGTTGCTCACGCCTCCGCTGACGTGTGCTCCTTTGAGGTGCTGCCTTATCCATGCCGTGGCGCGTATGAAGTCCAGTGCGTATGCGTTGTGCTCCTCCATGCCGGTGGCAATGGTCAGTATGTTTGGGTCGAAGATGATGTCACCCGGATCCATGCCCGCCTGCTGCGTCAGCAGCCGGTATGAGCGCTCGGCTATGGCTATGCGTCGCTCGTAGGTGGTGGCCTGTCCCTGCTCGTCGAAGCACATCACCACCACGGCGGCTCCCATGCGCTTCACCTGTCGTGCGTGGCTCAGGAACACCTCCTCGCCCTCTTTCAGCGAGATGCTGTTCACGATGCCCTTTCCCTGCAGGCACTTCAGTCCGGCGGTGATGACGCGCCAGTCGCTGCTGTCCACCATCACGGGCACACGGGCTATGTCGGGGTCCGAGGCCATGAGGTTCAGGAAGTGCACCATCTCCGCCGGTGCGTCGAGCAGGCTGTCGTCCATGTTCACGTCTATGACCATGGCTCCGTCGTCCACCTGCTTGCGTGCTATCTGCAGTGCCTCGTCGTAGTGCTTCTCGTTGATGAGGCGGAGGAACTTCCTCGACCCGGCCACGTTGCAGCGCTCACCAACGTTGGTGAAGGGGGAGTGGTGGAGGGTGGAGGGTATTTCCAGCAGTTCCAGGCCGCTGAGCCACAAGGAGGTGGGTTTCGGTGCCGGACGGCGGGGGATCTTATAGCCGGCGGCATCCTTCACCAGCGGCGCGTAGCGTGCTATGAAGTCGGGCGTGGTGCCGCAGCATCCGCCCACGATGTTCACCAGCTGCCGGTCTATGAACTCGGCTATCTGCGGCGCCATCGAGTCCGGCGTCTCATCGTATAGCCCCAGCTCGTTGGGCAGTCCGGCATTGGGATATGCGCTGACATAGTATGGAGCCTTTCGAGCCAGCTCGCTCAGGTACGGCAGCATCTGCTTGGCGCCAAACGAGCAGTTCAGCCCCACTGAGAACACGGGGAACGAGCTCACCGATGCCAGGAAGGCCTCGAGCGTCTGTCCCGACAGTGTCCGACCTGCCGCGTCGCTGATGGTGACGCTGAGCATCAGCGGCACCTCTCTTCCCGTCTGCTCTGCCACGTGCATGGCGGCATGCAGGGCTGCCTTGGCGTTCAGCGTGTCGAAGATGGTCTCTATGAGCAGGGCGTCCACCCCACCCTCCATGAGCGCCTCCATCTGCTCGGTGTATGCGCTGAACAGCTGGTCGTAGGTCAGGTCGCGCCGTGCGGGGTCGCTGACGTCGGGCGACATGGAGCAGGTCTTGTTCGTGGGGCCCACCGACCCGGCCACGAAGCGTGGCTTCCCAGGAGTGCTGTAGCGGTCGGCTGCGGCCCTTGCCACCAGTGCTCCCTGCCGATTCATTTCTTTAACAAGATTCCCTAAGTGATAGTCGCTCTGCGATATACGCTGTGCATTGAACGTGTTCGTAGTGATGATGTCGGCCCCTGCCTGCAGGTATCGCTCGTGTATGTTGCCCACCACGTCGGGGCGTGTCAGGTTCAGCACGTCGTTGTTGCCCTTTTGGCTGAAGAGCGTAGTGACGGCCTCCCGGGGTGTGAAGTCCTTCTCCTCCAGGCCGTATTCCTGAATGAGCGAACCCATCGCCCCGTCGAGTATGAGCACCCGCTCGCTGATGATATCCTGTAGCTTCATCACTCAAAAACTCATAAACTTAAAAGCTCAAACACTCCTCACTTTCATCGCGCGGTCCATTTCGCGCCGGTCCTCCTTGTCCTTCAGCGTCTGCCGCTTGTCGTAGGCTTTCTTTCCCTTGCACAGTGCCAGGTCTACCTTTGCCCTTCCGTTCTGGTCGATGAAGATGAGCGTCGGCACGATGGTATATCCTGTCTGCTTCGTGGCGCTCTCCAGGCGGTTTATCTCCCTCCGCGTCAGCAGCAGCTTGCGGTCGCGCTTCTGCTCATGGTTGTTATACGAGCCGTAGAAATAGGGGCTCACCGACATTCCCTTCACCCACAGCTCTCCGCGGATGATGGTGCAATAGGTGTCGACGAGCGATGCCTTTCCCGCCCTGATTGACTTTATCTCCGTTCCCGTGAGCACGATGCCGGCGGTGAACTCCTCTATGAAGAAATACTCAAATGCCGCCTTGCGGTTCTTTATCTGTACGGGGCTCTTCTTGCGTAGCTCCTGTTCTGCTTTGTTCATTCTGTCACCACGAATTTCTCTATGTTCTCGTCAATATACTGTGCCACCTGCTGCGTCAGTTCCTCCTCGTTCTCCACGAACCAGTCGTCGTAGTCGTCGAACTGCGGGAATCGCTCGAAGAGGGCCATGAACTCCTCGTCCGTGCAGTCGCGTTCTATCTCCTCGCGGTGCTGCAGCCACAGCGTGTGCACCTCGTAGAGCCGTTTCGACAGCTCGCGCATGTGCCACATCTTGTTCAGTGCCTTGGCAAAGGGATTCTTGAAGATGAAGGGCCCATAACCATTGTGTATCAGCTGTATAAAGCCCCCTTCCATCACCTCTCCGTGCAGTGTGTCCCAGCAGAGCAGCGTCATCTGGTCGGCGTTCAGCTGTTCCATTGTCTCGGCCGTGGGCTCTCCGCCTATGGCCTGTCGCAGCGCGTCCACCACCACCTGCACGAAGGCGTCCATGCCCTCCAGTGCCGCCTGGCTCAGTGCTGCGTCCTTTACCTTAATCTGCATCATACAAATATAAATTTGTGCAAAGGTACATTATTTTTTTCATTCGGCAAAATATTGGCCGCAATTATGTCGGAAATATGTTGCACTACTTGCACTACTTGCACCTACGTTAACCTTTGTTGATATTTATCTTGCACCGCCGGCATTTTCCGCCCCGCGGCCCCCGCTTTCTAAAATGCGGGCCGCTTTTGAAAAAATCCCATATCGGTTTTTTTCACGAGAGGGCCGCTAATGAAAAAATGCGGCCCCCGCGTGAAAATGTCTATTTATGCATTTCCGCCCATCGGTCACATCCTGTTAACATCCGTTAGCTGCACAGTCGTTTTCAGCATTAACCCATTGCCCATCAGCTCGTTCCGCAGTACTTAGGTGCAAGTAGTGCAACATTTTTCAGCGTATAAAAATTGCCTCTGCTTTATAATAGCAATGTGGGGAAAGAGCGTTAAACCTCCCCCACCTCCCGGCGCATACAGCAGAAGGAACAGGAAAAAAAACGGCCTCTTACAACATATTTCTGGCAAATCTTGCGTCAATGTCAACAGAAATTTGTAATTTTGCAGCAAGTATTGCTGAAGATGCCGTAAACGGCATGAGCCTCGCCCGCGAGGCACAGGAGTCCCTGAGCGCAGGGTGGCAGTATAATTTTCGTTGGAAATAAACATAGCGTTAGTGCTATATTCGGTAATGTCCCTGAATCTCGCAAATTCTAATGACATTATACCACCTAATAAGCATAACGTCTGCGCGATGGCGTGGACGGCTTATCTGGTATAATGGGTATGCGAGAACCTAGGGACTTAGATAAGGGCGGTTCACGCTTTTATCATGTCCCAAAGTCTCCATGCATGACCCATTATCATCCGAACAGATAGTCCTTTCGCTCCTAAAACTTTTTCGTTAAGCCATGCACAGGAAGCTTGCTTTATGTCATGGCGAGAAAAAGTCAAATGAAATTTAACTATAGCGTAGATATGGCTAACATTTACGACAACATTGAGTCGAAATTTGTAAAGGGCCTGCAAGACCTTATTGCTGACGACGGCATCAAGCGTGTGGATTTCTGCGTGGGCTATTTCAACCTGCGAGGTTGGAACCTGGTGGTAAACCAGATAGACCAACTGCCAGGCGAGTATGTGTATGAGAATGACCAACAGGCGTTTCGCCATTGCCGCCTGCTGATTGGCATGCACCAACCTGACGAGGAGTTGGTCCGACGTCTCTATTCCAATCCGCAGACACCTGATGCGGCCTACGTGCAACAATGTAAGCTGGAGATAGCCCGCGACTTCAGGAAGCAACTGCTGTTGGGCATGCCCACCCAGCGCGACGAGTGGACGTTGCGCCGGCTTTCTGCCCAATTGAAAGAAGGGAAAATCTGCGTGAAACTCTATGTGGCAGAACCCCTGCATGCCAAACTCTACCTGGCCTATAACCCAGACTCCAACCGCAACAAGATAGCCGGCATCCTTGGCAGCAGCAACCTGACATACGCAGGGCTGACCAAGCAGGGCGAACTGGACGCAGATATTGAGAACAACCGCGACTTGGAGGCACTGGCCCAGTGGTTCGACGACCGCTGGAACGACCGCTTCTGCATCGACATCACCAAGGAGCTCATCGACGCCATCGACAACAGCTGGGCAGGCGAGCAAATCATCCCACCTTATTATATATACCTAAAGACGGCCTACCATCTGAGTGCCGATGCCCGCAGCGGCATCAAGGAGTTCACGCTGCCCCCAGAGTTTCAGCGCGAGCTGTTCGACTTCCAGCAGACAGCAGTCAAGATAGCAGCACGCCACCTGAACAGCGAGAAACGCGGCGGTGCCATGATAGGCGACGTGGTGGGACTGGGTAAGACCATCACAGCCTGCGCCATAGCCAAGATCTACGAGATGACCTACGCCAGCAGCACGCTCATCATCTGTCCTGCCAACCTGCAGGACATGTGGGAAAAGTATCGCCGCCGCTACGACCTGAAGGCCGACATCATGTCTGTCGCCAAGCCTATTGACATTGACAACGCTCGCTATTATCGCCTGATCATTGTGGATGAAAGCCACAACCTGCGCAACGAGCAGGGCAAGCGCTATCAGAACATCAAGGCACTCATAGAGCGGCAGGACTGCAAAGTGCTGCTGCTGACGGCTACCCCTTACAACAAAGACTTCTCTGACCTGAGCAGCCAGCTCAAGCTCTTCATCAGCGAGGACGATGACCTCGGCATCCGTCCTGAGGTATATATCCGCTCGCTTGGCGGCGACCGTGCCTTCCTGCAAAAGCACAGCGAGGTGTTCATACGCAGCATCAAGGCTTTCGAGAAGAGCACCAGCCTCGACGACTGGCAGGAGCTGATGAAGCTCTTCCTCGTGCGGCGCACACGTACCTTTATCAAGGATAACTATGCCAAGACCGACGAGGCTACAGGACGCAAATACCTGGAGTTTCGCGACGGCAGGAAGAACTTCTTCCCTGAGCGCCGGCCCAAGGCCATCAAGTTTGATACGACTCCTGGCGACCAGTACAGCCGTCTCTATTCAGAAGAGATGATTGCGATGATGGAAGAGTTGCGCCTGCCCCGTTACGGACTCTCCCAATATGAGGATACCAGCAAGACAGCCAATGCCTCCACCACCGACAAGCATCTGTTAGAGAATCTGAGCCGGGCCGGGCAGCGCATGATGGGATTCTGCAAGAGCACCTTCTTTAAGCGTATCGACAGCAGCGGATTCTCGTTCCTGCTGACGCTCTATCGACATATCCTGCGCAATGCCGTCTTTATCTATGCCATCGACAACAAGCTGCCTCTGCCTATAGGCGATGAGAACGACCTGCCTGAGGAGTGGATAGAGGACGAGGACATCAACGACATCTTCGCTCACGACAATGAAGAAGAAGACCGCCAGGCTGGTGACAACCTGATAGAAATCCCTACAGACATGAAGGTCTATATGGAGAAGGCTCAAAAATACTATGAACTGCTGTCGCAGAAGAACAATGTGGCATGGATAGAGTCCACTTATTTCAAGCGTACCCTGAAACAGCACCTGAAGAAGGACTGCGAGCAAATCATACAGATGATATTGCTCTGCGGCAAGTGGAACCCACAGGCAGACCAGAAACTGAACGAACTGGAGGCGCTGCTCAACCATACGCATCAGGGTGACAAGGTGCTGGTCTTTACCCAATATTCTGATACGGCCAACTACATCTATCGTCAACTGAAAAAGCGCGGCTTTACACATATCGACAGGGCTACTGGCGGCAGCAAGAATCCTACAGCCATCGTAGAGCGGTTCTCGCCGCTGAGCAATCATGCTGATGTCGCTGCCAGCGACGAGCTGCGCGTGCTGGTGGCAACTGACGTGCTGTCGGAAGGTCAGAACCTGCAGGATGCCCACGTCATCGTGAACTACGACTTGCCCTGGGCCATCATCCGACTGATACAAAGAGCTGGTCGTGTAGACCGTATCGGACAGGAGGCAGCGGAAATCTTCTGCTATTCCTTCTTCCCCGCTGAAGGCGTAGAAAAGATTATCCGACTGCGTAAGCGACTGAACGACCGCATCAACGAGAATGCCAACATCGTGGGCAGCGACGAGGTATTCTTCGAAGGTAACGAACAGAACCTGCGCGATATGTACAACGAGAAGAGCGGTTCATTAGACGATGAGGACGACAACGATGTGGACTTGGCTTCGCAAGCCTACCAGATATGGAAGAACGCTACGGATGCCAACCCCAAACTGCAACAGATCATTCCTGCACTCAGCAACATCATCTACTCCACCAAGCAGGCAGCAAGCACTCTGGAGGATGGCGTCATCACCTACGCCAAGACACACAACGACTACGACGTGCTGACGTGGTACAACTCGAAAGGCGAAATCATCAGCCAGTCGCAGAAGAAGATACTCACAGCGATGGCCTGCACTGCCAATGAGCCTGCACAGCAACCATTAGAGAATCATTTCGACCTGGTGAAGAAAGCCATCGACGGCATGAAGCAGGAGACCACCAGCGTGAGTGGCATCCTGGGCAACCGCTTCAGCACGCGCTTCCGCATCATCGACCTCTTAGAGCATTACTATCAGCAGCCCCCTACCCTCTTCTTCGATGCCGACAAACGCCAACAGCTGAAGTATGCCATCGACGACATCTATAACTATCAGCTCTTGGAGGGCACGAAGTTCATACTCGGACGGATGCTGCGCTCAAGCACCAACGACGACATCGTGGAGTCTGTGCTTGAGATGCACAAGAACGGTACGCTATGCCGTATTGACGAGGATTGCAGTAAACAGAAAGACCCCACCATCATCTGCTCAATGGGACTAAAGAGTGAAGAGTGAATAGTGAAGAATTTGCTACCGCCTTATGAATAAGAGAACATTTATAGAATACATCAGTGAGAGCAACTTCCGTGAGTTGTTTATCCGCGAGATGGGATGGAACAATCCGAAAGGACAGACCACGTTTGACATCACGATAGAAGAGACCGTCTATGAGTTTCAGCAGATAGCCGACCGCAGCGGCTTCCAGGTACTGACCTGCAAGGTGAAGGAGATACCAACCTCGTCGACGTGCAAGAAGATAGACACTCGTCTGCGCCGCACGGCCAATGACTATATCTGCATCTTCGCTCTGTCGGATTTGCAATCCAACAGCGACGAGTATAAGCATTTGCAATGCGCCAAATCGAGCCATCACCTCTGGGTGGTGCCAGTGAAGAAGGTAGACAAGCGCGACCTCGTGTTGGTGGAATACGAATCGGCCGCAAAGGCCGACTTCCTCTTTGAGAAGATGAGCGACCTCTGCTTCGACTTCGATGAGCGTACCACCATCATGGACGTGAAGGAGCGTGTGCAGGCAGTCTTTATCGTCAACTCTGAGAAGATCACCAAAGACTTCTATACAGGCTTCCGCAAGGAGCACACCATCTTTGCCAAGTATATCACTGGTATCGACGACGAGATAACCGACCTGAAGAAGAACCGCAATAAGCAGTGGTACACCTCGGTGATGCTCAACCGCCTAATGTTCTGCTATTTCATCCAGAAGAAAGGCTTCCTCAATCTGAATGTCAACTATCTTCGCGAAAAACTGGCTTGGGTGAAGCAGGAAAAAGGCGAAGGACATTTCTACGATTCGTTCTATCGTGGATTCTTGCTCAGCCTCTTCCACGACGGACTGAACTCTCCTCGCCATCAGCCGGACTTTGTGCAGAAATATGGGCGCATACCCTATCTGAACGGAGGCATGTTTGGCATTCACGAGTTGGAGGAGAAATATCCTAAGCACGACATTGCCGACGAGGCTTTCGAGAGTCTGTTTGCCTTCTTCGACCAGTGGCACTGGCACTTGGACGACCGCCTGACGGCCAGCGGTAAAGACATCAACCCTGACGTGCTGGGCTATATCTTCGAGCAGTACATCAACGACCGTGCCCAGATGGGAGCCTACTACACCAAGGAGGACATCACTGAGTATATAGGCCGCAACACCATCCTGCCCTTCCTGATGGATGCCACTAAGAAGGCTGACGAGCGCCCGTTCAAGACTAACGGTGAGGTTTGGCAGTTCCTTCGTGAGAGTGGAGATACCTATATTTTCGATGCCGTGAAGAAAGGGGCAGGAATGGAGATTCCTGAACATATTGCTGTTGGCCTCGACACCACCAAGCCCAACCTCTTGGAACGTCGCAGCCATTGGAACGAAAAGACACCAGAGGCTTTTGCCCTGCCTACGGAGATATGGCGAGAGACGATAGAACGCCTACAGCGCTACGCCAGCATCCGGCAGAAAATAGAGAATGGAGAGATTAAGGAAATCAACGACTTCATCACCTACAACCTCGACATCCGCCAGTTTGTGCAAGACCTGCTTTCGCGGACTGACGACCATCTGCTGGTGAAGCATTTCTATGCCCAGTTGCGCCGTGTCACCATCCTCGACCCTACTTGCGGTTCTGGTGCTTTCCTCTTTGCTGCCCTCAACATCCTGGAGCCGCTCTATGAGATATGTATCGACAGGATGCAGGCGTGGAACGACGATAATCCCAATATGTTCAAAGCAGAGTTGGAGGAGCTCAGCGGTAAGTATCGCTCAAACATCCGTTACTTCATCTACAAGAACATTATCCTGCGCAACCTCTATGGCGTAGATATCATGGTGGAGGCGACAGAGATAGCCAAACTGCGACTGTTCCTTAAGATGGTGGCAGTGGTGGATGTGGTGCCTCGCGACCCCAATCTCGGCCTTGACCCCTTGCCTGACATCGACTTCAACATCCGCTGCGGCAACACGCTTGTTGGCTATGCCACCAACGATGAACTGGAGAAGGATTTGGTAGAAGGCGATATGTTTGCCAATGCTGAGTTCAAGGACAAGGTTCACTTGGAAATGGACAAAGTTGCCTTAGCCTACGAGCGCTTCAAGGAAATCCAGCTGCTACAGAGCGACAACCTTGACACCTACAAGCAGTCGAAAGCCGACCTGAAGGCACGCCTCCAAGCCCTCAACACGCTGCTGAACGACAAGCTGTATAAGTCCACCGTCTCTGACGGCTCCCTGAACTACGAAGACTGGCTGAAATCTCACCAGCCCTTCCACTGGCTCGCCGAATACTACGACATCATCAACGGCAATCACGGCTTCGATGTGGTGATTGGTAATCCGCCGTATGTGGAATATAACAAGAAGGTACAGGGTGTCGCAGTTTCTGACATCTATAAACTTCATGGATATAAGACAATTGATTGCGGTAATCTATATGCATATGTTATAGAGCGTGTATCATGCATAATGTGTTCAAATGGAAAAACTGGTATGATCATCCCTCATTCTTCGATATGCACAGACAGGATGATGACGCTTTACAATATATTTAAAGAGCAAAAAGGATGGTTTTCTACTTATGACACAAGACCATCAAAAATGTTTGATGGAGTTGATCAACGTATTCTAATTTATATATTAGGAGCTTCAAATTCTTATACAACAAAATATTATCATTGGAATTCTGAGTTTCGCCCATACTTACTTAATACCGTAAGATACACATGTGGAACTTTTTTTGAAAATTACGTTTCACTGAGTAAGATTTCTACAGAAATTGAAAGTTCTATACTGAGTAAACTTTTGTCTAATAGTGTTATAGCATTTCGGTATGACATGAGAGGTGCACAGTACATATATTATCATGGTGCACCGCGTTATTTCACTCGGGCGACGACATTCGCACCTTATTTTTATAATGAGAAAGACGGAGAGAAACTTTCTGTATCTATTCGTAAAGTATCTTTTAACAAAAAGAAATATGCAGAAACTGCATCGTGTATAATATGTAGTTCCTTGTTTTACTTTTGGTTTGTGGCTACATCAGATTGCAGGCATCTTAATCAAAGAGAGGTGGATAATTTTCCATATTCATTAAGTGATGATGACGAGTGGCAAGAAGACTTGTCTTTATTATGTAACCAATTAATGTTAGACTTTGAAAAGAAAAAGTATAGGAAGAACACTTTTTATAAGGCGACGGGACAAGTCATCTACGATGAGTTTTATCCTAAACTCTCCAAGCCCATCATTGACAAGATAGACAAAGTCCTTGCCAAGCACTACAGCTTCACTGAGGAGGAACTCGACTTCATCATCAACTACGACATCAAGTACCGCATGGGCGATGAGTTAAACGATGAATAAACGGAATAATTTTAAGTTTTTTCAAAATAATAGTTTTTGATAAACATCAAAATTAAATATTATGAGTAAATCTAATTTGAGAAATGGTCGCAAGCCCAAATACGGATATGCCAGAGATATCTTTGGACGTGTTCAACAGCGAGATGTCTTTGCTGATGATAGGTTTAATGATTTTGAACAAAGTCAAAGACTTCAGTCGAACTATGACTACTCGAACTATGATGCAGACGATGACAATGACGGGGCTTATTCGTCATGGGAGTAATGAACTAAAAACGATATAATTATATGAAACTTAAAGATTTAGTCAAAGCAACTCCAATGATGTATTCTGAAAGCGACGTTGACAATTTTATTTTCATGTTGCTACAAAACAACATGCGGGTGATGGGAGCTAAGACTATGAACAAGATTCAAGATAAGGCTGCAAATTCTAGTTTGAAGACTTATCTAAAGAAACAACTGGCTATAAATGGAATAAGGGTTGAAACCTCTCAGAATAAATCTACGAGAAGGGGAGCATCGCTTGGAAATGAGAAAGGAAGTAGAGATTCTGGCGGTTTCAACAACTCTTTTTATGGAACTATAGCAGAAGAGCGTTCTTTAAGAAGGTCTGCCTATGAATTCAATAAATTAGTCTATGGCGTGCAAAGTGATTAGGCTGATGTTAAATTGCATAACGGCGAAGAAGATGAAAGAAGACATATACGAAATTGGAAAGGCAATCCAACGCCATATTGAGAAGGAGAAAGCCAACTACACCCGTATTCCTGCTATAGGCAGAGCTTATTGTTCTCTTGATAGTACGTTGAAAGGCAAGGAAGCTGCTCAGCAGTTTTGGATTGTCATTGGTGACACCACAAAGGTACTACGTACAGATGGTATCGTCGTACATCGTGATTCCAAGATGGGCGAGGTCTTGACCAGATATTATTCTGGGAAGCGCAACTATACACAAATAACCAAGAATCCGAAAAGAAAAAATGACGTAGAGGTAACGATACATGACAGAGCAGTTTACAAGCCTGATTTCAGAACAGCTCAGGAACTTGTAATCAACATTGCGGACGATGCTAATACCTACCGTTTTCAGCGGCTTTATGACTTGTTGGGTAAACGACAAGAACAAGAGCAACAACTGAAGAAACTTCAAGAAGAGAAAGAGCGGATTCGAAAGCAGAAGGAAGAAGCCCAGCAAGAGGCCGAACGTGCTGCCAAAGAGAAGGCTCGCAGAGAGGAAGAAGAAAGACTTCGTGAGGAAGCCAGAAGACGGGAAGAGGAAGAGAAAAAAGCTGCTGAAGAAATATTGAAGCTGGAAAATACTATTGAGGCGACAAAGTCTAAAATCAAGCAGACACAGACCTTCATACTCAAAGATCTCGCTTTGCGTGATCAACATTTCCTGGACTTAGCTCAGGATGAAGCCAAGCGTTCTCACCTCTATGACGGTGTGCCCTTGGTGATAGAGGGTGGACCAGGAACAGGTAAGACCACCACCATGATCCAAAGACTGAAGTTTCTCATCTCTGCTCAATCGTTGGAAGAGTATGAGGCTCCACTTACCCCAGAACAGATCATTGCTATCACAGATGAAAAGGTGAGAGATGTTAACTGGCTTTTTTTCTCACCCACTGAGAAATTGCTTGCTTATCTGCAAGCTAACATGCGTGGTGAATACTTGAATGCCAACGAGAACAACACTACTACACTGCATAGTTTCAGAAACAAGATGCTGATGGCATACAAGCTGAGAAAGCCTGATTCTGATGGGCCTTTTAAACTGTATAAAGTTAAAGATAAGAGCGAGGAAATACTTATCATGGATGCCGAGGGTGCCATCGCTGCGTTTGAGAAGTTTTGTATTGACAACATCTCCACCATCCTGTTGAATGCCTATCATCTGAATACCTCTGATTTCTCTTGGAACAGCATTGCTTTGAGTATCAAGGCTTATTGCAAGAGAGCAGAAGGTGTAAAAGATATTGACGCATTGATAAGACTCCTCAACTCGTTGCAGGACAATGAAAGAAAAAATGTTTCGATCTTGGAATCTCAGCTAAACGATGCATTAAACATAAAAGCTCTTGCTATAAAGAGAATGGTGGACGAGAATGAAGATATGAAATCGTCAGTAATCGCATTGTTTGACCAGTGGAGGCAAGAGACTATCGTAGTACAAGATGAAGACGTAACAGAAAACGCAATGGATGAAGCAGAAGATGAAGAGGAAGAACTTGTATCCATAGATTATGACGCAAAACTATATCAGCAGATAAAGCCCATCCTAAAGAAATTGAGCCTGCGCAAATACGATAGTAACAAGAAATTAACCAAACGTCAAAGAGAATTATATGTTATCATAGAAACGTTAGTAAATATTGAAGAACTAAGCCAAATTGGGGAGTTGAGCTGGTTCTCTATGAACTACGCCTTCTTGTGCAGAGGTGTGGAGAGTAATCTGTTCAACCAGATTCCTCGACTATACAAATTGTTCAGAAAGAAGCAAATTGAAATAGACAGCACGTTATTCAACAAGAAACTTCTAGAAAAAATACAGAAAAAAGATGGTGGAAAGCGCATTCATCCTGAAGAGCTGGAACTGATTGTTGGTTTTGTCAACAATATGCTCTTGGGTATATATAAGAAATCTCGTCTACGATTCAATGCCATGAAGAGCAAATACGTTGAGGCATATAAAGAGAACGTGAAACCCGTCATCGGTATTGATGAGGCTACTGACTATTCCGTTATAGACTACTATTTTATGGCCTCCTTCCGCCATTACGAATATTCGTCTTTAACGTTGTGTGGTGATATCATGCAAGGACTGAATGACAATGGCATCAAGAGTTGGGAACAACTTCGAAAGTCAATATTGCCCAATCTGGAAATTGTCGAACTGAAAACATCCTACCGGCAGTTGCCTACGCTGCTGGACATGTCGAAACAGATGTATATTGATGACCAAGGGATAGAGGCCCCATACCATACAACAAAGAAAAGATCTGATGACGAACCAGCCCCAATATGTATCGTTTCTGATGATGAAGAAGAGAAAGCAGAATGGATGGCTAAGCGTATCATTGAGGTTTACAAGACCTACGATGAAAGTATGCCATCCGTAGCCATTTTTGTTGGAGATGATGTCAACATCAAAGACTTAGTGGACTTGATGAATGACCAGGACTATCTGAATGGCATCCAGATTTACGACTGCTCTGAAAACAGGACAGCCCCTAACACAAAGGCTGTGCGCGTTTTCAGAATCTCAGAAGTGAAGGGTATGGAGTTCGAAGTAGTGTTCTTCTATGACATTGATACTGCATTGGAAAACTGTTCTTTGAAAATCATGAGGAGATACTTATATGTTGGTGTTTCTCGTGCAACTACCCACCTGGCTGCTACTTTCAACCAAGCAGAAGGGAACGAAGACATCATCAAGTATTTCGATAAAACTATTAATAACTGGAAGATATGAGGTGTTGCCCTATATATGGTTCTACGGACATTGGACCGTGGAACACAATGAAAAGAATTTGTCACTATCATGAGTGTACGGCAGGGAACATTGGACAGAATCAGGAGTGGCGAAAAGACAACCGTTAAACGGTATCTCGACGACGAAGATTTTGCCAAAGAGGTTCTGGTGACAGAAAATGGGAAATCACAAATTGTGATATCCAATTCTATCGCTGAATTGCAAGTTGGACATCGGAGACGTCCAGAAATCATACCTGTCGGTTTTATTCAGCATTAAAATGATAATGAAGAAGAAATATTGTTGTAAACAAAATGAAGGATATAATACGCTATGGAAACGAGAGACTGCTGGCGATGCAGAAGACGGCCTTTCTGGCATCGGGCACGATAGCGCCCGACGTGGTGCTGCGCTGCTATGACTGGGCAACAGACG
The DNA here is from genome assembly GCA_002392835.1 of Prevotella sp. UBA3837. Classification (GTDB taxonomy): domain Bacteria; phylum Bacteroidota; class Bacteroidia; order Bacteroidales; family Bacteroidaceae; genus Prevotella. Next base: position 21,004 of record DGHX01000192.1, on the reverse strand, counting down.
AGCATGAGGGCTGCGTGGTGAGTGGCTTCAGTAGCAAGCTGGAGCAGGACGTGCTGCACTTCCTGCTGAAAGGCAAGACGCCTGTCATCATGGTGCTGGCACGGAGAATGTATAGAGAAATACCAGAAGAACTGAAAGTGCCATTGGAACACGGTCGCTTGCTCATCATCTCCACATCAACTGCTATCCGTCAGTCGCGTGCTACAGCCCTCGCTCGCAATCGTTACATCTGCGAATTAGCCGATTATATTATGATGGTAGGCGTGACAGAAGACAGCAGTCTCTACGGGTTGCAAAAGGAGTTTGGGGATAAACCAACTTAGAATCCGAAATCAATCGTCTCGTCATTGCAACGCCACACTCTGCACCTTCAAATGTCACGGGGACAGGTTAGTGACATTAACGATGTCTGAAGTCTGATGGAAGATGGATGAGGGCTCATACGTTTGTACCATATTTTCATAGCGAACGTGACGGCGAAATTGTTTCTCATCACTTGAAGCGAATGCAATTTTACACTAAGGAAGAGAAAGAATGTGGTTGCGCAGTGTTCAACAGTACATTGTTTTTTATATGGTGGATTACACATTCATCTTGCTATAATGTGAATTCTTCCGAGGTCTATAGCTTCAAACTGGCACTTGACGATATACTTGCCAAGCAATTGTCTTGTCTTAACATCAGCTTAACAAAAGATGTCCTTGCAAAATCAAAGCGTCGTGTTTACGTCTATAAAGCGACAGGTTGTGTTGAGTATGATGAATTCTACATGAAACTCTCCAAGCCCATCATTGACGAAATCGACAAAGTCCTTGCCAAGCACTACGGCTTCACGGAGGAGGAACTCGACTTCATCATCCGCTCGGCTCTGCCGCTTGCCTCAAGCAAGAACTACGACATTAAGTACCGCATGGGCGATGAATTATCGGCTAATGAATAAAATAGTTGCCCGAAAATTTGGAAGTTTCAAGAAACATCTTTATCTTTGCAACGGAATGGATAAGGAAATACTCGACAATATCAAGAAAATGCTGGCGCAGACTCTTCCTGAGCATGCTACAGCAAAACTCTACGGTTCGCAAGCCCGCGGAGATGCTTGTTTTAACTCTGACTGGGACATTCTTATTGTTATGGATAAGGACAAACTACAGCCTGATGATTATGACACCATTACCTATCCTCTCACAAAACTTGGATGGGATTTGGGGGCTGAGATAAATCCTATTATGTACACCAAGAAGGAATGGGAGACAAGTCGCATTACTCCATTCTACCATAATGTTGAACGTGACGCTATTACTCTGTAAATGGGATTAAACGACGAAGACAGAAAGACAATGGTCGGCTTGGAAATGGAAAAGGCTGACCGTTTCCTTAAACAAGCAGGAATGATGTGTGAGATGGAGCAATGGGATATGGCTGCCAACCGCTATTATTATGCTTGTTTCCATGCCGTTCAAGCATTGTTTATACACAACGGACTTGCCAGTCGCAGACATTCTGGCATGTTAACGCAGTTTGGGCTTCATTTTATAAAGTCGGGAATCATCGAAGACAGACTTGGTGCTTTCTTGACAAGAATGGAGCAGTTGAGAGAGAAAGGAGATTATAACTGCCTTTTTGAAGTGACTAAAGATGAAATGCTGACTTTCGTAGATCCTGCACACGAATTGATTAATAGAATTAGAATGCTTTTGTATCCTAATTGAAAAACGTAAAGCCTATCATCGACGAAATCGACAAAGTCCTTGCCAAGCACTACGGCTTCACGGAGGAGGAACTCGACTTCATCATCCGCTCGGCTCTGCCGCTTGCCTCAAGCAAGAACTACGACATCAAGTACCGCATGGGCGATGATCTTTCTGCTGAAGAATAAAATTGCTGCCCGAAAATTTGGAGGTTTCATAAAAACTTCTTATCTTTGCAGCAGAATCCCCCCTTGTATGATAAATACTTGGGGCAAGCCTCCGAAAGGAGGCTTTATTTTTAAAGTACAGATAATTGGAGATAAAATGGAACTTTTATATCTTGGCAACACGGAACTGCTGACGCTGCCGAAGACAGCCTTCCTGGCATCGGGCACCATAGCGCCCGACGTGGTGCTGCGATGCTATAACTGGGCGACGGGCGAGCATGAGGGCTGCGTGGTGAGCGGCTTCAGCAGCAGGCTGGAGCAAGATGTGCTGCACTTCCTGCTGAAAGCCAAGGTGCCTGTCATCATGGTGCTGGCACGACGAATGTATAGGGAAATACCAGAAGAGCTCAAAGCACCATTGGAGCAGGGCCGCCTGCTCATCATCTCCACGACGGCAGCTGTCCGCCAGTCGCGCACCACAGCCCTTGCCCGCAACCGCTACATCTGCGAAATGGCCGACCACATCATGATGGTAGGCGTGACAGTAAACAGCAGCCTCTACGGATTGCAAAAGGAGTTCAGAAATGAATTGCTTCCCTGACAGACGGCAGATGTACGCCCCTCAACGGCTGGCAGCTCAGTAGCACCCCATGCCGTGGGCCGTGGAGAGGGAGTCGAGGTGGAAGTCGTAGAGCATGTTGTAGCTGTCGATGAGGCGGAAGTGTTTCTCGCCCTGAATGCTGTCGTCCTTGGTTTCCCAGATGATGTCGCGGCAGTTGACGGTGTCCTCGAGCGCCGGTGTGCGCATGAGGCTGTGCTCGAAGTGGTAGGCAAAGGGTGTGACGCTGTCGCCCTCCAGCGTCTGGCCCATGACGACGTCGTCGTCATAGCCGGTGACGATGGTGTTGGTGATGAGCATCTGCTGCAGCGGACAGGGGTAGTCGCCGCTGTAGTTGGTGAAGCGCAGCGCTGCGCCGCGTCCCGTTCCCAGCACGTTGAACTGCGCCACGGTGCAGCTGTCGATGGCCACTGCCCCACCGTGGAAGGCAAGGCAGTCGCCTCCGGCATTTGAGAACTGGCAGCCGAGGAGTCCCACCCAGGCGTTGCGGGCCTGCAGCCCGTGTCCGGAGGAGCTGTGCACCACGCAGCGCTCCATGTAGAGGCGCTGGCGGTTTGTAAGGAGCTGGGCTGAGTCGACGAGGAGTGCATCCTCAGCATTGCGTATCTCGGTGGCCACGAGGCGGTTGTCGTAGGAGGAGGGATAGAAGCGGAGTCCGCGCCACTGCCCGCTGACGCGGTCGTAGGGCAGGTAGGGGAAGAGGTGGTCGAGGCGGTCGCCGCGCAGCAGCACGCTGTCGGTGAGGAGGGTGCCGTAGACGTCGATGCCTGCCTTGCTGTGGAAATAGAGTGTGGTGGCACGCAGGGTGAGCGTGGCGGCGCTGTCGACGCGCAGGCCCCGCATGATGACGATGGGTGTGGCGGTGTCTATGAGTGTGTCGTTGCTGACGGTGAGGCTGTCGGTGATGATGGCGTCCCAGGCGTGCCCCCATAGGGTGACGTGCTGCTGGCGTCCGCTCTCGAGGCTGAAGAGCAGACGGTCTTGAATGAGCAGCGGTTCGGCGAGCCCGTTGCGTGGCGCGGTGAGCTCGACGAAGACGCGCAGGCTGTCGCCGGAGCGCACCTCAAGGCCGGAGACCTGCGAGCCGAGGGTGTTGTCGAGGTAGGTGCCGTCGACGTTGACACGGAAGCCCGTCTGGTTGCCGTGCTCTAAGCGTACGTTGCTCAGGCGCAGGCCGTGACCGGAGCGGTTGTAGACCCAGAAATCGTAGGTGCGCGAGCCAACGGTGGTGAACACGGTGTCGAGCTTCACGGTGTCGGTGCTGAAGGTGAGCATGGCAGCCGAGGAGGTGGTGAAGTCGCCGTCGTCATCGGTACAGGCAGCGAGCGTGGCTGCTGCTGCCGCGAGGAAAAAAAGAATCCGTCTTATCATACAATGATAAAACGGATTCGGTGCCGATTTATTGCATGGCTTACTTGCCGAAATAGCGTTTCAGCAGTCCGGCGAAGCCGGCGCCGTGGCGTGCCTCGTCCTTGGCGGCCTCGTGCACCATGTCGTGTATGGCATCGAAGCCCATGGCCTTGGCCTGCTTGGCCAGCTCGAACTTGTCGGCGCAGGCGCCGTGCTCTGCTGCGGCGCGCTTCTCGAGGTTGGTCTTGGTGTCGAAGACCACCTCGCCGAGGAGCTCGGCAAACTGTGCTGCGTGCACGGCCTCCTCGAGTCCGTAGCGCTTGAAGGCCTCGGCCACCTCGGGATAGCCCTCGCGGTCGGCCTGGCGGGCCATGGCCAGGTACATGCCTACCTCGCCGCACTCGCCCAAGTAGTTGTTACGCAGTTCCTGTATCATCTCCTCAGGCACGCCCTCGAGCTTGCCGTCGCCCAGACGGTGAACGGTGGCGTAGCTGACTTCACCCTCTTCCTTGAGCTCGGTGAACTTCGAAGCGGGGGCTTTACACACGGGGCACTTCTCGGGTGCGGCATCGCCTTCGTAGATATATCCAC
>DGHX01000192.1:0-16556 GCA_002392835.1 Prevotella sp. UBA3837 | reverse complement strand
TAGATATATCCACAAACGGCGCAGATAAATTTTTTCTTCATAATTGCAATACTTAAAAATGGGTATATTTTTGTTTGTGTTGCAAAGATAATGAGAAAAAACAAATCCCGCAACTGTTTTGCGGGATTTGTTTGGTAATTTATACGTTGTCTAATTCTCTTTTACACTCCTGCGGGCAGCTCGAGCCACTTCACGTAGCAGAAGTCCTGACGGTGGGGCAGGTCGCTGTTCTTGGGGTACATGCGCACTGCCGAGCGGTACTCGCCGGCCTGCTTGGGTCCGAGTTCTGCCTCGAAGGTGAAGTTGTTGCCGTCGCGGCCCACCATCTTCAGCGGCTCGATGTTGTAGATGCGCTCCTCGCCGGAGGGTGTGATGCAGAGGTTGACCTTCTCGAGTGCCACGGCGTCGTCGAGCCCCTGCTCGTTGATGACATAGCGCAGCACATACTTGTCGCCGGTGAAGAGTCCGGCGGCGGGATATGTCCACTCGGCGCTCACCACGCTGATGGCATCCCAACGCTCGGCAACGGTCTCCTTCCACTGGGCAATGTCCTTGGCCTTGCGGTAGCCGTCCTTGCTGATGAGCTTGAAGCGCTTGGCCTCCTTCTCGTAGAACTTCGAGTAGTAGTCGTCGAGCTGACGCTTCATGGTGTAGTGGGGAGCAATCTGTGCGATGCTGTTCTTGATGACCTTGATCCAGCCCTCGCTGATGCCCTTCTTGTTCTTCTTATAGTAGAGGGGTATGATCTCGTTTTCGAGGAGCGAGTAGATGGTGGCAGCGTCGAGCTGGTCCTGGTAGCCCTGGTTGTCGTAGGTGCGTTTCTCGGTGAGTGCCCATCCGGCTCCCTCGCGGTAGCCTTCGAGCCACCATCCGTCCTTGACCGAGAGGTTGACGACGCCGTTCATCTCGGCCTTCTCGCCGCTGGTGCCGCTGGCCTCGAGGGGTCGCGTGGGGGTGTTCATCCAGATGTCAACACCGCTGACGAGGCGGCGGGCCAGCAGGAAGTCGTAGTCCTCGAGGAAGATGATCTTGCCCAGGAACTCGGGACGCTGGCTGATTTCATAGATGCGCTTGATGAGACCCTGTCCGGCACCGTCGGCGGGGTGTGCCTTTCCTGCGAAGAGGAAGATGACGGGATGCTCGGCATCGTTGACGATCTTGGCCAGGCGTGTCTCGTCGGTGAAGAGCAGGTGTGCGCGCTTGTAGGTGGCGAAGCGGCGGCAGAAGCCGATGACGAGGGCGTTGGGGTTCATCTTCTCGAGCAGGCTGAGCACGCGCGAGGGATCGCCCTGGTTGCGCAGCCACGTGTCGCGGAACTGCTCCTTGATGTAGTCGAAGAGCTTGTTCTTCAGTGCCATGCGCGTGGACCAAATCTCCTCGTCGGGCACCTGGTAGATGGCCTCCCAGATCTTCTGGTTCGACTGGTCGAACATGAAGTTCTCGCTGAAGTACTTGGCGTAGAGCTTGCGCCACTCAGTGGCCGACCATGTGGGGAAGTGTACGCCGTTGGTGACGTAGCCCACGTGGTTCTCCTCGGGGAAGTAGCCTTTCCAGATGTTGGCGAACATCTTCTGGCTGACCCATCCGTGGAGCTTCGACACGCCGTTGACCTCCTGGCAGGTGTTGCAGGCAAAGGTCGACATGCAGAACTTCTCGCCGTGGTCGTCGGGGTTGGTGCGTCCCATGCCGATGAACTCGTCCCAGGTGATGCCTAAGCGCTGGGGGTATGCTCCCATGTACTTGCCGAAGAGGCCCTCGTCGAAGTAGTCGTGACCGGCGGGCACGGGTGTGTGTACGGTGTAGAGGCCGCTGGCGCGCACCAGCTCCATGGCCTGGTTGAAGGTGAGGTGCTCCTCCTCGATGTAGTCACACAGGCGCTGCAGGTTGCACAGGGCGGCGTGGCCCTCGTTGCAGTGGTAGATGTCCTTCTTGATGCCCAGCTTCTTCAGCGTGAGCACACCGCCGATGCCGAGCAGGATTTCCTGCTTCAGGCGGTTCTCCCAGTCGCCGCCGTAGAGGCTGTGGGTGATGGGCTTGTCGAAGTCGCTGTTCATCTCGTTGTCGGTGTCGAGCAGGTAGAGTTTGATACGGCCCACGTTCACGCGCCACACGTATGCGTGTACCATATAATTAGTATAGGGCACGTCGACGACGAGAGGCTGTCCGTTCTGGTCGAGCTGGCGCTCGATGGGCAGGTGGGTGAAGTTCTGTGCCTCGTACTTGGCAATCTGCTGTCCGTCCATGGAGAGCGACTGTGTGAAATAGCCGAAGCGATAGAGGAAGCCCACGGCGCACATGTCGACGTTGGAGTCGCTGGCCTCCTTCAGGTAGTCGCCGGCAAGCATGCCCAGACCGCCGCTGTAGATCTTCAGCGCCGAGTGCATGCCGTACTCCATGGAGAAGTAGGCCACGGAGGGGCGGTTGTGGTCGGGCTTGACGTCCATGTAGGCACGGAAGAGCTCGTAAACGGCCTTGATGCGCTTCATCAGGGCCTTGTCCTTGATGATTTCCTCCTTGCGCTGGAAGCTCAGGCGCTCGAGCAGCATCACGGGGTTGTGCTTCACGTCGTGGTAGAGCTGCGGGTCGAGGTCGCGGAACAGGTCGCGGGCCTCGTAGTTCCAAACCCACCACAGGTTGTGGGCAATCTCGTCGAGGCACTTCAGCTCCTGCGGAAGGCTCGACTTTACAGTCAGCTCCCGCCAAAGGGGAGCATTGGTGTATTCAGCTTTTATCTTCATTGGTTAAGCCTACCCCCACCCCCTCGCCGATGGGAGGGGCGCTTGGTTAGTTTTGGGGGTTCCAAGCTACGTATTTAATTATAATTATTGTTGCCTGGTTTGTACACGCTCACGGGCCTTGCGCAGGGCGATGTCGTAGGCCTGATAGTAGTACGTGATGAAATGGCTCCAGAGGGCGCGCTTCGACAGCTGGCCGGCGTTCTTGCGGCAGGCCTCGACCTGGCGGGGCGTCATGGCCGAGAACTCAGACACGGTGTCCTTGATGAGGTCGGCCACCTCGGAGTAGTTATAGTCGGTGCGGTGTATGACTCGTACGCCGTCGTCGAGCCGCCCCTCGTGGCCGAACTCCTTGTTGGCCCACAAGCCGAAACCGGCCAGGTCGGTGGTGATGCAGGGCACGCGGAAGGCCACGGCCTCGAGGGGAGTATAGCCCCACGGCTCGTAGTAGCTGGGGTAGATGCAGAGGTCGTTGCCCAGCACCACGTCGTAGTAGCTCAGGTTCATGATGCCGTCGTGGCCGTCGAGGTAGCAGGGCAGGAAGATGACCTTCACCTGGTCCTCGTGGCGGTTGTGCATGTCGTAGAACTTCATCATGTTCAGCACGTTGTCGTGGCCCATGTTGTGCAGCCAGTGGGTCACCTGAGGCACCTCGAGCGGGGTGTCGAAGGTGCCGCCGTTTTCCAGCCGCTGCTGCAGGTCCTTGCGGGGCTCGCCCACCCAGCCGGGCACGACGATGAAGGCCAGCACGGGGCGCTGCAGGTTGCGGTCGCGCAGCAGGCGGTTCATGGCCTCGACGAAGACGTCGATGCCCTTGTTGCGGAACTCATAGCGCCCCGACGTCGAGACGATGATGGTGTCGTCGCCCAGCTGCTCGCCCAGCAGGGCGTTGGCCACCTGCAGCATCTTGCGGCGGGCCAAGTTGCGTTTGCGAGTGAAGGCGGAGCCCTTGGGCACGAAGCTGTCGTCGAAGCCGTTGGGCAGGACCACGTCGACAGGCTTGTCGAGCAGCTCAAGGCACTCGTTGGCAGTGATGTCGCTCACGGTGGTGAAGCAGTCAACATGGTGGGCCGTCTGCTTCTCGATGCTGTGCTTCGACTGCATGTTCAGCTCACCAGCCATCTGGTCGCCGTTGTAGGCAAACAGATAGTCGTAGAGGGGCTTCTGATTACCGGCTATGGAACGGCCGATGCTGGTGGCGTGAGTGGTGAAGATAGTGGCAATCTGTGGCACCTTATAATTGAGATAGAGGGCACCCAGGCCGCACATCCACTCGTTGGCGTGGTACACAAAGCCATCGGCGGCCGAGCCGGTGGAGGTGAGGTGGCCGTAAAGGCTCTCAGCCACCAGCGCTGCTGCGTACGAGAACATCGAAGCCTCGTCGTAGTCGCCATAGGCATGGAGCGAGTCAACGCCGTAGTGTTGCCACAACTGGGTATAGATGTCGTTCTTCTGAGAGAAATACGGACGGAAGTCAACTAAAACGGCGATAGGCTCGCCAGGCACCGTCCAGCGCCCTACCCTGACCAGCAGGCCCTGCTCCTTGGCCTCCCACTGCCACTGCGACAGCAGCGAGGAATCCTCGCGGAAATAAGGACACGGCTGTTCTTGCCAGAAATCGGGGCCTATGAAGATAATCCTGTCAGGAAAAGATTCCTGCAAAGTCTTAGCACGCGTAGACAAGACGGTATAGATGCCGCCGACCTTATTGCATACCTCCCAACTCGTTTCAAAAATATAGTTCGGAGACAAAATCTCTTTACTCATTAACCTATTGTTTATAAACAGGGTGCAAAGTTACGCAAAAAAATGCAGAAATCAGACAAGTTTACCGATTATTTTTTGTTTTGACACAAAATACTGACGACACAGGCCGGAATGCACACAGCACGAACGAGGGAGAAAAAACAGAAAAAACGGCTTCACCTTGCAATTTATGCGGAAAAATGATTACCTTTGCAGCAAATTCAGAAAAAAGCAACATGACACTACACCTGTTCAACCCCGACCATGACCTGGCACTGGCCAGCGGACTGACCAACTTCACGGCTCCCCACGCCGGGCGGCAGCTGCGCCACGACCTGGCATTCCTGCCGGCACTGTGGGCAGCACCGGGCGACATAGTACTGGTCGACGACGACACGGAGCAACAGGAACGGATGTGGATGAAGGTGATGCAACGGCTGCACGCTCTGCCCGGGCACAAGGGCATGGTCATGGCACAGCCACAGTTCGTGGGGCTTCGCAAGCAGCTGAACGACTTGGGGGCCGACAGCGTGGAGCCCTGGGGATGGAACGCCGCACTCTGCGCACAGCTCAGGCGACGCGGCATAGGCCCCGAACTGATGCCTGACGAGGAACGGCTGCAGGCCATACGGCAACTGTCGCACAGAGCCACCGCCGTAGCACTGCTGCCACAGCTGCAACAGGAAGGCACCACAGGGCAGTCGGCACTGTGCCACTCCATTGACGAGGTGACAGACACCGCACAGAGCTACGGCGGAAGGGTGGTGCTGAAGGCACCGTGGTCGTCGAGCGGCAGAGGGCTGCGCTTCTGCAACCTCAGCCAGCCGTGCCACACGCAGCAACGCCAGAACGAACAGCGATGGACACAGCACGTCATAGAACAACAGGGCGCAGTGGTGGTGGAGCCATATTACAATAAGGTGAAGGACTTCGGCATGGAGTTCGTGAGCGACGCACAGGGGCAGGCGCAATACATGGGGCTGTCGCTATTTCACACGCAGAACGGAGCCTACACCGGTAACCTGCTGGCCACCGAGCACGCCAAGCGCAGCATACTGGAGAGAATGCTGGAGCCAGAACTCATCGACAACGTGCAGCAGCGGCTCAGCCTGCTGTTAGGACAGTTGTGCCGAGGTGTGTACAGCGGTCCACTGGGCGTCGACATGATGGTGGTGACTGCCGGAGGACGGCAGATGCTGCACCCCTGCGTCGAGGTGAACCTGCGCCGGACCATGGGACACTTGGCACTGGCACTGAGCCCCACCGACGACGACGATGAAGTGCGGCAGGTGATGCGCATAGACTACGAAGACCAAAGATACAAACTAAGAATAAGACAACTATGAAGAAAACTATCATCGGCACACTGCTGGCAGCAGCACCACTGCTGGCTCAGGCACAGCAGTACACATCGCAGGTGTGGAGCCCCGACAACGGCGACGGCACCTACACTAACCCCGTCATCAACGCCGACTACAGCGACCCCGACGTATGCGTAGGGCCATCGGGCGAGGACTACTACCTGACGGCATCAAGCTTCCAGTGCGTGCCAGGACTGCCCATACTGCACTCACGCGACCTGGTGAACTGGCAGATTGTGGGCCACGCTCTCAGCTCGCTATATGAAGGCGACACACTGGCACAGCGGAAATTCGCACAGGTGCAGCACGGAAACGGCGTATGGGCTCCCAGCATACGCTACCACAAGGGAGAATACTACATATACTGGGGAGACCCCGACCAAGGGGTGTTCATGGTGAAGACGCGCGGAGGAGACCCTGCTGGAGAGTGGGAGAAGCCTGTATGCGTCATCAGCGGAAAGGGATACATCGACACCACGCCGCTCTGGGACGACGACGGGCGCTGCTACCTGGTGAACGGGTGGGCAAACAGCCGAGCAAAGTTCGCATCGGTGCTCACCGTGCGAGAGCTGTCGGCCGACGGCACACGAGCCATAGGACAGCCCGTCATCGTGTTCGACGGCAACGGCACGGAGAACCGCACCTGCGAAGGGCCGAAGTTCTACAAACGCGACGGATGGTACTGGATCATGTGCCCCGCAGGCGGAGTGCCCACAGGGTTCCAGCTGGCCATGCGCTCGAAGAGTCCCTACGGCCCCTACGAGCACAAGGTGGTGCTGGCACAGGGCAAGAGCAGCGTCAACGGCCCGCACCAGGGAGGATGGGTACACACGAAGTATGGCGAGGACTGGTTCCTGCACTTCCAGGACAAGGATGCCTACGGCCGCGTGGTGCACCTGCAGCCCGTGGACTGGAGCAGCGGATGGCCCGTCATGGGAAAGAAGGGAGAGCCGGTCACCACATACAAGAAGCCGCAGAGCACAACGGCAACGGTGGTCAACCCCGTGGAGAGCGACGAGTTCAACAGCCCCGTGATGGGCAAGCAGTGGCAGTGGCAGGCCAACTATGACGAGAAATACGGCGTGCCAACGGCCTTCGGCACCTTCCGCATCTACACCCACAAGCTGGAAGAGGGCTGGAAGAGCCTGTGGCAGGTACCCAACATGCTGCTGCAAAAAACACCGGCCGACAAATTCACCGCAACAGCGAAAATGCGCTTCACATCAAAGGCCGACGGACAGTTCGGAGGGCTCATCGTCATGGGTCGCGACTATCAGGCACTGGTGGTGCGCCGACAGGCCGACATGTTCCAGCTGGTGCTGATGACCTGCAACGGAGCCGACAAGGGCAAGGCACAGACAGAAAAGATACTGGCCACGCTGAAGCCTACTGCCGCCGACAAGACCGACTACAGGCCGGGCTTGCACGAAGACATATACCTGCGCTTCAGCGTGGACCAGTCGAAAGTGCGCTTTGCATGGAGCACCGACGGCAAGAAATACCAGCAGAGCCCCGATGAGTTCAAGATGCGCGAAGGGGTGTGGATAGGCGCGAAGTTCGGCTTCGTCAGTGCCGAGGTCGACGCGAAGGCCGACCGCGGATGGGTGGAAGCCGACTGGATTCGCATCACGCCTTAGTTGCCACCCTGCAGCTTTGCTGCCTCGGCCTGCAGCTTCTCAGCACGCTCGCGGGCCTTCTCCAGGTCCTTCTGGGCCTTCTCGACAGCCTTCTGGGCTTTGGCGGCCTTCTCCTTGGCCTTCGACAGCTTGGCCTCGGCCTTGGGGATAGCGGCCACAGCCTTCTGGGCCTGAGCAATGGTCTTCTCTTCCTTGGCCTTGGCCTTCTGGGCCTTGGCCAGTTCTTTGGCGGTCATGCCCTGGGCCTCCTGGTCGGTGACCACGGTCTGGGCGCTTACGCCCTGAGCCATCAGCAGCGACATGGCTGCCACAGCTACCATCATAACAATTCTTTTCATACGATAGACAATTATTTAATGATAAATACAATCGTGTTAACTTAGTTGCACCATGGTGCAGAACATGCCGGGGAAGGCATCGACCAGCTCACAGGGCTGGCGGAACAGGCCCACCACGGCGCTGCCGCTGCCCGTCATGGCACTATAGACGGCTCCCAGCTGGTAGAGGCGGTGCTTCACCTGCCCTATCTCGGGATGCTGTGCAAAGACGCTGGCCTCGAAGTCGTTGACCAGGGCGTCGGCCCACTGCTCTACAGGCAGCTGCACCACATCGCGACAGCACACGGCAGGACGCGACGGCCGCACCAAGGCGAAAGCCTCGCGCGTGGACACCGGTATGGGAGGGCGCACCACGGCGAGATGCCAGCCACTGAGGCTGAGACCGACAGGCTGCAGGCGCTCGCCGATACCCTCGGCGTATGCCGGACGGCTGTTGATGAAGAAGGGGCAATCGGCTCCCAGCGTAGCGGCAATGGCCTCCAGCTCGGAAGAGCTGAAGCCAAGGTCGAACATCTGGTTGAGCAGCACCAGCATGGCAGCGCCGTCGCTGCTGCCGCCCCCCATGCCGGCCTGAGTGGGTATGGCTTTGTACAAGTGGGCATGCACCCGTGGCATGCCGGGGCAGCGGCGCTTCAGCTCGTCGTAGGCACGCACCACAAGATTGCGGCGCTCGTCGCCCTCCACGGCAATGCCGCTTATCTTCACGTCGCAGTCAGCCTCCGAAGGGAAGGCAGCGTCCATGGGCGTCACCTCCAGCGCATCGCACAGAGGGACGGGATAGAACACCGTCTCAAGGTCGTGGTAGCCGTCGGGCCGTCGGGCCACCACATTCAGCCCCAGATTGATTTTGGCTTGCGGAAACGTTATCATGCTGCTATCGTGCTTGACGCCCCCACCCTACCATCACAAGAGGAGGAGGAGGAAGGCACAGTGTCAGTGTGAGATGAGGTTCATGAACTCTTGGCGAGTCTTGGCCTGGTTGAAGGCGCCGCTGAAGTCGCTGGTAGTGGTGACGGAGTTCTGCTTCTCCACACCGCGCATCTGCATGCACATGTGGCGAGCCTCAACGACCACCATCACGCCAAGGGGGTGCAGGGTCTGCTCAATACACTCCTTGATTTGCAGCGTCATGCGCTCCTGCACCTGCAGGCGGTGGCTGTAGATGTCGACCACCCGTGCTATCTTCGACAGCCCGGTGATGTAGCCATTGGGAATGTAGGCCACGTGCACCTTGCCGTAGAAAGGCAGCATGTGGTGCTCGCAGAGCGAGAAGAAGTCGATGTCCTTCACGATGACCATCTGCGAGTAGTCCTCACGGAACAAGGCATCGGTGAGCACCTTGTGGGCATCCATGTCGTAGCCTCGCGTCAGCACCTGCATGGCCTTTGCCACGCGCATGGGCGTCTTCTGCAGTCCTTCGCGCGAAGGGTCTTCGCCCAGCAGGGTGAGCACCTTGCGATAGTGCTCGGCCAGTTCGTCGAGGCCCTCGCGGTATTCTGTTTCTGGATTCATTTCTTTTAATTATATTAGTAGGGCACCTCAATCATGCCGCGCAGCGGGAAGGCGGTGTCGTAGCCCATGCGCGACAGCTGCTGTATCACCTCGCGGGCCTCGCCCATGGTGCGGAAATTGCCCATGCGGCATGTCCAGTTGGGTGAATAGAACTTCACATAGCATTTGTGCTCGGGGAAGAGGCGTCCCATCTGCTCCTTCACCTGATAGGCCTTACGCTTGTCGGCACCACGCCCGCCCCCTGTGAACACCTGTATCCTGAAACCTGCCACCTTGCGCATGCGCTGATGCTGGCGTGCAGTGGCGAGCGAGTCGGTGGTTGGAGTGGCAGTGGTGGTGGTAGTGGCAGTGGTGGTGGTAGTGGAAGTGGCAGCGTCGCTGTGGTGTTCGGCCGGAGTGGTGGTGGTGCGATGCCCCTCGCCAGGACGCGTGGTGCGCCGCTGTGTGGGGGCAGCAGCCTCCTGCGTCTTGCCGTTCACCAAGTCGGTGATGGCACCGTCCTGATGAATGGTGACGCGACCGGCAGCCGACTGCCGCTGCACGCGGTCGGTAAACGACTGAGCCGCAACAGGTGCAAACGACAAATGACACAAGAGGAATGACAATGCCGTCACTTGCCATCTGCGGTGCTTATTTCTACTCACTTGCTTCATTGCAATGTCCATTTTCATCTATCACTCTTCTTTTGTCATTTGCCGTCTGTTTGTATTCTCTCAAAGCCAGTGCTTACTTCTTCCAGGCATCGATGATACCCTTGAAGTCGGCACACTTCAGCGAAGCGCCGCCAATGAGTCCGCCGTCGATGTCGGGCTTGGCGAACAGCTCGGGAGCATTCGAGGCCTTGCACGAGCCGCCATAGAGGATGGTGCAGTCGTCGGCCACGGCCTGACCGTACTTCTCAGCAATGATGCTGCGGATGTAGGCGTGAATCTCCTCGGCCTGGTCGGCGGTAGCCGTCTTGCCGGTACCGATGGCCCAGATGGGCTCGTAGGCGATGACGATCTTGCGGAAGTCCTCCTCGCTGAGGTTGAAGACGCTGCCCTCGAGCTCGGCCTTCACCACCTCGTTCTGCTTGCCGGCTTCGCGCTCGGCCAGGCTCTCGCCAATGCAGAAGATGACCTTCAGGCCCTGCTTCTGTGCCAGCAGCACCTTCTCACGCAGAATCTCGGGGGTCTCCTTGTAGTACTCGCGGCGCTCGCTGTGGCCGAGGATGACATACTGGGCACCGGTAGACTTCACCATCTCGGCGCTCACCTCACCGGTGAAGGCACCCTTCTCCTTGTCGGCACAGTTCTCAGCACCCAGGCCGATGATGTCCTGGTCGAGGAACTGGGCGATGCTGGCCAGATGGATGAACGGTGTGCAGATGACGACGCCACACTGGGGCTTGTCGGCCTTCAGGGCGTCATTGAGTTCCTTTGCCAATGCAATTCCATCCTGGAGATTCATGTTCATCTTCCAGTTTCCTGCTACGATTTTCTTTCTCATTGTTGTGTTCTGTTTGTTAGTTTTTATAAAAAATGAAGTTATATCTCTTCGGTTGTATTCTTTGAGTCGTCACTGCTATCGGGCTTTTCCTCCTTGCGGCGTCGCAGCCAGCGGCTCCACATCCACATGCGGTCGGCAATGGTGAGCAACAGCAGCGGCACTACGAACCACATGGTGAGCTGCAGCACACGCGTAAAGAGCGACGTAGTGGCGGGCTGCCCCATGGGCAGTTGGTCGAGCGGCTGTCCCATCTGCTCAGAGCTGAGCTGCGGCAGCCGGTTGTGGCTCCACTTACCCACCACTGTCCCGTGACGCAGCAGCACCAGTCCCGGGTTGCTGCGCACGATGGTCTTCAGCGTGATGCCGTCGCAGAAGCAGAAGGGGTACTCGGCCCCCGTCAGCTCTGTCCACAGCCCCGTCTCCTGTTCGCCACTGGCCGTGATGCAGTAGAAGGGGTAGTTGTGCTCGCGACTGTACTCATACAGCTCGTTGATGAGGTCGAAGCGAGAGTCATCGGCATGCTCCAGATAGGGTGCCACGAGCAGGAACACATACGATGTGTCGCTCAGCACGTCGGCAGCAATGTCATCGCCCTCGGCTGTCACGATGGTGAAGTCGTGGATGGGCGGCACATAGCCCTCGCTGAGCTGCACGGTGCGCGAATCGACGAAAGTCCATGTGGAGTCAGGATACTCGTCGATGGTGAACTCGCGCTGCTGGCCGTCTTTCTCCAGTATGAACGTCGTTTCAAACTGCGGCTGCTCAGCCCCTTCGGGCACCGTCATGCCCTCCTCGATGTTGGCCCCCACATGGTAGGGACGACAGTCTATAGGCGGCAGGTCGTAGAGGCTCCACAGCGACACGGCCAGTATGTAGAGCAGCGTGTAGTTGATGACAATCCACTGGTTGGAGCGACTGACGAAACGGAACATTTCCAGCGGGCAGCGCGCCACCACGACGGCCGCCAGCAGCAGTACCACGTTCTTCCAGAACGTCTGCCAGTTGGTGAGCACCACACAGTCGCCGAAACAGCCGCAGTCGCTGACGGGGTTAGCCAAGGCAAGCCACAGCGTGAGCGGCGTCATGATCAGCATCATTACCAGCACGAGCCTCGACGTGAGACGACGGCGGATGGCGAAAAGCATGAATATGCCCAGGCTGAACTCCAGCGCCGACAGGCCCACCGACAGGATGAGCGGCACCGGCGAAGGCAGCACGCCCCCCAGGTGCAGGGCCTGCAGGTAGTCCTCAATCTTATATTGAGTGCCCAGTGGGTCGATAGCCTTGACGAACCCTGAGAAGATGAACGTCAGGGCCAGCAGCAGCCGGCAACTATTTACTATAAGCTTCTTCACTCAGATAGCTTTATCAGTCCGAAGACCGAGTAGTTGATAATGTCCATATAGTTGGCATCGACGCCCTCGCTCACCTTTGCCGTATCGCCTCGCAGCGTCAGGTCTTCCATCTCCTTCACACGCTCAATCTTGGTCAGGATGAGGTCGGTGTACGAGCTGACGCGCATGTTGCGCCAGGCCTCGTCGTAGTCGTGGTTCTTACGCTTCATCAGCGCCAGTGCCTCGGCGGCATGGCGGTCGTAGTGCTGCAGCGCCTCGTCGTTGCTCATGTCGACGGTATCGGCGCAGCCCAGCTCAAGCTGTATCAGGCCCACGATGCCATAATTCACCAGTCCCACGAACTCGGGACGTATGCCCTCGCCCACGAGCGTGGTGCCCGTCATCTCCAGCTGGCGTATGCGCTTGGCCTTGATGAAGAGCTGGTCGGTGAGCGACTGGGGCCTGAGTATGCGCCAGGAGGCACGATAGTCGTGCAGCTTCTGGCTGAACAGCTCGCGGCATTCGGCTATGGCAGCCTCGAACTGGCTGTTTGTCTTCTCAAATCTGTCCATAACAGGGTGCAAAGTTACGAATTTTTATTGAAATAACGTGCTTCCACAGGCTGAAAAATCATTCTGCAGCCAAAAACCTTGCCTTGCCGCATGACGAATCAATGCTGCGGCTGCGTCTTGTGCAGGATATACTTCACCTTGTGGGCCTGGGTCTCGAAGGCTTCGTGCAGGGAGTCGACACGAGCGCGCAGGCGGTTCAGGCGCTGCACCTCGGGCGACCGGTCGTTCAGCTGCTGCGCATGTGCCATCACCCACTCATGCAGCTCGTCATGCTCCTTGGTGGCAGCCGCGAGCAGGCTGTCGGCCTCAGCCATGGCCTGGCGGGCCTTCTGCAGCTCGTCTTGCTGTTTCTGCGCCAGCGCCTCGCGTCGCTCGGCAATCTCGCTGCGCAGCACTTCATTCTCTTTCTTCAGGTTGCTCGAGCAGGACAACAATGACGCTGCACAGAGCAATAATAATAATGTATGCTTCATATTCGCGTGCAAATTTACAAAAAAAAAGGCGAAAACGTTTTGTCTTACGTGCTTTTTTTGCTAATTTTGCCGAAAATTACAACATCAACTAAAATGGACAGAAGAATAGTCATCAAGGTCGGCTCAAACGTGCTGACCCAAAAGGAGGGTAAACTCGACGTAACGCGCATGTCGGCCATCGTCGACCAGATAGCCTGGCTGCGCCGACAGGGCTACGAGGTGATACTGGTGTCGAGTGGTGCCGTGGCCTGTGGGCGCCGCGAACTGACCGTCGACCACTCGCTCGACTCAGTTGAGCAGCGGCAGCTGTTCAGCGCCGTGGGGCAGGTGAAGCTCGTTGGACTGTACTACGACCTCTTCCGCGAATATGGCATACATGTGGGCCAGGTGCTGACGATGAAGGAGAACTTTGAACCTGGCGAGCAGTACCGCAATCAACGGGCCTGCATGACGGTGATGCTGCAGAACGACGTGCTGCCCATCGTCAACGAGAACGACACCGTCAGCGTCACCGAGCTGATGTTCACCGACAACGACGAGCTGTCAGGACTTATCGCACAGATGATGCAGGCCGACACGCTGGTGCTGCTGAGCAACATCGACGGCATCTACGACGGACACCCCGACGACCCGGCATCGCACATCATACCACAGGTGATGCCTGGTGCCGACCTCTCGCAATATATTAAAGAGGAGAGAAGCGCCTTCGGCCGGGGCGGCATGCACTCGAAGTACACCACAGCACAGCGCGTGCAGCAGGCCGGCATCAGCGTTATCATCGCCAACGGCGAGCGCGACAACATACTCATCGACCTGGTGCAACGACGCAGCACGACGCCCTGCACCGAGTTCATTCCCCATACGAATGCATGACGACAAAACGATTCCTTTTCACCATCACGGCCTTGTGGACCCTGCTGCTGAACGCTGGTGCACAGCCGATGGACAGTGAAGCGCAGCTGCAGGACAGCCTGCTACAGATGCTGACCCGCTTCACCACTTATATGAAAGCCGACTACCAGGCTTGCCAAGAGCCGAACAGCGTGGGTGAGGCCTGCGGCTGCTTCCGCTCGAGCAATACGATGAAGAGCAACGAGGACGGGGTGCGCACCAATGCTGACCTGAGCATGGTGTGCGCCTTCCTTTGCAAATACGCACGCCATCAGGTGACGCTGCCCCAGGGTGTCACCTGGGCCGACCTGGAGACGATGGCTCGCCAGAGCCTCGTCTTCGCTTACAGCACACACAAGGCCAACCGGCTGAAGATCTGCGCCGACGGCCGCCACTGGGGCTCCACCAGCCAGCGCGACCACAGCTGGGAAAGCTCGCTATGGGCCATGAGCGTGGCCTACAGCGCCTACTTCCAGTGGGACAGCCTGACGGAGCAGCAGCGGCAGTACATCTACCAGCTGCTGAAGGCAGAGTGCAACTATGAGCTGGAGCGCACCATACCGACAGGCTACAAAGGCGACACCAAAGCCGAAGAGAACGGGTGGGAGGCCGATGTGCTGGCCGCCACGCTGGGGCTCTTCCCCAACGACGACCTGGCACGACAATGGTTTGAGCGCATGCGCGAGTTTGCCATCAACAGCTATTCGCACCCCGCCGACGCTACTGACACCACCATCGTTGACCCGCACTACGACGGCAAGCGCGTCTGCGACCTATACCGTGGGGCCAACCTCTACAATGACTACACACTGCAAAACCACGACTACTTCCACACCAGTTACCAGAACGTAGTAATACAAGAGCTGGGCGAGGCAGCACTGGCGCTGAGCCTCTTCCAGGGCAAGGACCCGAAATGGCACACCAACGCCCTGCTCCACAACTGCCGAGAGGTGTGCGACAGCGTGCTGTGGTGGCTGGCGCTGAGCGACGGCGAGCTGGCCATGCCCAACGGCAACGACTGGAGCCTCTTCCTCTACGACCAGCTGACCAGCTACAGCACAATGGCCTGCCTGCTGCACGATGCCGATGCACTGATGCTGGAGCGGCAGGCCGCACAGATGATTCATCACCGCCAGCTGACAACGCCCGACGGCTCATGGCTGCTGCGCAGCGACATCGGCGCCAGGCGCATGGGCGTAGAGGCGCACCGCGTCATGATGACGTGGCTCATGCACCACCACTGGCCCACCGGCACCCTGCGCCCGACAGCATGGGCCGACTTCCGTCAGCGCCACGCCCAGGCTCGCCTGCTGCCTTGCCAGCAAGTGGTGCGCGCCTCAACACCCGACCACTTCACCTGCTTCAGCTGGAGCAAGGGGCTGAAGAGTTACACTGGATACATAGCCCCTCACCCTGACAGCAGGACACCAGGACGTCCGATTGCCGAGACCACCAACCTCATCGTGCCTTTCAAGGCCAACAACACGGGGAATCTCTTAGGATGGTTTGAGGTGAAGGGCCGACGCACGAATGCCGTTCCCGCCAGCGATCCCGCATGGCACATCGACGGCAACACCTGGAGCGTCGACGGACACCTGCTGTGCAATGACTCGACACTTGACTGGCGTTTCACCATCACGGCCAACGACGACAACTCGCTGGTGTACACTGATACGGTACGCGCCCGCCAGGCCGTCACCATCCTGAAAGAGAAGGGAGGACTGCTGGCCATCAGCGAGGACGAGATGAGCAGCCAGCAGCGCCGTTTCGCCTTCGGCAGCAACTATGTAAACATCGACGACACCTTTGGCGTGGTCAGCCTTTCAGGCAAGAAGATGCAGCTCGACCAGCCACGCAACAACAACTCCGTGCTGACCTCGCTGCTCTTCACATGCTATGACGACGATGTCCGTAACTATGCTGCAGGCGAGATTGTTAGCATACGGCACCTCGTGTTTTACTCAAATGTCACTCTTGAGCAGACCATACAGTTGGCTCAGCGGCTGGATGACGCTTTTTAAGCCCCCGCTTTTCCATCACTCTGCATCTTTCAAAGACACCAATGAAAGCTGAAGATGCCGAATACTTGTGCATAACTATTTCTGCTTTTTTAAAAATTGCTCCGCCTTTCACTCTAACACACTATGCCACAGAGTATTATAGGCGGAGCATTTTTTCATGCCCATATCCTCGCGCCATTTGTATGAGGTCATGCCGCCTAAGCTGCACAATAGCTGAATGGCTTCTTCTGCAGCTGCCGTAAGAACTTGCTACTATAGTCGTAAGAACTTGCTACTATAGTCGTAAGAACTTGCTACTATAGTCGTAAGAACTTACTACTATAGTCGTAAGAACTTGCTACTATAGTCGCAAGACCCGGTAACTATGCCCCGGCGGGGCATAGCTCCGCACCTTTCCAAAATGGGTTGTTCAATATCTTGTACCCATTTCTGATATTACTGACCCCAC
>DGHX01000020.1 GCA_002392835.1 Prevotella sp. UBA3837 | reverse complement strand
CCACGGGTGAGATGCTCACACTGAACAGCAGCGCCAACTGTGGCGACGGCAACCAGGTGATACGCCTGTTCCTGACCGTTGACAAATCGCACCTCATCGTCACCGACAGCGAAATCAGCGGCGACCTGCCACAGGGACTCGTGGGCAACATCGACTATAGCTCCGGTTGGTGGCAGGCATTCAGCGACCGCTACACACTGAAGCCGGGAGAAACGCTCAACATGACGTTCAAGAACTTTGGCGACCAAGAGGAAAACTGGCACAACTATAACCTCTGCGTGAGCTCCGATTTCGACGGAGATGCCGTTGGCTATGAGGAATACTTCGTCATCAGAAACGACCTCTTCGGATGGGGAAACGCCTACAATGAGCAGAACTTCTCGAACAACTATCCCACGACGACGGACAATGACGGAAACACAGTCGTGGACTGGGCGAAGTTCAGAGCGTTCATGAACGGCGCCACGGTGAACATGAGCGTGAAGCGGGAAGACCAGAAGGTGACAGCCACATTCAACATCCTGGGCTCCGACGGCAACGAATACGTGGAAGAATTCTACGCGCCGTGCGGCGACGGAACGCAGAACATACGCGCGTTTCTCATCTGCGACACCAACTATCTCATCATCGATGAGAACAGCATAGAGATTGTTTCGGGCGATGCAGGTAGCGCAACAGGCATCAGCGAGCTGGGCAGCCAGCAGGCCGATGCACCCCTGTACAACCTGCAGGGTGTCCGCGTGGAGAAGGCTCAGCGCGGCATCTACATCCAGGACGGGAAGAAATACGTGAAATAAAACAGCTTTTGATGTATCAGAAAAAGGGGGAAGTCCGGTTTGGGCTTCCTCCTTTTGTGTTGGAGAGGGTGGCGGGTGGCTTGCGGCGGTGCCGCAAGGTACGCAAAGCCGGGGCGGATGGTTCCGGGGGGAGGAAAGGGCGGCTACAAGGCGGGCGGAGTGTCCATCACCTCGCGCAAGGGAATCATCACGAAGTCGCGCTCCTGCATGAGGGGATGGGGAATCTGTAGGTCAGGCTCGGAGACGGTGATGTCGTCGTAGAGCAGGATGTCTATGTCGATGATGCGGTCGTGGTAGGTCTGCCCTTCGAGTAGGCGGCCGTCGGCACCCTTCACCGACGATGCGGTCTTGCCCATCTGCCGCTCTATGCGCTGCACGGCCTCGAGCAGCTCGCGCGGCGACAGCGATGTCGTGCAGCTAACCACGGCGTTGACGAACTCATGACTGGAGGAAAAGCCCCATGGCTTGGACACAAAAAGAGCCGACTGGCGCTCCACGGCACCAATCAGCTCAGAGATCATTCGGATGGCCTTGCGCACGTTGCGCCGCTTCTGGCCAAGGTTGGAGCCCAGGCCCAGATAGACAATGTGCGCATCTTTTACTGCATCCATGTAATACCCTCCAACGATTAAACGACCAAACACCTAAACGACCAAACAACCAAACGCCTAAACGACCAAACGACAAAACGACCAAACGACCAAACGACTAAACTGTCGCCCTTTCGGGGCTCATCTATAATTCCTTGTTTTTCAAGAAGGGGTTCCACCCCTCCCTATGGTCTTTTCGTCCCTTTCGGGACTCTGTCATGCGGTCTCAACGAGTAACTACTCCCCTCTCCCTTCGGAGAGGGGTCGGGGGTGAGGCTGGGCCGGGGGTGAGGCTATCAGTCGTCTACAATCAGCAGCGCGTCCCCATAGCAGCCGAACATGTAGCCATGCTCTACGGCCAGGTCGTAGGCCTGCATCACCAGATCGTAGCCGCCAAAGGCGGCGGTCTCCATCAGGAGCGTCGACATGGGGTGATAGAAGTTGGCGATCATCGAGTCGGCCACGCCAAACTCGTATGGCGGGAAGATGAACTTGTTCGTCCAGCCCTCGTATTCCTTCAGCAGCTTGTCGGTGCCCACGGCGGTCTCGGTGGCCTTCAGGACGCTCGTTCCCACCACGCAGACGTGCTTGCCATTGAGCTTCGCGGTGTTCACCATGTCGCAGGCCTCCTTCTCGATGAACATCTGCTCAGAGTCCATCTTGTGCTTGGTGAGGTCTTCCACCTCAATGTCGTGGAAGTTGCCCAGCGCGCAGTGCAGGGTGATATAGGCGAAGTTGATGCCCTTAATCTCCATGCGCTTCATCATCTCGCGCGAGAAATGCAGACCTGCAGCGGGTGCCGTGACGGCGCCTTCGCGACGTGCGAAGATGCACTGGAAGTCTTCATGGTCGTCCTCGGTTACCGGCCTGCGGTCGATGATGTAGTGTGGCAGCGGCGCCTCGCCAAGGGCGTAGAGCTCGCGCTTGAACTCATCGTGCGGACAGTCGTAGAGGAAACGCAGCGTGCGCCCGCGACTCGTGGTGTTGTCTATCACCTCTGCCACCATGGTGCTGCTGTCGTCGAAGAACAGCTTGTTGCCAATCCTGATCTTGCGCGCCGGTTCCACCAGCACGTCCCACAGGCGCATGTCCTTGTTGAGCTCACGCAAAAGGAACACCTCTATCTTCGCATCGGTCTTCTCCTTGGTACCATACAGACGGGCGGGAAACACCTTCGTGTCGTTGAACACGAAGAC
>DGHX01000024.1:7957-8816 GCA_002392835.1 Prevotella sp. UBA3837 | reverse complement strand
ACCGCCATGTGTATCAACCCCAAAGACCCTAAGAACCAATGGCTGAAAGGCCGCAAGGTCATCGTGCCCCTGGTGAACCGTGTCATACCTGTCATAGAAGACCGTTATGTAGAGATAGAATTCGGCACCGGCTGCCTGAAGGTGACGCCCGCCCACGACAAGAATGACAATATGCTGGGCAAGACGCACAACCTGGAGACCATCGACATCTTCAATGCCGACGGCACCATCAGCGACCAGTCGCCCATCTACGTAGGCATGGACCGCTTCGCCTGCCGCAAGCAGATAGCCAAAGACCTGGAGGCTGCCGGCCTGATGGAGAAGGTGGAGGACTACACCAACAAGGTGGGCTACAGCGAGCGTAACCCCGACACGGCAATAGAACCGCGCCTCTCGCTGCAATGGTTCCTCAAGATGCAGCACTTTGCCGACATCGCCCTGCCGCCGGTGCTCAATGGCGAGATGCACTTCTATCCGCAGAAGTATGTCAACACCTATAAGAACTGGTTAGAGAACATTCAGGACTGGTGCATTTCGCGCCAGCTGTGGTGGGGACACCGCATTCCGGCCTACTACTACCCGACGGCCGCCGTGTCCGACGCTGCTTCGTCGGAAGAACGCTTCGTGGTGGCAGAGACAGCCGAAGAAGCCCTCGCGCTGGCACGTAAGGAGAGCGGTAACGAGGCACTGCAGATGAGCGACCTGCGTCAGGACGAGGATGCCCTCGACACTTGGTTCTCGTCGTGGCTCTGGCCCGTCAGCCTCTTCGACGGCATCAACAACCCCGACAATGACGAGATAAAATATTACTATCCCACCAGCGACCTGGTGACCGGCCCCGACATCATCTTCTTCTGGG
>DGHX01000024.1:2330-7906 GCA_002392835.1 Prevotella sp. UBA3837 | reverse complement strand
GGGTGGCACGCATGATCATGGCTGGCGAGGAGTACATGGGCAAGTACCCGTTCAAGAACGTCTACTTCACCGGCATCGTGCGCGACAAGCTGGGACGCAAGATGTCTAAGTCGTTGGGCAACAGCCCCGATCCGCTGGAGCTCATCGATAAATATGGCGCCGACGGCGTGCGTATGGGCATGATGCTCTCCGCCCCAGCCGGCAACGACATCCTCTTCGATGAAGCCCTTTGCGAGCAGGGCCGTAACTTCAACAACAAGAT
The DNA here is from genome assembly GCA_002392835.1 of Prevotella sp. UBA3837. GTDB lineage: Bacteria > Bacteroidota > Bacteroidia > Bacteroidales > Bacteroidaceae > Prevotella. Next base: position 7,644 of record DGHX01000024.1, on the reverse strand, counting down.
TTGGAACGCCTTCCGCCTCGTCAAGGGCTGGCAGGTGGCCGACGGTGCCGCCAGCGCCACCAACGCTATTGCCGTCAGCTGGATGGAGGCCCGCATCAAGCAGGCTAACGAAGAGCTGAAGGACCACTTCTCAAAGTACCGCATCAACGATGCGCTGATGACCGTCTACAAGCTCTTCTGGGACGAGTTCTCGCAGTGGTATCTGGAGATGGTGAAGCCTGCATACGTCGATGGCAAGCAGCAGCCTATCGACCGCGAGACATTCGATGCTACCCTGCGCTTCTTCGAGACGCTGCTGAAGATGCTCCACCCCTTCATGCCCTTCATCACTGAGGAGCTGTGGCAAGCACTCTACGACCGCCAGCCGGGTGAGAGCATCATGCGCTCAGAGCTGAAGCTCGACGCCCCCACCGAGGCCGACAACAGCCTGGTGGCTGCCATCGAGCAGGTGAAGCAGGTCGTCAGCGGCGTGAGAACGGTTCGCAGCCTGAAGAACATCGCCCCCAAAGAGCAGCTGGAACTGCAGGTGGTGGGACAGAACAGACTGCAGGACTACGACGACGTCGTGATGAAGATGGCCAACCTGAAAGCCGTCAGCACCGTGGAGACGAAGGACGCCATGGCCAGCACGTTCATGGTCGACACCGACGAATATGCCGTGCCTCTGGGCAACCTCATCGACGTGAAGGCCGAGATAGAGAAGATGGAGGCTCAGCTGAAGCACCTGGAGGGATTCCTGGCCGGTGTACAGAAGAAGCTCAGCAATGAGCGCTTCGTGCAGAATGCCCCCGAGGCCGTGGTGGCCATGGAGCGCAAGAAGCAGAGCGATGCCGAGGAGAAGATTGCCGCACTGCGCGACTCCATCGCCCTGCTGAAGAAATAAGCTATTGACACATTATTATATATATTAGCACGTAAATGGAATCACTTCAGTGGTTGACAAACCTCTTCACTAACACCGAGTCGGTGGCCCACATAGCTCTGCTCTATGCCGTGGTCATCGCCGTCGGCGTCTATTTGGGAAAGATTAAGATCTGCGGTATTTCGCTGGGCGTCACTTTCGTGCTCTTTGCGGGCATAGTGGCCGGACACTTCGGCTTCACAGCACCTACCGACATACTGACTTTCATACAGGACTTCGGACTCATCCTCTTCGTCTTTATGATAGGCCTGCAGGTAGGTCCCGGCTTCTTCGAGAGCTTCGGAACGGTAGGCATCAAGCTCAATGGCCTTGCCGCCACGGCTATCCTGCTGAACATACTGGTGATGTTCGCCTGCTATTTCATTTTCTTCAACACCAGTGACAGTACGGCGCTGCCCATGATGGTGGGTACACTCTATGGTGCCGTTACCAACACCCCCGGTCTGGGTGCCGCCAACGAGGCACTCGGCTCGGTGTATGGCGACCAGGCCCCGCAGATAGCGTCGGCCTACGCCTGTGCCTATCCGCTGGGCGTGCTGGGCATCATCGGTGCCATCATCCTCATTCGCTACATCTGCAAGGTGAAGCTTGACAAAGAGGAGGAAGCCCTGACGGCCCAGGAGGGAGCGAAAGCCACGCAGAAGCCCCACCACATGCACCTGGAGGTGACCAACAAGTACCTGGAGGGGAAGACCCTGCTGCAGGTGCACGACTTCCTGAACCGCGACTTCGTCTGCTCGCGCATCCTGCACGATGGACACGTCAGCATACCCAACCGCAACACCGTCTTCCACCTGGGCGACCAGCTCTACATCGTCAGCTCCGAGGCCGACTACGAGGCCATCGTGGCCTTCATAGGCCCTGTCATCGAGGTGGACTGGGCACAGCAGGACCAGCCCCTGGTGTCGAAGCGCATACTCGTCACCAACCCCAGCATCAACGGCAAGTCGTTCGGACAAATGCACTTCTCCAGCGTCTACGGTGTCAACGTCACGCGCGTTACCCGTCATGGCATGGACATCTTTGCCTCGCCCTCGCTGCCGCTGCAGGTGGGCGACCGCATCATGGTCGTGGGTCCCGAGGACGCCGTTGAGCGTGTGGCCAGCAAGATGGGCAACAGCATCAAGCGCCTTGACGCGCCCAACATTGCCACCATCTTCGTGGGCATCTTCGTGGGCATCATCTTCGGCTCGCTGCCCTTCATTCCCGGCATGCCGCTCATGAAGCTGGGCATCGCCGGCGGCCCGCTCATCATTGCCATCCTCATCGGCCGCTATGGCTACAAGGTGAAGCTCGTCACCTATACCACCACCTCGGCCAACATGATGCTGCGCGAGATAGGCCTGGTGCTCTTCCTTGCCTCGGTGGGCATCAAGGCCGGCGCGGGCTTCTTCGAGACGGTGATGCAGGGCGACGGCCTGCTCTACGTGCTCACCGGCTTCCTCATAACGGTCATACCCATCCTCATCGTAGGCCCCATTGCTCGCATGCGCTTCAAGTTCAACTACTTCACCATTGCCGGCATGATCTCGGGCACCTATACCGATCCTCCCGCACTGGCTTATTCTAACAGCATCTGCTCGAAGGAGGCTCCTGCCGTGGGCTATTCCACCGTTTATCCGCTATCCATGTTCCTGCGCATACTGACGGCACAGCTCATCGTGCTCTTCTTCTGCCAGTGACGGTATTCTGACAGCAAATTAATATAAATAATACACGTACCAATATGAACCATTTAAAACTACTGCTCGGAGCGTTGCTGATAGCGGGCTCGCAGACGGCGATGGGCCAGGGGGCCAAGAACATCGTCATCAGCGAGGTGCTCACCGGCAACACCACGAGCGTCGTCGATGAGTTCTCGCAGCGCCATGCGTGGCTTGAGCTGGAGAACACATCGTTTACCACGTACAACGTACGTGGCATGTTCATCACTACCAACCGCAAGGTGCTCGACAAGAGCCTCAGTGCCCCTGAGCGCATCGGCATGATGAGCATCATTCCCAGTGGCGACGAGCGCACCAGCATGGGTGCCCGCCAGCATCTCGTACTCTTTGCCAACAGCAATCCTGCTCAGGGCAAGCTGCACCTGACCGTGCCCGTTGCCGACTCGGCATCCGTTTGGGTAGCACTCTACAACGGCAACGGCGTTGAGCTCATCGACTCCGTCACCGTGCCTGCCCTTCCCGCCAACTGCTCATACGCCCGCCAGGAGGGCGGCCAGTGGGCCGTCGTGCCTGCTGCTCAAGTGACGCCAGGCCTTGAGAACAGCGCTGGCAGCCTGACCAAAAAGAAGACGGGCGTGGACAAGTTTAAGGAGCAAGACCCGCATGGCTTTGCCATGGCCATCATGGCTATGGGCGTCGTCTTCCTCTGCCTTGCTCTGCTCTGGCTCTTCTTCACCCTCTTCGGCATGCTCATGCGCCATCTCGACACCGCCAAGAAGGTGGCCAACGCACAGCCCATCAAGCCCATCACCAAGACCGTTGAGGCCACCAAGGAGCTGGCTCACAAGACGGGCAATGTGCTTCAGGAAGGCTTCGACAAGAAGGGCATCGACATGGAGGTCTACATGGCTGTCATCGGCATGGCCCTAAGCCAGTATCAGGACGACGTGCACGACGTGGAGAGCGGCGTCATCACCATTAAGTCGAAAGATACCGACTGGGACGACGAGTACTCGCAGATGACACACTGGCACGACCCCATCCTGCCTACCGACCACAATGCCCCACGCATTCCCACCACACCGGAACTGCATTAGTCATTGTCAAAAACAAGCAACGATATAACGACATACCGTCATAACGAACAATAAAGAAAGGAAATACCCCATGAACAAGTATCAATATAAAGTGAAAGGCGTCGACTACGAAGTCGAGATTGCTGAAGTAGAAGGCAACATTGCCAAGGTCAACGTGAATGGCATCCCCTTCGAGGTGGAGATGCAGAAACCCATCAACGCCGCCAAGCACCCCACCATGGCCGCCGCCAAGGTGCAGGCCCCCGTTGTTGCAGCAGCAGCTCCTGTGGCTTCTGCTCCTGCTCCTGCCGCTGCCGCCGCACCCGCCGCACCCGCTGGTGCCGGCAACGCTGTGAAGGCTCCGCTGCCCGGCACCGTCACCGATATCAAGGTGCAGGTAGGACAGCAGGTCAACGTGGGCGACACCGTATTGGTGCTCGAGGCCATGAAGATGCAAAACAACATCGAGTCAGAGTACGCCGGACAGGTCACCTCCATTACCGTCAAGCAGGGCGAAACTGTGATGGAAGGTGCTGTGCTGCTCACCATCGCATAAACTTTAAACCTCAAAATCTCAGAACAGATTATGTGGGAATTTATCACGCAAAACTTCAATGAGTTCCTCACCTACACTGGCTTTGCCAACGCCACTGCGGGGAACCTCATCATGATAGCCGTAGGCGCGCTCTTCATCTATCTTGCCATCAAGAAAGACTTCGAGCCGCTGCTGCTCGTACCCATCGGCCTGGGCATCATCCTGGGCAACATTCCGTTCCGCGGCGATGCAGGACTGGAGATTGGCCTCTATGAGGACAATTCAGTGCTTAATATCTTCTATCAGGGTGTGCGCCAGGGCTGGTATCCGCCGCTCATCTTCCTCGGCATTGGTGCCATGACCGACTTCTCGGCCCTGCTGGCCAACCCCAAGCTGATGCTTGTCGGTGCCGCTGCGCAGTTCGGCATCTTCGGTGCCTACATGATTGCTTTGGCTTTAGGCTTCGAGCCCAACCAGGCTGCCGGCATTGCCATCATCGGCGGTGCTGACGGTCCCACGGCCATCTTCCTCAGCTCGAAGCTCTCGCCCAACCTCATGGGTGCCATCGCCGTCTGTGCATACAGCTACATGGCCCTCGTGCCGCTCATCCAGCCGCCCATCATGCGCCTGCTCACCACCAAGAAAGAGCGCATCATCAAGATGAAGCCTGCACGCACCGTGTCGCAGACCGAGCGCATCCTCTTCCCCATCATCGGACTGCTCATCACCACCTTCATCGTCCCCTCGGCACTGCCGCTGCTGGGCATGCTTTTCTTCGGCAACCTGCTCAAGGAGAGCGGCAAGACCACACGCCTGGCCAAGACGGCCGGCTCGGCACTGAACGACATCGTCGTCGTGCTGCTCGGACTGACCGTGGGCTGCAGCACGCAGGCCAGCGAGTTCCTTACGCTGAACACCGTGTTCATCTTCGCCATCGGAGCCTTTGCCTTTGCCATCGCATCGGCCAGCGGCGTACTTTTCGTGAAACTGATGAACCTTTTCTTGCCGAAGGACAAGAAGATCAACCCGCTCATTGGTAACGCCGGCGTGAGCGCTGTGCCCATGGCCGCACGCATCAGCCACAACATGGGCCTGGAGTACGACCGCCACAACTTCC
>DGHX01000024.1:0-2238 GCA_002392835.1 Prevotella sp. UBA3837 | reverse complement strand
GTCATCGGCTCTGCCGTGGCAGCAGGTGCCCTGCTCGGATTCCTGTCGTAACAGAAACTATTCACCAAAAAAACATAACAAAACTATCATGGAAAAAAGTGCATTGCAGATTGCCCGTGCCGCCTACCAGCCGAAGCTGCCCCTGGGACTCCAGGGAGCCGTGAAGGCCGTTGAGGGCGCACCCACCGAGAGTGTTGACAACCAGGAGGAGATTAAGCAGCTCTTCCCCAATACCTACGGCATGCCCCTCGTAGAGTTCGTGCCCGGCGAGGCTACCGCTCATGAGCCCATGAACGTAGGCATCATCCTCAGCGGTGGACAGGCTCCTGGTGGACACAACGTCATCACCGGACTCTTCGACGCCGTGAAGCGCCTCAACCCCCAGAACCGCCTCTATGGCTTCATCCTCGGCCCCGGCGGACTCGTCGACCACAACTATATGGAGCTGACGAAGGACATCATCGATGACTATCGTAACACCGGCGGCTTCGACATGATCGGCTCGGGACGCACCAAGCTCGAGAAGGTGGAGCAGTTCGAGAAGGGACTCGAGATCATCCGCGAGCTGAACATCAAGGCCATCGTCATCATCGGTGGCGACGACTCGAACACCAACGCCTGTGTGCTGGCTGAATACTATGCTGCCAAGAACTATGGCGTGCAGGTCATTGGCTGCCCCAAGACCATCGACGGCGACCTGAAGAACTCGCAGATTGAGACCTCCTTCGGCTTCGACACTGCCTGCAAGACCTACAGCGAGCTCATCGGCAACATCGAGCGCGACTGCAACTCCGCCCGCAAGTACTGGCACTTCATCAAGGTCATGGGACGCTCGGCCAGCCACATCGCACTGGAGTGCGCCCTGCAGACGCAGCCCAACATCTGCCTCATCAGCGAGGAGATAGAGCAGAAGGGCATGTCGCTCAACGACATCGTTGACTACATTGCCCAGGCTGTGGCCACTCGCGCTGCTGACGGCAACAACTTCGGCACCGTCATCATCCCCGAGGGCGTCATCGAGTTCATTCCCGCCATCAAGAAGCTCATCGCTCAGCTCAACGACGTGCTCGCCATGCCTGAGGCCAAGGACATCAGCCGCGACGAGCAGGTGGACTTCGCCAAGAGCCACCTCACCGACGAGAACCTGGCCGTCTTCAACTCGCTCCCCGTGGGAGTGGCCCGCCAGCTGGCCCTCGACCGCGATCCTCACGGCAACGTGCAGGTGAGCCTCATCGAGACCGAGAAACTGCTCAGCACCATGGTGGCACAAAAGCTGGAGAAGATGAAGAAGGAGGGTACGTTCAAGGGCAAGTTCGCCACACAGCACCACTTCTTTGGCTACGAGGGCCGCTGCGCTGCCCCCTCCAACTTCGACGCCGACTACTGCTACGCCCTGGGCAACAGCGCCGCTCAGCTCATTGCTGCCGGCAAGACTGGCTACATGGCCATCGTGAAGAACACCACCGCCCCCGCCGCCGAGTGGAAGGCTGGTGGCGTGCCCATCACCATGATGATGAACATGGAGAAGCGCAACGGCGAGATGAAGCCCGTCATACGCAAGGCACTCGTCGAACTCGACGGCAAGCCCTTCCAGACCTTCGCTGCACAGCGCGACCGCTGGGCTCGCGAGACGGCCTATGTCTACCCCGGCCCCATACAGTACTGGGGACCCACCGAGGTCTGCGACCAGCCCACACGCACACTTGCCCTTGAGCAGGGTAAGTAATCGCTCTGCGAGCACCGCTCGTAAAAACTCTGCTCAGCCCCGCGCCAATGATCATGGCGTGGGGCTGTTTCGTATTCATGAAAAAGTGGGCCGCTCATGAAAAAAAGTGGGCCGCTCGTGAAAAAAAGCGGGCCGCATTTTCAGCAAGACTACTTGTTTGGGCAATGATTGTGGTATTAGCGTCGGAGAACAGCTTCGTATGGTGAGACTTCCAGTGTGACATCCCTTACGCGCGCGCGAGGATAAATACGCTGCACTCCCTACACCTGAAAAACTCTTTACGCTACACTCCCTACACCTAAACTCATTATCAGATAGTTATGCGGAAATTGAGGGTAATGCAAGATTTTGTGTGGGGTGCGCTTTTGTATAAGTTACTGACCCCACCCCCAACCCCTCCCCTTGAAGGGAGGGGAGTGCCTACGGAGTTCCTTGCGGCGGACAAGGCGGCAGCCGCTCCCCTCCCCTACAAGGGAGGGGAGTGCCTACGGAGTCCCTTTCGGCGGACAAGG
>DGHX01000026.1:4753-4921 GCA_002392835.1 Prevotella sp. UBA3837 | reverse complement strand
CATCTTTCTCTCGCTTGAAGTCGATGAGACGATACTTCCTCTTGTGGCCGCCGCCCATGTAGCGCACGGTCATCTTACCGGTGTTGTTTCGTCCGCCGGTAGAGCGCTTACCGTAAACGAGAGACTTCTCTGGCACGGATGCAGTAATATCCTCGAACGTGCCAATAA
>DGHX01000026.1:1471-4686 GCA_002392835.1 Prevotella sp. UBA3837 | reverse complement strand
CTTGTGTCTTTGACCCGGTGTTACGGGTTTTAATTTACGTACTGCCATTACTTTTATTGTTCAATATTGCTGTAAATATCAATTTCCTCGCCCTCCTTCAGGGTTACGACAGCCTTCTTGTAGGCGCTCTTGTGTCCCTTCACGAGACCGGCCTTCGTATAGCGCTGGCTGCGCTTGCCTTCGTAGCGCATAGTGTTCACACTCTCCACCGTGACGTTGTAGGTTGCTTCCACCTCTTTCTGGATTTCAACCTTGTTGGCATCCGGGCTGACGATGAAACCATACACGCTGGGGCGCTTCTCCGTTATATTGGTCATCTTCTCAGTGACCAGGGGTTTAATGATAAATGCCATGTCTATTTACGATTTACCTATTTTCTATTTACTTACGTGTTAGCTTAGCCCAGAATACCGTCGATGGTCTCCAGCGACTTCTCGGTGATGACGAGCACGTCAGCGTCCAAGACTTTGTAGGTGTTCACCTTTGCAGCCTCGATCACCTCAGCGCGCTGCAGGTTACGAGCCGACAAATATACGTTTTTATTTGCACTTGGCAAAAGGAAGAGCAGTTTCTTGCCGTCAACTTTAAGATTTTTAGCAATATTTACGAATTCTTTCGTCTTGGGAGCCTCAAAAGTGAAGTCCTCCACCACTAATATTGCATTCTCCTGAGCCTTGTATGTCAGGGCCGAACGGCGAGCCAGATCCTTCACCTTCTTGTTCAGCTTGAAGGAGTAGTCGCGGGGCTTGGGTCCGAACACACGGCCACCGCCGCGCAGCAGGGGCGAGTTGATGTCGCCATGACGTGCGCCGCCGCCGCCCTTCTGGCGTCCGAGCTTGCGGGTAGAGCCGCTGATCTCGCTGCGCTCCTTCGACTTGGCATTGCCCTGACGCTGGTTAGCCATATACTGCTTCACGTCGAGATAGATGACGTGGTCATTAGGTTCAATCCCGAAGACTGCCTCGTTCAGGCTCACCTTTTTTCCGGTCTCCTGACCTTTGATGTTCAATACATTAACTTCCATAGTCTTACTTCTTGATTAAGAGGGTTGAACCATTGCACCCGGCCACGCTGCCCTTGATGATGAGCAGGTTCTTCTCGGGTATCACCTTTAACACCTTCAGGTTCTGTGTAGTCACGCGGTCGCCGCCCATCTGGCCGCCCATGCGCATGCCCTTGAACACTTTAGCGGGGTACGAGCAGGCGCCGATAGAACCCGGCTTGCGCAGACGGTCGTCCTGACCGTGTGTGCTCTGTCCCACGCCTCCGAAACCATGGCGCTTCACAACACCCTGGAATCCCTTGCCTTTCGACGTGCCTACAACGTCTACGAGCTCTGCATCAGCGAAAAGCTCTACGGTGATGGTGTCACCCAGGTTGTAGTCCTCGTCAAACTTGAACTCGGCCAAGTGGGCCTTCGGCGTTGTGCCGGCCTTCTTGAACACGCCCATCATGGGTTTTGTGGTGTTCTTCTCCTTAGCCTCGCCAAAACCCAGCTGGACGGCCTTGTAGCCATCCTTCTCGACTGTCTTGACCTGTGTCACAACGCAAGGACCAGCTTCGATCACTGTGCACGGCACGTTCTTGCCGTCACTGAAAACGGAAGTCATTCCGATTTTCTTTCCTAATAATCCTGGCATTTCAGTTTTAAAATTTTTGTAATAAAGTTGTATATGTTTTGTTCCTTTTTAAGTGCCATCCCACTTCTCTTCACACACAAACGCACTTAAAAAGGGGGCGCCCACTTCTTCGTATTTGAAGGTTAAGCTGCTCTTTTTCAGTGCATTGATAGCATCAGAGCCAGCGCAATACACACTTTGCGGGTGCAAAGGTACAACTTTTTTCGCATTCAGCCAAACTTTTTTATGTTTTTTTAATGCTTTATTTTCCAATCTTTCGTTTTTTCTGCTTTGTCTAAGAAAAAAAAGGCGGGGAAAGGTTGCCGTTCTTCCGGAATTTGTGTAATTTTGCACCCTCATTGCATCAGGCAACCTATGGAACAGGACATTGAGAGAGGAGCGGCCACCGTGCCGCAGCTGCACTACTACGACATGGGGCCCCGCGTGAGGGCCTTCAGCACTACGCGCCGCGGCGGCTACAGCCAAGGGGCGTGGGGCGAGTTCAACATCAACCGCTATTGCGGCGACAGCGAGGCTGCCGTCAGCAGGAACCGCGCCGCCCTCTGCCACCTGCTGGGCATCGGCGACGGCCACCTGCTGATGCCCCACCAGACGCACCAGACGCGCGTGGCCCACATCAGCAGCCGCTACCTGTCGTGCCCTACCCCACTCGAGGGCTACGACGCACTGACGACCGACGTGAGCGGCGTGTGCATCGGCGTAAGCACGGCCGACTGCATTCCCCTGCTGCTCTACGACGAGGAGCACCATGCCGCCTGTGCCGTCCACGCCGGCTGGCGAGGCACCCTGGGCCGCATCGCCCAGCATGCCGTAGAAGCCATGCGCCAGACCTACGGCAGCCGTCCCGCAGGGCTAAGGGCGCAGGTGGGCCCCGGCATCAGCCTGGCGAGCTTCGAGGTGGGCGACGAGGTCTACGACGCCTTCTGCCACGAGGGGTTCGACATGCACGCCCTGAGCCGCCGATACCCGTCGGCCGACCCCACGCAGCCCGCGAAGTGGCACATCGACCTGCCCCTGTGCAACCGCCAGCAGCTGTTGCAGGCGGGACTGCCCTCTGAAAACATAGGCGCCAGCCCTGCCTGCACCTATCAGCACCCCGACACCTTCTTCTCAGCCCGCCGCCTCGGCATCCGCTCAGGGCGCATCTTCACAGCCATCATGCTCGAATAAAGCGAGTGCCCGTCCCGGCACCGCAGCCAACGAAAACAGCAACGCCCATTCAGTCAGCCAGGCCATCCCGTCCGCGAGACAAAAAGAAAAACGCTAAGGTGTGGAATTTCCAACATCTTAGCGTCTTGTCTTGTTGGGGTACCCGGACTCGAACCAGGAAAGGCAGGACCAGAATCTGCAGTGTTACCATTACACCATACCCCAATGCCTTGGTTGCTCATCGGATGTCATTTCCGAATTGCGGGTGCAAAGGTACGGAGTTTTTTTCATTCCACCAAATTTTTTCGCAACTTTTTTCGCTTTTTTCTAAAAAAACGTCAAAATTCCATGATTATGCACGTTGTTCGGATAAAAAGCCTTACCTTTGCGTTCTCAAACACATTACTCAACTTTCGCAAGTTGGGG
>DGHX01000026.1:0-1272 GCA_002392835.1 Prevotella sp. UBA3837 | reverse complement strand
TGAGCGAATGCGAAACTTGAAACACATTATTATTATATTTAATGGAAGAAACGAACCGATTAACAGAGACCATCATCAAGGGTATTCAAGAGAAGAAAGGCAGCAACATAGTGGTAGCCGACCTGAGCGCCATCGACGGAGCCATCTGCCGACAGTTTGTGGTGTGCCAGGGCGGCTCGCCCACACAGGTGGAGGCCATCGCCGAGAGCATAGGCGACACAGCCCGTCAGGAGCTGGGCGAGCGCCCGGCACGCGTGGTGGGGCTGGAGCGAGCACTGTGGGTGGCCATGGACTATGGCGACGTGATGGTGCACGTCTTCATTCCCGAGATGCGCGAATACTACGACCTGGAGCACCTCTGGGCCGACGCTCCGCTGACCAGCATCCCCGACCTGGACTAACGCTCCATCGGGAAATCGCTAATAAATAGTAAATCGAAAATCGCTAAATCGTAAATAAACAAGGTGAGTCAACCAGCAAACAACCAACCGAAGATGCCCCGGTTCAACATGAACTGGATCTATCTTATCGCCATTGCCGCCCTGGCCTTTTTCTATTTCTCGGGCCAGACCAATGGCGTGCAGCAACCGCGCTCCTCGCAGAAGGAAGCCAGTTACGATGAGTTCAAGGCCCGTGTGGACAGCGGCTACGCCCAGAAGATAGTCATCAACAAGGACGTGAAGACGCTGAAGATGTATGTGAAGCCCGAGCACATTCGCGAGGTGTTCAACCGCACCCCCGACGAAGTGGGCAGCGAGCCCTACCTGTCAGTAGAGATAGGCAGCATCGACAAGGTGGAGACCTTCCTGGAGCAGGCCCGCCGCGACAGCATCTTCACCGGACCGCTGAGCTACGAGCGCGAGGAAGGCGCAGGCATACTGAGCAGTCTCGTCAGCATGCTGCTGCCCATCTTCTTCTTCGTGGCCATCTGGATGTTCTTCATACGCCGCATGGGCGGAGGAGGCATGGCCGGAGGAGGTGGCATCTTCAGCGTAGGTAAGTCGAAGGCGAAGATGTACGAGAAGGGCGGCGACCTGGGCATCACCTTCAAGGACGTGGCCGGACAGGCCGGTGCCAAACAGGAGATACAGGAGATTGTAGACTTCCTGAAGAACCCGCAGAAATATACCGACCTGGGCGGTAAGATTCCTAAGGGCGCACTGCTCGTGGGACCTCCGGGCACGGGTAAGACGCTGCTGGCGAAGGCCGTGGCCGGCGAGGCCGGCGTGCCTTTCTTCTCGATGTCGGGCTCCGACTTCGTCGAGATGTTCG
>DGHX01000193.1:10394-11541 GCA_002392835.1 Prevotella sp. UBA3837 | reverse complement strand
ACTGGAAGCGACGACGTGCCTTGGGCTGACCGGGCTTCTTGCGCTCCACCTCGCGGCTGTCGCGGGTGAGGAATCCCTGACTCTTCAGGGTCTTCTTGTCCTCGGCATTCAGCTTCACCAGTGCGCGGGCGATGGCCATGCGCAGAGCCTGGCTCTGGCCGGTGAAACCGCCACCGTCGAGGTTGGCCTTGATGTCGTACTTCTCGGCGCACTCCAGCAGGTTCAGCGGCTGCTTCACCACATACTGCAGGATGGCTGAGGGGAAATACTCGGTTAAGTCCTTCTTGTTGATCGTAATCTTGCCAGTACCTTCCGACAGATAAACGCGAGCCACAGAGCTCTTACGACGACCTAATGCATTGATTACTTCCATAATCTTCTCTTCTTAATCTTTAATCGTTAATCTTACTTGTACTGGTTGATATCGATAGCCTTGGGCTTCTGAGCCTCGTGCTTGTGCTCCGTACCTTCATAGATGTACAGGTTGTTCAGCAGGCTGCGGCCGAGGGGGCCTTTGGGCAGCATGCCCTTGACGGCGTGCTTCAGGATGCGCTCTACGCCGAAGGGCTTCTTGCGAAGCTCGGCGGGAGTGTTGAAGCGCTGGCCACCGGGATAGCCTGTGTAACGGGTGTAGACCTTGTCGGTCTCCTTCTTGCCGGTGAACTTCACCTTGGCAGCGTTGATGATGATGACGTTGTCGCCGCAGTCGACGTGCGGAGTGAAGCTGGGCTTATACTTGCCACGGATGAGTTTGGCGACCTTTGAGGCGAGGCGTCCCACCACCTGGTCGGTAGCGTCGATGACGACCCACTCCTTCTTGGCTGTCTCCTTGTTAACGGAGACGGTCTTGTAGCTTAAAGTGTTCATTTCTTCGTTTAATTACTAAAAAACAGTTTTTACTTTATAAAGTTTTAATGTGTGAACGCCGATTCACAAACCACGCTGTCCGGCCAAAGACAGGCGCTATTTACACGACGCCCCAGGGGATTCTAAGACTCTCCCCCAATAATCGGACTGCAAAGGTACTGCTTTTTTTGCATTTACAAGTCAGCGATGACCACCCGAAGCCCACTTTTACGATTATTTAACAGTCTGACACCGTCCCAGCAACTACTCAGTCATGCAGTAACTGTTCAGGCCCTGGCCT
>DGHX01000193.1:2821-10192 GCA_002392835.1 Prevotella sp. UBA3837 | reverse complement strand
GTCGCTCGAAGTCCGTAGCCAGGTGGTGCATGACTTGAACAGCTACGCAGTCCCGAGACGTTAAAACCATTCGCGCGCGTAAGAAGGACTGAGTAGTTACCCGCCCCAGTGCCCCGGCGCGTCAGCGTCGGTCCCGCAATAACCTCGAAAAATGTTGCACTACTTGCACCTGCGTTAACCTTTGTTGAGATTTATCTTGCACCGCCGGCGTTTCCGTTAACCTTTGTTGAGATCTATCTTGCACTACTTGCACCTGCGTTAACACTCGTTGCAATTTCCTCGCCACCCCTTCCACCTCGGCCGCAGTGCCCGGCGCGTCAGCGTCGGTCCACCGAGGAACAGCCTGCCTGCATACCGAAACCGTATATTTATGCATCAAAAACCGAATATATATACATTTTACACCCCGCAGCCTCCGCTTCCAAAAAAGCGGGCCACTAATGAAAAAATCCCATATCGTTTTTTTTTCAAAAGTGGCCCTCCCAGAAAAAAAAGTGGGCCACTAATGAAAATGTATAAATATGCATTTCCACCCCGCGGCCACTTCCCGTTAACATTCGTTAGCCAAACGGTCACGCACAGCCACAACCAGCTGAGGGCCAAACCATTCCGCAAAATTTGGTGCAAGTAGTGCAACTATTTTCGCGTAAACAATTACGCGCGCACACGCGCGCATGTAATCATTAAATATATTATGCGGCCTACATTTTGCCGTTTGCGTTTTTCTTTGTACCTTTGCACACAAATATACGACAACCATGAGTATGAAAAACATCATCACACTGCTGCCCCTGTTCCTGCTGACGGTGGCCTGCCAGCCCGGCCGGGACAGCGAGAGCGACTACGTGGACTTCCTGTACCAGCACATGGCGCTGCCCGACAGCACCGACTACCCGCGCCAGTACTATGAGCAACAGGTGGCGCAGGCCCTGCAGGCCCGCCGCGAGCTGCCCTGGGGCAGCAGCGTGCCCGAGCGCGAGTTCCGACACTTCGTGCTGCCCCCACGGGTGAACAACGAGACGCTCGACAGCTTCCGCACCACATGCTACGGCGAGCTGAAGGAGCGCGTCAGCGGGCTGACGATGGCCGAGGCCATACTCGAGGTGAACCACTGGTGCCACGAGCATGCCACCTACCGGCCCAGCGACGCCCGCACCAGCAGTCCCCTGGCCACCATGCGCACCGCCTACGGCCGCTGCGGCGAGGAGTCGGTGCTGCTGGTGGCAGCACTGCGCACGCTGTGCATACCCGCCCGACAGGTGTACACACCACGATGGGCACACACCGACGACAACCACGCATGGGTGGAGGCATGGGCCGACGGGCAGTGGCACTTCCTGGGGGCCTGCGAGCCGGAACCGGTGCTCGACCTGGGATGGTTCAACCAGAGCGCATCACGCGGCATGCTCATGCACACGAAAGTGGCAGGCAACTACGACGGACCGGAGGAGGTGATGAGCCGCACCGGATGCTACACCGAGATCAACGTCATAGACCACTATGCACCGACGGCGCTGCTCAACGTGGTGGTGCGCGACGCACAGGGAGCTCCGGTGCAGGGCGCCACGGTAGAGTTCAAGCTGTACAACTATGCCGAGTTCTACACCGTGGCCACGAAGACCACCGATGCACAAGGGCGCGCCAGCCTGAGTGCCGGGCACGGCGACATGCTGGTGTGGGTGTCGAAAGACGGGCTGACGAGCATAGAAAAAGTGACTTTCGACAAGGACAAGGAGGTGAGCGTGCTCTTCCCCGGCCAGGAGCTGCCCCCTGACATGGACCTCGACATGGTGCCGCCGCCAGTCAGCGCCTCGCTGCCTGCAGTGAGCAGCGGGCAGCGGGCCACCAACGACCGCCGACTGGCCGCAGAGGACAGCCTGCGCCAAGCCTACGAGGCGACGATGCCCGTGGAGCAGTGGCGAGGCAACTACCCCACCCTGCAGCAATTCCTGAGCGAAGCCGCCGACAGCGCCCTGGCCCGCCGACTGCTGGCCGTGCTCACGGCGAAAGACCTGCGCGACGTGGAGCTGAGCGTGCTGCGCGACAACCTGCAGGCGGCAGCTCGACAGGCAGCACAGCAGCAGACCGCCGACCAGCAGCTCTACGACCGCTACGTGCTATGCCCACGCGTGGAGAACGAGTGGCTGACGCCCTACAAGGCCGTGCTGAGCCACGAGCTGCAACACATAGGCACGCCGCAGCAGCTGGAGCAATGGTGTGCCGACAGCCTGCACATAGCTGAGGGGCGCAACCCGCAGCACCTGCCCATGCGCCCGCTGAGCACGCTGCGACACCGCACCACCGACCGCCAGGGGCGAGCCATCTTCTTCGTCAGCGCAGCACGCAGCCTCGGCTTCCCGGCACGCGTGAACGAGGTGGACGGACGCACGCAGTACTACAGCGAAGGGCAATGGCACGAAGCCACCTTCGGCGAGCAGCCCACCGACAGGCCGACGGCCGACACCGCACGGCTGCGGCTGAACTACCTGCCGGCGGCACAGTGCCCCGACCCGAAATACTACATACACTTCACCCTGAGCCGCCTGAAGGACGGGCGCACGCAGCTGCTCACCTACCCCGAAGAGGCCACCTGGCAAAGCCACTTCGCACAGGGCATAACGCTGGAAGCGGGCGAATACGTGCTCACCACCGGTACACGCATGGCCAGCGGCCGCGTGCTGGCACACATGCAGCGCTTCACCCTGAGCGCCGACACCACCGTGACCTTCACCCTGCGCGAGAGCCGCGAGGACGTGCAGGTCATAGGATCGCTGAACGCCGAGAACCTGTACCACGACCTGGCTGCCGATGCCGACAAGACGCTGCTGTCGACGACGGGGCGCGGCTACTACGTGGTGGCCATCGTGGCACCCAGCCACGAGCCCACGAGCCACGCCCTGCGCGACATTGCCGCCTGCCGCGAGGCCTTCGAGCAGTGGGGCCGCAAGATGGTGCTCCTGCTGCCCGACGGCGCCAGCGCCCGCCGCTTCAACTTCGGCGAGTTCCAGGGGCTGCCCTCCACCGTGGCATGGGGTACCGACATCGACGCACGCATAATCAGCGAGGCACAGCAAGAGCTGCACCTCGGCACGGCGTCGCTGCCGCTGTTCATCATAGCCGACTCGTTCAACCGCGTGGTCTACTGCCACCAGGGCTACACCATCAACCTGGGCGAGCAGCTGCTGAAGGTCATCGGACAGTTAGACACTTAATAAGTACATGATTGTATGACCTGGCGCACGATGCCGGCCTGCGTCGTTCCGCCTATGGAGCACGAACCATGAATCTCAGTGCACCCCGTCAGCTGCAGTATCTGACGGGCATTCACGGCGTTCACCCCACCCCCGGGCATGACGATGATGCGCCCGCCGGACAGGTCGTTCAGCCGTCGCAGCAGGGCGATGCCCTCGGCGGCCGTCGGTGCCTGTCCCGAGGTAAGGATGCGCCGGCAGCCTAAATGGATGAGCTGCTCGAGTGCCACTAACGGCTCGCGACAGCGGTCGAAGGCCCGGTGAAAGGTGAACGGCAGCCCCTGGCAGGCCTTCACCAGCAGGCCGGTGGCCACCATGTCGACATCGCCCTGCGGCGTCAGCGCCCCACTGACGATGCCGTCGGCCCAGGGCAGTGCAGCCTCCACGTCGAGCAACATGGCCTGCTGCTCCTGCGGCGTATAGACGAAGTCGCCCTCACGGGGCCGTATGAGCACGTGTATGCGCAGTGCGGGGAACCGCTCGCGCACCAGGCGCAGCGCTCCCACCGACGGTGTCAGCCCGTCGAGCGACAGTGCCGAGCACAGCTCAATGCGCTCCGCCCCGCCTTCAGCAGCCGCCCAGACACTCGCCAGGCTGCCGCAACAAACCTCTAACAGTCGTTTCATGGTGCTTTGTAATCTTCTGTTTGTTGTTTCCTATGGTTTGACACTGCCGTTCAGGCAATGGCATATCTCGTCAGCCATCGCGTTAAGGGCCACACAGTCGGCACGGCAGATGTGCCGCTTCCCACCATCATAAGGCCAGGGGCTGAGAATGAGCAGACGGCCGGCGGCACAGGCATCGAAAAGCCCGTCCGCAGGCTTGTAGTAGTCGCGGAAGCCGTTGTCAGTCAGGAGGATGAAAGGACGTTGCTCCTTCAGCAGCACCTGCATCACCTGCTTCTCATCAGGCGAGATGAACGGCGAGACCAGCACCACCGCCCGACGGGCTTTTATCACGCAGGCATTCTTGTAGTTGCGCAGCTCCTGGTCATCGCCATGCAGGGCTTTCTCCACCAGCACATGCCGCACATGCACTGTGTCGTAAACGCCCTCCATCAGGAGTGCCACATTCCCCACGCCGTCGTAGCTGCGGGCACCGACCGCTATCCCCTTCTGCACACGGAAGAAGCCCGGCTTCAGGCGTTTCGTGGCCAGCCGCTGCGGGTTCATGTCCAGGTAGCGGATGGTGTTCGGCAGCTGGCTGTAGCGGGCCATAGGGCGGATGAAGGGCATTTCCCTGAACACTGGCTCCAGTCGGTAATAGGGCTCCGTGCCCATCTGCCCGCACAGGGCGGCAGCCACTTCCTGCAGCCTGCGGCTTTCTTCTTTGAGTTCATCCCGAATGTCATTCGGGACAACGAAAGAAGAACGCGCACGCGAAAGAGAAGCCCCCGCCTGCGAAAGAGGAGCCCCCGCCTGCGAAAGAGAAACCCCCGCCTGCGTGCAGGCCCGCCCCAGCTTCTTTGCCGCCTGCCAGAAGCCCCTCACCACCGTCCTGATGCCCGTGAGCATGGTGCGGCGCACATACAGCACCGCATGCAGGTGGTCGGACATCAGGCAGAAGTGCAGCACCTGCACCTCGGCATGATGGCGGGGAATGCTCATCAGGCAGTCAACGAGCGCATCGCCCAGGGCCGTGCGCACCACCCTGGCCGAGGCCGCATCGCCGTCAGGTGTGACGAGTGCGCCCAACACGGGCTGGCGGTCGGTAACCGTCAGCGTCAGGTGATACAGGCCCGCACCCTTCCATGCTCCGCCAGGCTCCTGCCATTGCCAATGCTCATGTGCGGACATAGGGTCAGTTACTGCTTTTGTTTGACGAATCGTTCATGATGCTGCCGGTAAGCTCCTCATGCTCATAGAGGCGGAAGTCGAGATAAGCTATCGCCAACTGTTGTAATTATTGAATCTGTTCTCCTCAAGCAGATGCCCGGCTTCACCGACGAATTGTATCCTGTCAGGACTTACCGCCAGGTGGGTGTTGGCCGTCATGACGTATGGCAGGAAACTCTCGTCGTAGTCGACGAAGCGCTCTTGCACACGCTTGCGGATGTCGTAGATAGTCTCCTTCAGCCGGCCAACCCTGTAATAGCCATGCTCATCCCTGCGCTGTTTCAAATTCTCTATGCGCCGGAAAAGGTCATCGTCGCTAATGTCGTAGACCTGCCGATAGAGCACATAAAAGGCCATGCTATTGCCAACTATGTCAATAGGTCCGAGGATGCCCTTTTTCTGCTTTCGGTCGATGAGGAACATCAGGTAGTAGACACACGACGCCTGATGGGTGAACTTCAGCAGTTGCTCCTCGCTGCCGTCCTTACTGGTGTAGATGAGATATCGCCCGCGGTTGCCGCTCATCATGCCGTCGTGCTCTATGCGACGCACAATGATGTCGACATGTGCATAGCCTGCCAGCTCCTCTGGACTGAGGAAGGCCTTAAAGAACTCGCGCTGCTGCTCAGGCTCCACCTGCCTGAGCAGGAACAGGATGGCCTCAGCCGCATGATTGCTGAAGAGATTATGCACGGTTTGCGACAGATCGTGGTCGCTGTACAAAGGCTGTGCACCACTACAGATTTCCATCTGACTCGACACACAGAGATGCTGTTTGGCACTGCGCACAGCTAAAAGTTCTATGGCCTCCTCGTCGCTCAACCGCCTGAAGCCTCCTCCGCCGCCGATACCAAGTTTGGGCTTGTCGTCAAGTGGTTTATAAGGCTTTTCCACACAGCTCACGTAGCCTGGTGTGCGGGGAAGCTCCAACAGCAGGTCGCTGAGGGTTTGGGGAGCATTGAGGGCAAGGTTGGTGATGGCCTCTCTGAAGCTATCGTAGTCGTAAAAGTTGACAATGCTGTTGATGTCGTTGAAATCGCGGTTGTGCGTCATAGTTACGTAATCAGGGGAAAAACATGCGTAAACAGCCTGCCGACTGTCTTTTCGGTGCAAAATTACGAATATTTACCGAATTACCTACGTTTTCAGCCGAAAAAAAATGCAGTTTCCGTCAGTTCTTCTCATCCCATCATCATCGTCACATTTCTGAATCTGTCGCAGAACAGGTCTATCATGTCGCTTTCAAGAGTGTATGCCGCCACCGGAACGTCGTTTGCCCAGGCCAGCAGTTCCCTCTCACCATTGAACATCTCCACTGTCACCATGCTTTGTCTCTTTCCGTACTCTCGGGTCAGCCTCAGCATCACGCGTTCACACACGGTATAAACCGCATAGCAGTTAATACTTCCACTGCCGATGACCGGCGAACTGAACAGTTTCATCCACCCGCCATCCCTCGTGGCCATTAACACGTTTCAAGTTTACCTCCGGGGTCCTAACGATAGTGATGCTATAGTCATCACCATTCCACGACACCTTTTTTGTTGTTGTCATAGGATTCATTACGATGGGGATGCATCAAGTGCTGCAAAGGTAGGCATAAAAAAAGCTCCGTCAGCAGTTTTATACTGCCAAAAGCAAGTGAAAATTAAAAAAAGGAAAAAAAAGGGCTTTTCCTTTGCATTTTTCTCGTTTATTCGTATCTTTGCGCCATGAAAAGAACATCAATCCTCATCATGTCACTCCTGTTTTCAGCATTGGGCGGAATGGCCCAGTCGTGGTGCACGCTGGAGCGTGAAGACGAGCTGACCGTCATCCGGCTGCCCCAGGACGCGCACCTTCTGCTGACCGACGAGCGTCCTCAGCCCGACGACGCGACGACCCTGCTGTGCATTGCCGCCGCCTTCACCAGCCCGCAGGGCACGGTGGAAGGGGCCTACACCATCGGGGGGCGCATGCACAACCGCTACAACCGCCACTCGAAGGTGTCGCTCAGCGGCCGCACCTTTACGCTGGGCCAGCAGTTCAGCACGCCGTATGGCTTCCAGCAGATGTGCCTGGTGCGCAACGGCCAGGCGGTGCACTTCCGCGACGAGAAGCGGCGTGTGCGGCGTGCGCTGTGCAAGGAGAGTGCCCGTGGCGAGGCCCTCATCGTGGAGAGCCGCCGGTCGCTGACGATGAACGAGTTTGCGCAGCTGCTGGCCCAGCGCATGCACAGCGCCGTCTACACCGACATGGGCAGCTTCGGCTACGGCTGGGTGCGCACCGCCGACGGCCTGCACCAC
>DGHX01000193.1:0-2609 GCA_002392835.1 Prevotella sp. UBA3837 | reverse complement strand
CAGCAGGTACTTGCGATACTGCTTCTGGTCGAGCACGTAGTGCATGTAGCGCACGTCCTTCTTCACGGCCTTTTCCACCAGCGTCTGCCGCTCGTCGCCAGTAGCCTGTGCTGCGAGCATCATCTCGTTGCAGAACTGATGGTGAATGTCCTGCACGGCCTCCATCTGGTCCAGCGTCAGGCCCAGGGCCACGCCCAGCTTGCGCATGTTCACCGTCATGTCATAGGCACTGGTGGCCTCGGTGGCGTTCTTGTTCTCGTTCTCAGCGTTAGCAACCGTCAGGGTCAGCATGGCTGTAAGCATTAAAACAATCTTTTTCATTTCTTTGTTCCTTTCTTTCTTTACTCGGGCCGGGGCCTTTTGCTTTTGTTGTGTTATCCTGTCTGGCTCCCGTTTCTCGCCCTACTTATTAATAATGTGTTATCCTGTGTCGTCAGGCTTTTTGTTCCTTTCGACGGTGCAAAGGTACGGCAGTTTTTTCACCTGACCAAGGCTTTCTGTGGTTTTGTGTGCGCAAACAGCCCTTTTGTTGACTAACGTCAAAGAATTGCGGTTTTCTTGTTTTTTTCACGTTTTTGGCTTAAACTGTAGGAGAAATGAAATAAAAGTAGTAACTTTGCAGCTGATTTTTAAGCATATAAACATTCAACGAAATAACGACACAATGGACAACAAGCAGAACAAGTACATTTCAGTGAGCTACCAGCTCTACTCCGTCGATGCCGACGGCAGCAAACACCTGGAGGAGCAGACCCAGCAGGGCCGTCCGTTCACCTTCATCAGCGGTTTCGGCTTCTCGCTCGACGGCTTTGAGCAGCGGCTGCTGGCACTGGAGCCGGGGGCGAAGTTCGATTTCACCCTGCAGCCTGCCGACGCCTTTGGCGACTACGACCCTGAGGGTGTGCACAAGATGAAGCGCGAGGTGTTCAGCGTCGACGGTCGTTTCGACGATGCCAACATCTACCCGGGTGCCGTCATCACCCTGATGGATGAGGACGAGCGCCGCTTCATGGCCCGCGTGGAAAAGGTGGAGGACGACGGCGTGACCATAGACACCAACCACCCGCTGGCCGGACAGACGCTGCAGTTCGTGGGCCTGGTCTTAGAGAACCGCGACGCCACCAACGAGGAGATACAGCGCATGCTGAACCACCTGAGCCACGAGTGCGGCGGATGCGACGACTGCGAAGGCTGCGGAGGTGGCTGTCATTAATTAGTATTTAGTAATGAGTAATGAGTAATTATGATTACTTTGCACGCCATTGCATCATTGAGCACGCCATTTCGCGAATCAATACTGCGTTTCAAGCGTATGAACTAATCATAATTACTCATTACTAATTACTAATTACTAATTACTAAATTATAAAGAAAGAGACTATGCGCAACACATTTGGCAATGTATTCACGCTGACCACCTTCGGCGAGAGCCACGGCCCCGGCGTGGGCGGCGTGGTAGACGGCATGCCGGCCGGCATCGACATCGACCTGTCGTTCATACAGAGCGAGCTGAACCGTCGGCGCCCCGGCCAAAGTGCCCTCACCACTCAGCGCCGGGAGCCCGACACGGTGGAGCTGCTCAGCGGTGTCTTTGAAGGCGTGTCGACCGGCTGCCCCATCGGCTTCCTGGTGCGCAACGAAAACCAGCACTCGCAGGACTATGACGAGCTGCGCCAGTTGTTCCGCCCTTCGCACGCCGACTATACTTACTATTATAAATATGGTACGCGCGACCACCGTGGCGGCGGCCGCTCGTCGGCCCGCATCACGCTGAGCCGCGTGGTGGCCGGAGCGCTGGCCAAACTGGCCCTGCGCTCCCTGGGCATCACCATCGAGGCCTACACCTCGCAGGTGGGCTCCATAGCGCTGGAGGGCGGCTACCAGGACTACGACCTGACGCTGACGGAGAGCAATGCCGTGCGCTGCCCCGACCCGCAGAAGGCCGCCCAGATGGAGCAGCTGATACGCGAGGTGAAGGCCGACGGCGACACCATTGGCGGTGTGGTCAGCTGCGTGGTGCGAGGCTGTCCCACAGGCGTGGGCGAGCCGGAGTTTGACAAGCTGAGTGCCGCATTGGCCCAGGCCATGATGAGCATCAACGCCGCCAAGGGCTTCGAATATGGCGAGGGGTTCGGCGGCGTGTCGCAGCGCGGCTCCGAGCAGAACGACGTGTTCACCACCAGCGGCGAGAGACCGACGGGCGCCAACGGACGACAGCTGCTGACGACGCGCACGAACCACAGCGGAGGCATACAGGGAGGCATCAGCAACGGACAGGACATCTACTTCCGCGTGGCCTTCAAGCCCGTGGCCACCCTGCTGCGGGAGCAAGAAACCGTCAACACCGAGGGCATGCCCACCACCTTCACCGCCCACGGACGACACGACCCCTGCGTGGTGCCGCGAGCCGTCGTCGTGGTAGAAGCTATGGCAGCCATTACCATTCTCGACCACTATTTACTGTCGCAAATGTCAAAAATTTAAAATTTATTCAAGTTTTAAAGAATTTATCGCCAAAAGACTTTGTCATATCAAAAACTTTTCTTATCTTTGCACTCGCAAATGAGGGCTTGTGAAAGTCTGAATTGCTTTAGTTAAGTCTAGTTTAG
>DGHX01000165.1:50834-50959 GCA_002392835.1 Prevotella sp. UBA3837 | reverse complement strand
TCAGCAACCGCAGAAGGAAGGTCAGCAACCGCAGAAGGAAGGTCAGCAACCACAGAAGGAAGGTCAGCAACAGCAGAAGGAAGGACAGCAACAGCAGCAGGCAGGCCAACAGCAGAAGGAAGGAC
>DGHX01000165.1:34446-50696 GCA_002392835.1 Prevotella sp. UBA3837 | reverse complement strand
AGCAGAAGGAAGGACAGCAACAGCAAGCAAGCCAACAGTCTGCCCAACAGGGAACGGCTCCTACTTCAGATGCAGGAAAACCCGCTGCTGGACCTGCCGCCACACCCGCTGCTGGACCTGCCGCTGCACCCGCTGCTGCACCTGCTGCAGCACCCGCTGCTGGACCTGCCGCCACACCCGCTGCTGGACCTGCCGCTACGCAAGCTGCTGGACCTGCCGTAGCGCCTGTAGCATCTCAAGCCGAAGCCAGTCAACCCCATCCAGACGCCAAAATAGAGCAACTGTCTGAGCAAAAAGAGGACGCACCGCAACCACAGGTTCAAACAAAAGCACAGGCACCAACATCTGCTATGAGTCCTGAGCAGATGGAGGCCCAAGCTGCTGTTGCCGATTACGAGAAGCAGGTGAAGAGCATGGAGGAGCAGACACAGCAGCAGTATGAGCAGGCCGTGGCTGAACACAAGCAATCTGTTGAACAGATAGGAGAGGAAGGAAAAGCACAGGTAGACCATAATGCCAGTTTTCCACAATCGCAGATAGAAGACATTGGCAAGTCATTAGATGTCGCAGCATCAGCAGTGCCTAATCCCGAAGCACTGGAGCCAGCCATCAGTGCTGCCGAAGAACAGTCTGGCGCTGTCATTGATGACATGGGCAACCAGAATGACATGGCACTAAAGGATGCTGAGCAGAAAGCCAATCAGGCCAATGACACGTCGGTGCAGAAGGCCGAAGGCATCGCTAAAGCCAACAGCCAAAGCATTGAAACAATGTATGCACAGTTGGAGGCACGACTTGCTGAGCTGGAACAGAAAGAGGCTGAACGAATGCAGCAAGAAGCCGCTGCCGCCGGACAAGATGAAGCAGGACAAGGCGAAGGCGGCAAGGATGCGGGAGGAAAAAGCAACGACAGCCCTTGGAAAGGATGGAAGCAGTATGGTGAGGACACTAAGAACAAGACCATACAGGCAATGATGGATGCTCCGCAGAACTGGGTCAAAAATACCATTCAGTCACTCACCAATACCGTCCTCGACGGGGTCAAGAATGTTGCAACACAATATGGCACAGACCTGAAGAAAAGCATCGTCGACTCGATACAAAGCGCGAAAAACAAGGCCAAGAAGAAAGCACGCGAAGAAGCACAGAAAAAAGCTGCCTCATTGGTAAAGGAAGCCAGCCTGGACAAGTGGGACATGGAGGTGCGCCGCAACGAGGGCCTTACCGATGTCGGCTTGAAGTATCTGCAGGAATATTCCGACACCCCGCTGCAGGCAGTGAAGAACGCCAACGACGCCTTCCACGGCAAGGTGACCATCAACGGCAAGAAATACGGCATCGTGGAGTGCCAGTATGAGTTCACGCAGGATTGCGACCCCGCCACCGGAAAGCCCACAGGACGCGTGAAGGGCGGACGCATCACCTTCACCATGCCCGCCACCAGCGACGACGACCACTTCTTCTACCAGTGGATGTTCGACAAGACAAAGACCTACAGCGGAACCTTCTCATTCGTCGTATGGGCACGCCAGAACAACCGCGTTTACAAGAACTTCACCTTCCTCAATGCCTACTGCGTAGGGCTGCGCGACTACTTCAACGACAGCGACTCGAAGCTCATGTACACCACCATCACCATCGTGGCCGACTCCATCTTCATGGGCAACGACGGCGCCAGCATCAATGTGGCCACCTTCGACAACGAGTGGGCAGGCAAGAAGGTCAGGGACGGATACGGCCGATGACCCGGCAGCAGGCCGCCAGCCTGAGCGCTTGGAAAGAGCACGCATAAAGTCATAAAAGCATAACATAATAAAAGCTTCATAGCATGTCAGTATCTGTAAAAAGCATATCCGTCAGTATCAACGGCATCCTGTCGGAGCAGTTCCATATAGAGATTAACGGTTCGGGCTTCACGCTGGAGGGCTTCACGCTGTCGCAGACGCTCCTGCACCCCTGCCGCCTGTCATTCGGCATGCAGAAAGACACCGACGAGAACGCCGAGGACGTGAACTTCAAGGTGTGCCAGGACATCATAGGCCAGAACATTGCCCTGGTGCTGCAGACAGAGTCGATGGAGGCCGACATGGAAGGCTACGAGGACACAGGCCAGCAGAACGGCGTCATTGAGTTCAAGGGCTTCATCGTCTCGGCCAACGCCTCGCGAACCGGCTCCGACTACTATATCAGCATCGAGGCACTCTCGCACGACGCCCGCATGCAGACCATGCCCCACTGCTACATGTACAACGACTACCAGCTGAAGGACATCGTCAAGGAGCACCTCGCCGACTACGAGGGCTTCCTCATAGAGCTGGAGGGCGAGGTGGAGACAAAACGCGACATACACTACACCGTACAGTACAACGAGAGCGACTATGAGTTCATGCAGCGGCTGGCCATGCGACACCAGGAATGGATGTTCAGCACAGGCACGAAGCTGCACTTCGGAAAACTGGAGGAGCAGGAGAGCATCAAGCTCACCTATCCCAGCGAGAACCTGTCGGACTATAGTGTGGATATGCGCACAAAGCATCAGAACTACATGTATTATACTCGGGTGTACAACAGAAACGGAGCTAATTCTGAAGTCAATGGTGCGCTTTTCAATGCACATGGTCTGGCCACTGAGATGAATGGTAATCAGCTGAGTGACACTGCCTATGGAATGTCCATCGTCGACTACCCTAAGGATACGATAACGATACAACCCGGACAGCAGATGGAAGCCGACGGTGAGCTGAAGGCATTTATGGAGAAGGGAGACACAAGCATGCTGCAAGCAATAAACTCCAGTTCAATAGTCTTTCGCGACAGCATGAGGGCCAACCTGGTGCACTATCGCGGCCGCTCTACCTGCGCCCGCCTGAAGATTGGCACGAAGCTCACCATCATGGACGACTTCATCAGCGGCGAGGGCTCGCAGAAGAACGAGGTGCAGCAAGACGAGATCCTCATCACCGAGGTGTACCACAGCTTTGGTGTCAACGGCGATTATTCCAACTCCTTCGAAGGTGTTCCTGCCACCATCAACTATCCTCCGTACATGAATCCGCGCACCTACCCACGCTGCGACCACCCCGTTCATGCTATTGTCGTAGACACCGAAGACCCAGAGCACCTGGGCCGCATCAGGGTGAGGTTTAACTGGCAGCATCTCTCATACGAAGGTAAGAGGGGCAAG
The DNA here is from genome assembly GCA_002392835.1 of Prevotella sp. UBA3837. Taxonomy (GTDB): domain Bacteria; phylum Bacteroidota; class Bacteroidia; order Bacteroidales; family Bacteroidaceae; genus Prevotella. Next base: position 47,512 of record DGHX01000165.1, on the reverse strand, counting down.
AAGGAAAAGAACGGCATGACGCCATGGATCAACCTGGCACAGCCATATGTGGGCAGCACAAAGGACAAAGGTGGCGTGGGAGGCGTACACCTGGTACCCGAGATATTCTCACCCGTGATGGTGGAATTCGAGGAAGGAAACTTCGAACGCCCCATCGCCATCTGTAGCTTCCCTGCCCTTGAAGGCCCCATAGACGCGGCATGGTATCCCGGCTGGAACAACGTGAAGGCCATCCGTACCTCCAGCGGACACACCATAGAGATACACGACACGGCAGATGAGCATACATACGGGGACAAGGGCTACATCAAGGTCTACGACAACAAGAAGCACACCTACGAGTTGCTGCTCTCTACCGACCGCTCGCTCATCAAGCTGCACTCAGTGGGCAACATCGAGCTGGACGCCGGCAAGGACATCATCATGACCGCCGGCAAGAACATCAGTATGAAGGCCAAGAACGAGACCATCAACATGGAGGCACTGCAGCAGATCAGCGCCATCTCACACGGCACTGTCGCAGTACAGGCTAATGACGACATCACCGCAGAGACCGACAAGGACATGAAGGTGAAAGCCCATGACAATATCAAGATGCAGAGCAAGCAAGAGGCATTCGAAATCAGGGCAAAAGGCGACATCAAAGTGGAAAGTGAGCAATCGTCGATTTCCATCATCGCTTATCAGGGAATAGGCAACAAGGGAGATGAAACCGTATACATCAAGTCGTCCGCCGGCATCAAGCTGCATGCTGCCGAAAACGTCATCGCACAGTGCGACCTCGACGATTTCAAGGTAGAGTGCAATAACCTCTCGCTCAACCCGAAGATGAACATGGAGTTCTACGGCACACAGTTCAAGATGAGCTTCTCGGCCACGGGCAACGTGTCGTTCAGCGGTCCGCTCAGTGTCACCGGCATGCCGGGCAAATATCATTAAGCCATGAGCAAGCGGGGAAAGGAGCTAAAGGACCTGCGGGTGGCTGTGGCCGGCACCGCCACGTTCATGAACATGACGTGCGAGGGGCGTCGCATGCCACGCGGCATACGCGTCACCCTGCATCGCATGAAGCAGCTGGGCGTGGTGCTGCGTGCCGCCAGGGCCATCGAGGCCGCCTGCGACAAGCATGGCGGCAAGGAGGGGCAGAAGCTGCTCAGCAAGGGCGACTACGCCGACATGCGGGAAGGCACAGTGGAAAGTATTCAGGACAACCTGAAGGAGATGAACAAGCTGACCGTCGCCCTCGACCGACAGCTCACGGCAGCCGACGCCGAGCCGGAGAAGGCCGAGAAGCACAACCTGCGGGCCGACGCTACGGCACGACAGCTGCACGAGCGCGGCATACAGCTCGAAAGCAACAGCCGCAACCTGGCCGAAGCCCTCTTCCAGCTCGCTGACAAATACCCCGAGCGCGACGACCGCCTCTCGCTCTTCGCACACATAGCCGAGAAGGGCAACGAGGCCGCAATGAAAGCCGTCGACGATACCATGCGCCTCACCGGCAAGCTCTCCGTGCAGGTGGCCGACGCACCCGCATTCCTCAAGGCCATGGCCGAGAACGACACCAACACCATCGACCTCATCATGCGGCGGGCATTCGACCGTCTGCCATAAAGGCTGCAACACCTGCCACTGCGCGCACGCCGTGAAACCTAAAAACTGAATTACTACTATGGGAAAGAAAAAAGATAAGAAAAAGGACAGCGGCAGCACCGTCATGATGGACGAGTACGGCAATCCCTACGCCACCAACGAACAGGATATGCGGAACAACTACGACATTGCCGCAGCAGAGAAGCGAGAGAAGCAGAACAAGTATAACGCCGCTCAAGCCAAAGTAAAAGCGGCTGAACAGGATTACTTCAGTTTCACCGGCGACCCCGAGGGTAAGAAGATGGAGAAGATGATGGCGGCATGGGATGAGGAGAAGAAGGCCAAGGAGGAGCTGGAACAAGCCCAATACAAGGAGGACTTCGCTTTTGCTGCCTTCCAGCATGACGGCAAAGGCGGGTGGCAGTTCAACCAGGATGGCCAGAAAGCCTTCGTGGAAGAACATCAGGCCAGGAAAGAATGGAACGAGACTTTCGAAAAGCGTGAAAGCGAATCCAGACGCATCAACAACCTGGAATCGGACATTGACACCATAGAAACGCAGCAGGCAGGACTGAAGGCGAAATACAAGGAAGCCAAAGAGGAAGGAAAATGGGATGAGGCCGAGGAATATCGCCAGCAGTACTGGCAAAAAGAAGATGAGAAAGACAAGAAGAAGAAAGAGATAGAAGAAGCCCAGGCTGAAAGGAGAAAGACGGGGGCAGAACTGAGTAAAAAGACCGAAGCCGTTTCGGCGGCGCACGAGAAAACCAGAAAGACGAAACTACCCCCCAAGAAGAAAACAGCCTTGGAGGCGATGAAGGAGCGCATCTCCTCCACCATCAGCAACAGTTCCAAGCCGCTGGCAGAGTATTCCACCGACAAGCTCTGAACACGCCGTCAACGGAGCAGGGAGTACTCTACATACACTAACTTCCAATTTCATATCACAAGCATAAATGGGAGATAACTACATTTGCAACGGTGCCCAGATGACGTGCACCTTCGGCATGGCACCCTCGGCACTGGTGGTGCTGCCGGGGCGCATGGTGCAGCTGGGTGAGATGACCATGGCCAACATCATGGACTTCAAGCCCATGGTGAATGTCATGCCCTTCGGCATGTGCAACACGCTGAGCAACCCCACCGTGGCCTCGGCCACGAGTGCCGCCATGGGTGTGCTCACCCCCATGCCCTGCATACCCGCCCTCACCGCCCCCTGGCAGCCCGGCAACCCGATGATGCTCGTCGACAACATGCCGGCCCTGACCAGCCAGAGCATGTGCGTCTGCACGTGGGGTGGCGTCATCCGCTTCACCACCGACGGCCAGATGCCCGCCATACCCAACATGACGCCACCGCCCATACCCGGCATGCCACAGCCCATACAGCCACTCGACGAGCTGGAGTTCAAGTCACTGGAACCGTGGGAGCAGCGGCAGTATCAGGAGGACCTGAAAGCCGCACAGTATGCCGGCACCAGCGACCTCTGGGCCGCCGAGAGCCTGGAGCGGCAGGCCGCCGAATACGAGGCAGCAGGCGACACCGAGAAGGCCGCCAAGGCACGCGAAGCCGCCAACACCTACCGCGCCAGCGCACAGCAGAAGCAGAACGCCGCCGTGGAGGCTGCAAACAACAAATACCGCATCTACACCCAGAAGTCAGACTTCTACCAGAGCCAGCAGCCGCAGCAGCTCAGCGACCAGGAGGTGCAGCAGATGCTCGACCAGTCGCTCACCGAGTCGAAGGAGAAGGACAAGCAGATAGCCATGGTCGACAAGCAGATAGCAAAGCAGGACAAGAAGATGGCCAAGCAGTATCAGGAGGTGACCAAGCAGGACCAGGCATTCAGAGAGAAGTACGGCCCCTGGGAGGAAGCCCACGCAAAGAGCGAAGACCTGGAAAAACGCCACAACAACCTGCAGACCGAAGCCAACAACTGGGGCGAATGGGCCAACAACGCCAAGACGCCGGAAGACCGTGACTACTGCCTGCAACAGCAGCAGAAATATCAGGGCTATGCCGACGACATGGCCAAGAAGGAGCAACAGGCCAAGGCCGACGAGGCCGCCAAGATGGCTGAGCTGAACAAGGTGGTTGAGCCGCGCGCCGAAGCGCACAGGAAATACAACGAGATGTCGAGGGAGAAGCAAGCCTTAGAGGACACCCGCCAGGGTCTGGAAGCCGAGAAGAAGGAGGCCGACGACACGGCACAGGCGGCCTACCACGTGCAGACGGCACGCGCCAAGCAGGCCGAGCACGACCAGGCCATGAACGAATATAACGAGGCAAAGGCCGACACCCGTGCCAAGGGACAGACGGCGCGTGCGCTGCAGAGGGAGGAAGACCAATACCGCGAAGCCGCCGACAAGAACTTTACGGCAGCCTCCGAGGCACGCCAGTGGGGCGACGAGAACGGCTACGACGCCAGCAAGGGCGAGAACCCATTCTACGACATGCACATCAGCGAGACAGCCCGCTACGACCAAAAGGCCGCTGACGTGGCAGTGGAACGGCGCGCCGCCGACCAGGAATACGCAGCCTCGAAGGAGGTGCTCCACGAGAAGCACGAGGCCGTCTTCGGCGACGAAGCCACCTTCGACTACAACACCTCGCAGGCCGACGGCATGAAAGGCATGGAGAAACTCGTCAGTAAGAAAAACAGCCAGCAAGGCGGAAACAAATAACAGTACAAACCAGCTATGGCAGGAAGAGGAGCAACGCAGACAAGCCAGCCCACAAAGCTGCAGCAGAAGAAGAACAAGTCGAAGTCGAAAGCCAAGGACTACTGGGTGAGCGTATTCTTCTGCGTCATCCCATACGACGCGCTGAAGAGCTACAAGAAGGGAAAGTTCCAGATAGGCAAGAAGAAATTCGAGACGGTGTGCTACAAGCACCTGGGAGAGCCGATGCGCGAGACTGGCAGCTACAAGAAGCGCAAGAAGTATGACCTGCCGCTTTATGTAGACTGCAGCGACTTAATCATCTTGGAGAACTGTTGGCTGGATGAAGAAAGCTTCTATCCGCACATCACACTCACGCTCCTCGACTTCTATCAAGCCACGGCTGAGCAACTGAAAAAGGGGGAGAAGCTGAACGTGCACTTCCACATAGGCTGCGACACCTATTGCGACCCGCTGCGCAATGGTCTGCGCCAGGTGCTCACCGGCGAAGGAGCAGGCGACATCGACAGCACGTACAAGCGCTATGCACAATTCACCAGGGAATACGAGAAGTTCATGGACCGCTTCAAGGAAAAGGAATGGACGTTCAAGGTCGACTACTCGGCCTGCTACAACCTCTTCCAAACGTTCTGCCCGGGCCTGGTGACGGAGCACAGCCCCGTAGAGAAGAAGAGACGGAAGGATAAACAAGACGAGCCGGCCCCCATCAAACTGAAGACAAAAGAGAAAGACCCCAACAAGCCGAAAACAAAATTCCATATAGCCGGTCAGGACGAGGCCGCCGACACACCCGTCAACTCAAATGGCCAGATAAAAGTGAATCTGATAGGTTCAGACAAAGAGATAGCCGAGAAACAGCAGCAACGGGCCAACCAGAAGGAACGCACCTGGGAAGAGGTGAACGCCGACATTGACCGTGAAGGCAAGAAAAACCCGAACTTGGAACAAGTCATTGTGAACGACATCCACGGCGTGCCAGGGCACTACAGGAACCCCTACTACAATGGACCCAACAATAATCAACTGAAGATTGAGCTTTTGTAATTGATACGACATGGCAGACTACGACTGGAAGAACGGCGACCCGCTGACCAACTGGGTAGTGATGAGCGCTGTGGACGACGCTGAACAACGCAGCTCGGACATAGAGATCGACGGCTCGGTGTCGCGCCCTGACGACCTCACCGAGATAGACACAGGCGTGAACAGCCGCCTGGCCGACCTCATGGGCGAGGGCGGCATGAAGTCGCCCAACAAAGGAACCATCGACGATGTCTACGACAAGGTTGACAGCATAGGCGACTGGCAGTCGCAGCGGGTGCGCTACAAGCTGCTGCAGCGACAGGTCCTCAACATCAACGGCGGGCTCACCACTGCCAACGTGGGCACATACCACAGCCTCAACGGCGGCAGCGACGATGCCAAGGGCGCCGAAGGCATGGTGGCGTGCCTGCCCCTGGAGACCATGGTGAAGTCGGCAAAGGCCTTCGGTCTCTTCAAGTCAGAGGGACAGCGCGTCAGCTTCGACGAGCTGATCACACTGATGGAGACACCGGCATTCCTGCACGACGCACAGAAATGGCAGAACCTGGAAGGCGACGTATATGCCGTGGCCGTGGGCAGCGAACACCAGCTGCAGGGCGACGCACAGGTGGACGACGACGAGGAGGAGGAAGAGGACGGCGAGAGCAAAGAGCAGGTCGGGAACAATGAGCAGCAGAAGAACGCCGAACAGACGAAGAGCAGCGAGCAGGCCGGGAGCAACAAGCAGCCAAAGAGCAACCCCGACGAGACGGTGGCGCGCCTGAAGGCCGAAGGCAAGATGACCGAGGACGGATTCCTCGTCATGCCAGAACCGGAGAAAGACCCCAACGCACCCGAGCGCCACTTCAAAGGCCGCATTGACGAGGAGACGAAGCTCATCGTCTTCGACGAGGTGGACGAAGACGGCAACGTCATCATGACCGCCGAGGAGATGGTGGGTGCCAAGCCGAAGGAGCCGGCAAAACCCGCATTCAACGGGCCCACGAAGGCAAACCCGCAGTTCGACCCCAACAACACCACAGACAAATACAAGATGGTGTACGACGAGGACAGCAAATTCTTCGAGGGCGTGGAGAACCCCTACTACAAGCCCGACCCCGGCAAGCCCATGCCGAAGCTGGAGCTGATTGACGTAGAGGAGCCCAAGCCGGAGCAGCCGGAAAAGCCGACACCCAAGCCGGGAAAGAAGATGCCAAGGCTGGAGCTGATTGACGTCGACCTGCCGCCGTCGTCAGAGTATGAGGATCCCGACACCTATGAATATGACAGCAAGGAACTTCCGCCGCTTGACCTGCTGTAACCATCACACAGAAGAAACGAACCACCTGACCGAAGATGACATTTAGATACCAGACATCCGACTGCATGCCACGGCTCTACCCCGTGATGACCTTCCGCCGCTGTTTCATCACCGCCGGCGAGAAGCCCGAACAGCTGAGCATCAAGCGCGGCAACTACCAGGAGAGCCAGTGGGGCGAGGGTACGGCCCCTGTCATCGTGGAGAAGAAGGAGCACGCCGCCCCCGCCCGCTTGCAGCTGCAGTGGATGGCCGTCACCGAGACACGCGCCTACACCCTCGACCAGCAGCTCGACACGGCACGCATAGAGAAGCTCCTCGGCAAGAAAGCCTTAGAAGACGTGCCACTCTACCGCACGCTGGTGGTGGGCATAGCCCCCTACGGCCGCGTGGCGCTGTGGCTGCGCGGCACGCTGAAGTCGAAGCTCATAGGCTGGTACCAGGCCCAGCCGATGGCCCCTGAGCTGCTGGCAGAGCTCATCGCTCCCCTCACGCCCGAGGAATACTGCGCCGCCTGCCTGGCACAGGACGAGGCAGTGGCGGCCAACCTGCAGGAGGCAGGACTGCCGCAGCCCGACTACTACGACCGGCTGATGCGACAGTACCGCTACCGCTACCTGCCATTAGAGGAGTACTGGGACGGCGAGCAGTGGCAGCGCTACGACGAGGAGGACCTCTACTACGACGACATGACGTTCCGCCGAATAGAGGTGCAGCGCTTCGACGGCAGCCACCAGCAGCGCGGCGACCTGAAGCTGCTGCAGTACCACAAGGCCGGACTGCCCCGGCGCCTCACCATGGAGTGGCTGGAGGGCACCGCCAACATGCAGGTATTCTGCTGGTTCAGCTTCGAACCCCTCAGCCAGCAGATGGAACAGCTGCGCGCCATAGCCCCCGACGTGACCCCCACCCTGGTGATGCGCCTCGACAGCCGTGCCAAACGCTTTGAGCTGGCACTGCAGGGAGGCCCGCTCGAACAGCCGGCAACGCTGCCACAGGAGTGCTACGAGATGCTCGTCTTCCGCAACGGCAACGAATACTGGCGCAGCGAAATCTTCACCAAGGAGGACGAAGCCGAGTGGGAGTGGGACTGAAAGGAAAAGAAAGATACTAACTCATAAAACACAGAAGATATGGGAAATTCAGTATGGGACGACGACACCAATTTATTCAACCCGCAGCCCGACCCCAATAAACCGAAACAGGAGAGGCCCCCTCTCGCAATCTTGACCAATGACGGCGTAGAGTATTATGACGCCAACGGCAAGGTTGAGGAGCCAAAAGCAGAGCCGAAGGCCGAGAAGCCCGCCGACCGCTATGAGGGATGGAGCCCCGACGGCCCGCGCTACAAGGTGGAATACGACGAGGAGATGGGAATGTTTGACACACCCGTAAACCCCTACTATCAGGACGAACAAGCCAAGCGCAAGTTCAAGGGACGCATGGATGAGGACGGCTTCATCGTCTTCGACGAGGTCGACGACAAAGGCAATGTCATCAACGTGGCCCCCACCAGCCTCGACGACCCCCCGAAACCGCCCACGCCGGCAGCAGCAGAGGCACCAGCACCCACACCGGCAGCTGCCGAGGCCCCCGCACCCGCCGACCCCTACGAGGGATGGAGTGAAGACGACCCGAAGTACAAGATGCGCATGGACGAGGAGACAGGTCTCTTCGTGTTCGACAAGAACCCATACGTAGAAGAACCGGAGCACCACTTCAAGGGACGCATGGACGAGGAAACCGGACTGGTCGTCTTCGATGAGGTGGACGAGCAGGGGAACGTCATCAGAGAAGCACCCACGAGCCTCGACGACGATGATGACGACGATGACGAAGAAGAAGAAGAGCAGGAGGAAGAAGGCCAAGAAGAAGAGGAGGAAGAAGAGGAAGACAGCCTGAAGGCTGACAGCGGAAAGATTGAAGAAAAGAAAGAAAACAAGTCGGAATCAAGCCAAAACGAGCAAAACAAAGAACGGTTAGGCGACAGCAAGCGCATCCTTGAACTATTGTAGAAAACAAGAAGAGCAATTCCTCCGCTAACAGACGTAACACACAGATAGTCAAACAGATAAAGGCGGAGCATTTTTCTCGGGATACCATCCGAATTACGGGGAACAGGCATCGGAAACAGAGGCCGGGAAATATGCTGCCACTTAAGTGGCAAGTACTTACGACTTAAGTGGCAAGAACTTAGGACTTAAGTGGCAAGAACTTACGACTTAAGTGGCAAGAACTTACGACTTAAGTGGCAAGAACTTACGACTTAAGTGGTAAAACCCTTCCGGCCTTCAGATATAGTGGTTGAGCTGCACCCCTTAAAAAGTGCGAAAGAGGAGCCGCAGGAATAATTCTCCGCTATCAAATATCTGAATATCAATACATTAAGATGTATAGCGGAGCATTTTCAATCATTAGCGACTGATGCAGACACCACTAAGCACAAGAATTCTGGCCCTTTTGAGGCTTGATTCACCCCATCGCTCAGGCAGCAAGTGAAAATACATATAGCCTCCTAAAAAAATGCGCACAAAAGTTGCACATTACGAATATTTAGATTAACTTTGCACCGTATAAAAACACTAAAACCGTATTACAGCTATGAACAACTTCGCAAGCATCGACTGGTTTGAGCTGCAGCTGCAGCTCACCATCAACATCGTCGGCAACGGCATGGTGGAGGTGAAGGACCGCTCGCGGACCGTCGTCAATGGCAATGCAGAATACTGCTTCAACGAAATACGCAACTTCATGGTGTTCTTCGATGCCGGAAACAAAAAGGTGAAATTCGACATCTACGACTCCACCGGCGGCACACCTGAAGGAGTAAAAACCAAGATATACCTGCGCGACAAGCTCACGCTGATGAAATCATCGTGCAGGGCGCAGGTCGACGTGGTGGCACACATGAACAGCTACTGGGCCTGACAGCCCAGCAAACCGGGAGAAGTGCCCGCCAGGAAAGGAACATATAAAAAAGACAAATAAAAATAGAAACAACTATGACAGACCAGGAATTTTATCAGGAAGAGTTCATCGTCATGCTCACCATCGACGGTACATCGTATGACGAGATTGAAGTGAAGGTCACCGACCCGAACAAGACCATCCGCGACCAGATCAACAGCATCGTACAGGTGTTTGAGCTGCCGAAGATGGACAACGGCGGCAACCCCATCCAGTATCTTTTAGGAAAGCTCATGGACGGCGACGAGGAGCCCGTCATCCTGGAGTTTGAGGACGAGGACGGACGCGAGATGGCCCTGAGCGACTACGAGATTGAGCCCATGGACCACCTGCACCTCATCAGCGTGCCCATAGCAGGATAGGCCCCCTTCGCCTATCAAGCATCAAGCACAAATAATTAAGCATTAAGCATTAAGAATTAAGCATTAGAAACAATGAATCCCGCAATAGCTAAATTCAACCTGAAAGAGCTGAAAGGACGCGACGCCCGCATCTTCCAGGAGTGGAAAGAACTCGACGCCCTGTGCAGCAAGCGCAGGAGCGAGGCCAAGAACCCCATGAAGCCGTCGCTGTCGTACATCATACGCCGCAAGAACGCCACGGGCCTGCCCACGGAGTTCGAAATCCTGTACCGCTGCAAGAGCATCATCGGCGTGGAGGGCGACGAGCCGCCACGCAAGCCCATCTTCGGCTACCTGCACAAGATGAGCGTGGTGCTGCCCAACAACTACCCGTCGGCCGACGGCAACCCCGTATTCACCTTCATCAGCGACATCTGGCACCCCAACATCCGCTACAGCGGCTCCTTCAAGGGGCATGTGTGCCTCACCATCAAGGAGATGGGCGTGCTGGCCAGCATCAAGGACCTGGTGCTGCGCGTGGAGCGCTACCTGAAGTACCAGATGTACCACGCACAAAACACCTACCCCTACCCTGAGGACCAGGCCGTGGCCGAGTGGGTGCGCGAAGAGGGCGAGCCCAACGGATGGGTGAAGTTTGCACAGGACATGCCCGAAGAGCCGGCTCCGAAGCCCGCAGCACCCGCAGCAGAGGGCGACGGCGAGCAGCCGAAGAAGAGAATATCACTGAGCATCTAACACAACAACTGAAAGGAGACGCACGACAATGAGAAAAACCATCCTGACATTCATACTCTGCATGGCCGCCATCATCGGCAAGGCCGACGAGCAGAAGAAAGTGACGCTGAGCAACGACAACCCCAAGGAAACAGTCAACCTGTCGTATGCCAACATCTTCCTCACACTGAGCAACGCCGGCAGCGACGACGACCACGGACAGGTCATCGTGGAGGTAGAGAACCTCGACGAGTCGAAGCTGCTCGCACTGTTCCACAAGGCATACACCGAGAAGCAGGTGAAGAAGCTCTCGCCCTCATTCCAGTACGACAAGCTCTTCGGAGGCTCGAAGGGCAAGCGCATCATTGACAGCTACAACCTCGAGACCGGAAAGGACGTCTTCGTAGAGCCCTCGCAGAAGCACACGCTGGCAGCCTTCAACGTCACCCCCGACAAGAACCTGGTGCTCCACCTGCCCATCTACATCGCCAAGGCGAAGGAGGGCATCGTTGAGAAGATACTGGGCAAGGAGAAGCTGCTGCTGCTGCGCAAGCAGCTCATCGAGATTGACGTAGAGGTGTCGATGAAGCCCTCGGCCGAGTACTTAGGGCTGCAGGAAGAGGTGGAGGCCATGAAGCGCGAGGTGAAGAACACCGTCATCTGCACCGACAAGAAGCACCGCCCCAACGCCGAGGGACAGAAGGCCAACCTGCAGAAGCGCGTCGACGACCTGAAGGCGAAGATTGAGAGCGCCATCAGCAGCCACGGATGGAACGCCGGCGACGCCGGTTACACCCGCTTCCACGCACTGAAGGAAGAGCTCGACGCACTGGAGGTAGGCAAGCGCACAGGCATCTGCTCGGCACACCGCGTGGAGCCCAAGCCCACACACCAGTGCAGCTACTGCAACCTCTCGCTGCAGCAGATATACCACAAGCTCGACGACCTGTACAAAAAGATATACAGCAGCAGCAACCGCCAGGCCACCAAGCAGAGCGTCATGGGACAGGTGAACGCCATGTACAACTGCTGCACTGCCTCGGACTGCGCCAAGCACAAGCGCGCATGGGCCAGCGGCGGAGGCGGATATAAGAGCAAGATTCAGGAACGCTACAACCGCATACAAGGACTATGACCCCACGCAGCATATCAAGGCTGGCAGTGCTGGCACTCTGCACAATGTGCACCCTGACGACCCAAGCAAAGGACGTCAGGGACACATTGTTCTCGTCGGGAGGCGACCGCGTCATCATCGACTACAGCATACAGTCGAGCGGCGGGCAGACCACACTGCGCTTCAACAGCATACAGAAGAAGCTGGGCACAGAGCACCAGCGGAAATACAAGAAACTCGACGAGGTGGCGGTCGTCATCTTCGACCGCACGGGAACCTACAACGACGTGAAGTTCGACGGCATGACGCCACAGGCATTCATGCTGCCCGCCGGCGTGCAGTATAACTTCTCAAGCGACGGCTACTTCCTGCTGCAGGACAACCCGCAGCTGCAGTTCTCGGGCACCACGGCCGACATCTCCATACCCCTCTACCTGGCCCACTATGAGAAGAAGCGCCACTACAAGATCTTCAGCCAGTGCGGAACCCTGCAGTTCAACACCAAGGTATCAGGCGGAGGAGGCGGCGCACGCTCAGGACGCAGCGGAGGAGGTGCTGGCGCACGCAGCGGCGACCACGCCGCCAATGCCGACGACATCATCACCAGCGAGGAGATCAGCGACGAGGGGCTCACACCCGTCGACGACGCGCTCATCACCATTGCCAGCGTGAACAACACACTGGCTGGGGTGACGAAGCTGCCGTTCCCCGAGGACCTGACATTCCAGGCCAACCACCTGCGCGAGCTGCGCAGCAAGATCAGCGACATGGCCGTGCTCGAGGACATCAACAAGGTGCTGGCCGCCTACGACAAGAAGAAGGCCGACCTGGAGGAGAGCGCCGCCAGCGACCAGGCCGCCGCCGCAGCAGCACAGCAGCAGGCAGCACAGGCAGAGGCAGCAGCACAGCAGGCACGCCAGGACAGCATACAGGCAGCACAGGAGAAGAAGTCTGCCGACGAGAAGAAGGACATGATGTGGCTCATAGGCGGCATAGCCGGAATAGGCATGCTGCTCATGTTCGGCAAGCAAATCTTCCAGACCATCAAGAACAACAAGATGCAGAAGATGATGATGGACAACATCTCGAAGGTGCAGCAGCAAGCCATGGCCAACGTCAACATTCCCGGCATGGAGAACAACCCGATGGCACAGGAGATCAACCAGCAGGTGAAGCGCGAGGCGCAGAAGAGCATGAACCAGCAGACCAACGCTGCCAAGGACAAGCTCGACGCGCTGACGAAAGGAAAGGAAAGTGCATCTACCACATCTACCCCATCTACTGCACCTACCCC
>DGHX01000165.1:3589-34375 GCA_002392835.1 Prevotella sp. UBA3837 | reverse complement strand
CATCTACTGCACCTACCCCATCTACCCCACCTCCCCCCGCAGCAGCCGCCCCCGCCACCCCGGGCAAGCGCCCGCTGCGCAAGGCCAGCGAGGTGAAGGCGGCAGCCGGCATCACCGGATCGACCATCACACCCGGCGGGCAGCAGTCGCTGAACGACGCCATTCCCGCAAAGTACAAACGCTGGCGAAAGCCAGGAGCCTCAGGAGGCGCAGGAAAAGCCGACGCCTGATAAAAGCACTAAAACACAACGACTCAATTTAATACCCTATGAGAAAGATTCATGTATTCGCACTGCTCATGGCACTGCTGCTCTCACCGGCATTCGCACCCGGAGCCGACGCAGCAAGGCGCAGGACGAGCGTGCAAGAGCCGCCAAAGCCGACGGTGATGGAAGCCTTCCAGAAACAGCTGCAGGAACACAGCTATTTCTGCGATGCCACACAGCGGGTCATCAACAGCGAGATTGAGAAATACATCAACGAGCTGCTGAACCTGAAAGAGAACCGCGCCGAATATGTGCAGAAGAATCAGCTCACACAGTATGTGGAGCAGACACAGCAGCAACTGAACGACAACAAGGAAAAGTCGGAACGGCTCATACAGGCCATCATCGACCAATACCCCGAGCTGGACGCACAGCAGAAAGTGGACGTGCGCAAACAGATGGAGGACTCCATCGACGCACGCTTCAACACCATCTCGAACAACCTGAAGCGCCTGCGCGCAGAGATAGAGGTGAAGGACGACGAGGGCATCGCCGGGCTGAACTGGAAGCTCATCGGCATCATTGTGGGCGCACTGCTGCTGTTGCTCATCATCATCGCCATAGCTGCCAGGAGCAAGAAGAGCAAAGCCAACGTCTACACCCCCACGCCGGCCAAGCCGAGGCCGGCAGGCCCCGCCAGCAGGCCGGCAGGCAGCGGAGCCGCAAACACGAACATGCAGGGACAGCAGGTGTCGGCCGACGGTAACATCATCGTCAGGCGAAAGACAGCCACCATCCTGAAGAAGCAGAGCCTGGAGGATGTCATAGACAACCCCAACTACCTGCAGGTGGATGCCGTAGACTTCACCTACGAGAGCGCCGTGCGACGCATGTACATCAAGAACCAGTGCATCGTAGACATATATAATATGTACGCGGAAGACCTGCGCAACCCCGAAAGCCCCAAGGAGGACGGCTGCATGGTGCTGGGACGCTGGGTCTACGACAAGGAGACCAACGAGTACTATGTGTCACTGGAGGAGATAGTACTGCCCGGCGACGATGCCGTGTTCGAGGAGTATGCCCTGAACTTCGGCGGAAAGATCAAGCTGAAGGTGCTCGAGGAGCTGCGCCGCCTGCGCCGCGAGACGAACCTGCAGTATGACCTGACCTGCTGGGTACACTCACACCCGGGACTGGGCGTCTTCTTCAGCAACAGCGACACATCGGTGCAGGACCAGCTGAAGCACCCCACACACCCCAACTTCCTCACCGCACTCGTCGTGGACATACTCACGCCCATGCAGGACGTAGGCGTGTTCACCTACCGCCGCGACACCACCATCAACTCGAAGCAGGACCTGAAGAAGATGTACTCGCTCGTGGAGTGGTACCAGTGGGCACAGCAGAGCCTGAAGACCGCCGTGCAGCGCCCCGTGGCACAGGCCGGAGGCGAGGCCAAGAAGGAGCTGAGCGCCAGCGAGTTCTTCAACACCCTGGAGAAGACACAGGACCATGACGACAGCTGCCAGGCCGTCCAGCTGAGCAAGAGCGTCGTCATCGACATCTGCATGGACCTCGCCACCGAGGGCGACGACGTGATGGCCCTGCTGCACGGATATGCCAACCAGCAAGGACAGAAGGTGGAGTATGTAGCCGAGAAGATCAGCGACAGCGACAGCGAGCCGAAGCTCAGCCTCACAGGATGCTTCGTATCGGCACCACACTGCAGCATACCCACCGTGCGGAAGGCCGTCCAGGACTATCTGGACCGCATACACTACGTGCTGGTGTACACACCCAACGACGGGCTGCTGACAACGATACCCGTCATCAACGGCGACCTCTGCACAGAGTACAGCTTCTATGGCGAACAGAGAATGGAAGTACTGAAAAACTGGATTAAACAGAACAGATAATGATAAAGAAACTGATTTTCGGATGTGCCCTGCTGGCCAGCGCGGCACAAGTGAGCGCGCAGGACGTGAAGTCAATACAGTTCTGCGACAGAAAGTATGAATATGGTGAGGGCAAGGACAGCATCACGCTGTTCCTGAAGGTGCTCGACAGCGACGGCAACTCAAGCGTCGACGCCACCACCGCCAACCTGGAGAAATACCTCGTCATCTACGAGGACCAGAAGCCCATAGCCCCCGAGCGCGCCATGATCAGCGCACTGAGCTCAGGGCAGCGCATACCGGCCAACTTCACCTTCTCGGTGCTCGTCGACATGAGCATACCCGAGGAGGGAAAGGGACAGATATACGACGCCGTGGGACAGCTCGTGGAGAGCGCACCCGACAGCTGCGTCTACCTGTCGTTCTTCGGCGACGAGGTGACGTCGACACAGCTGGTCACGAAGCGCAACCTGAAGACCTTCGAGCCGCTCTTCCACAAGCAGTCGGAGAGCAAGTACTTCTACGGAGCACTCTACTCAAAGCTGGCTGAGTTCACGGGAGAGAAGGCTGAGTTCGAGGACTCCGTGCGCACCGAGGCCGCCTACTCGCGCAACGACATCATTGCCACGCGAGCTGCCGCCAACAAGGACAAGAACCTGCTCTTCGTCTTCACCGAGGGTAACCTGCGCCCGGCCGACGAGATCATCACCTTCGTAGAGGTGACAGACTATCAGGCCAACGCCACGCACGTGGTACCTAAGGTCTACGCCCTGTACTACACCGGACAGGGTGTCGACGAGAACGTGGAGCTGACGCTGAAAGGCGTGTCGACACCGCGCGATGCCGACGGCAACGTGCTCGCTGACCGCCAGGGCTCGTACAAGCCCTCCGACGACCTGAACAGCGTGCTCAACGACTTTAAGCAGGTGGTGAAGGACGCCATGTACGACTTTGCCTACACCTACCGCGCCACGAAGGACAAGACCTACGCCGGTGTGGTGAACTACACCGCTGAGTGGAAGGGCGCCGCTGCCGGACAGGGCGACTACAGCATCGGCAGCGTGGAGACACCGTGGCCCATAAAGGCTGAGAGCGCCGGCGACACCGCCACGAAGTTCCTCGTGGCACTGCTCATAGCACTGCTCACCTTCGCCTTCTTCTTCCTGGTGATGAAGGTGCTCGTGCCCTTCATCAAGTCGAAGCGGTTCAGCATGAAGTACTATAAGAAGTACGTGCCCGAGGAGGGCATCTCGCGACGCATCTGTACCTACTGCCGACAGGACCTGCAGCCCGGACAGCTCGTCGTCACCAAGTGTAAGCACATCATGCACGTGCCCTGCTGGCAGCAGAACGGCTACAAGTGCGTGGAGTTCGGACAGAACTGTAAGGACGGCATTCAGGACCACGTCGACTTCAAGCAGATGTTCTCGAAGGCCACGCTCCGCGACACCTACCAGACGCTGGCCGGCATACTGGCCGCACTGGTGAGCTGGATCATCTTCGAGCTGACCGGACGCGGCAGCATGTTCCACGGCATCGGCGAGGGCATCGCCAAGTCCTTCTTCACCAACGAGGACCAGAAGATGATGATGGGCGACTGCGCCAACAAGGTGTCGGCCTTCCTCGCCATCGGACTGCTGCTGGGCTTCTTCCTCTCGCTCGTCTTCCGCTACTTCGACGAGTACCGTAAGAAGGACGCCATGATCTACCTGAAGATCTTCGGACTGTCACTGCTCTCGGGCATCATCGGCATGGCCGCCATGGCCGTGGGCGGCATCATCTTCTGCGTGCTGCTCTCAGCAGTGGGCACCACCTACATCCCCTGGTACTGCTCGCTGCCCGCCTACATACTGTTCTCGGTATGCGTGGCGCTGAGCCTCACCATCAAGTCGTCCATCCCCATGAAGAGCGCACTGCTCGGCGGCCTCATCTCGGCTGCCATCGGCTTCATCGTGCTCATCAGCGGAACCATCGGCAATGTGGGCTGGCTGAACATGCTGCTCGACTTCATCATCTACGGCGGCGGCCTGGGCGCATCGCTCGTCACCGTGCGTATGCTGGCAGAGCGCTACTTCCTCGTCATCAAGAACGGCGTGAAGGCCGGACAGAGAATTCCTATACACAAATGGATGAACGCCACCGGCGGCGGCAACAAGGTGACGCTGGGACACAGCGGCGACTGCGAGGTGCAGCTGAACTGGGAGAAGGCCAGCAAGGTGGCCGACGAGCACGTGCAGCTGTACATAGACCCGGAGCGCACACTGCCCATGATGAAGGCTCTGGCCACCGGCGTGGTGTACAACATGCGCTCGGAGATGGGCATCAACAAGCCCACGGTGCTGAACAACGGCGACACCTTCAAGGTGGGCGACACCATCTTCGAATACGTAGAGTCATAATCGCCTCTCATCAGCTCTGGGGGCCGTAGCACAAGCGGTCCCCAGAGCTATAGCAACTATAGCACCTTATAGGCTCTATAGTCTCTATAGCTACTATAGCTACTATAGCATCTATAGCATCTACCGCTTCTACTGAAAGAACCGCAACAATAAAAAACTATGGAAAAGCAGCAATATGAATGGGGAGAGGGCGTGTTCACCCTGCTCTCTTGGTTCAAGAAGGACCGCGTGAAACAGGCACGCGTGCTCGTGGCTGGTGCCGGCGCACTGGGCAACGAGGTGGTGAAGAACCTGGCGCTCTTCGGCGTGGGACATATCTACGTGGCCGACTTCGACCGCATAGAGCTGTCAAACCTCACACGCTCCATCCTCTTCCGCGAGGAGGACGCCTACAGCCACGCCTTCAAGGCCGACATCGTGGCCAAACGGGCCCGCGAGATCAACCCGCAGATAGAGGTAACACCCATCGTGGGCAACCTCTTCTCGGAGGTAGGCTTCGGACTGTACCGCTCGGTCGATGTCATCATCGGCTGCTTAGACAGCCGACTGGCACGCTACCTGCTGAACCGCATGGCCATGCGGGCCGGCAAGAGCTGGATTGACGGCAGCATCGAGAACCTCACCGGCGTGGTGAAGGTCTACAGCCCCGGCGTGGCCTGCTATGAGTGCGGCCTGTCGCGCGACGAGTTCAACAACATCATGCTGCGCACCGGCTGCGCCGACGTAGTGCGCACACAGACCGAGCACGGACGCATAGCCACCACACCCATCAGCGCCAGCATCGTGGGCGCCCTGCAGGTGCAGGAGGCCATGAAGATCATACACAAGGACACCATCGGCGAACAGGATGCCGAGGGCATGACACAAGCCCCCCATACAGAGCAGCAGCAGGAGAAGCCGCTCATACAGATAGTGAAGCCCATCGGCGACATCAAACCCACAAAGGCACTGAAGCCCGCACCGCCCTTCAAGACGCTGGAGGGAAAGATGCTGCGCTATGAAGGCATGACCTGTGCCACCAACATCTACCGCATCGGCGCATGGAAGGCCAACTGCCCCGCCCACGAACAGTGGGAGAACGTGGTGGAGTGCCCAGACCTCTCGGCAAAGATGACCGTGGGCGACGTGCTGGAGCGGCTGCGCCAGATGCTGGGCACAGAGCAGGTGGAGATCAACATGGTGAACAACAAGTTCATCGACGTCATCGTCAGCGACCGCCCGGAGAAGGAGTTCCAGGTGATGATTCCAGAGTCGAAGCTCGACGAATACATCAAACAGGATGCCGAGCTGCGCCAGCTGAGTTACCGCACGCTCATACACAAACACTTCTTCGAGAACATCGACGACCGCTTCCCCTACCAGCAGCTCACGCTCGAGCAGATAGGCATACCGCCCTACGACGTGCTCATGGTGTCAAGCGAACAGGGAGTGTCGTACATAGAACTTACTGCCGATGCCTTCTAACCTGCCAAACGACATCAACATCGAGGTGCTGCTCTCCTACTATCCCGAGGGGCAGCTGAAGGTGGCGCTGCAGGGACTGCACAAGCGCAACACCTACAACGACATCATCGAGACGGAGGAGGTGGATGACGTCCTGCACGTGAAGGTGGGCCGCAACAGCATCTACAACTCGCTGCCCGAGTACATGTTCCACCCCATCGACCGCTTCGACAACCTGCCGGCATACGAGGAGAAAGAGCGCTTCGAAGAGCAGATAGAGCAGCAGGAGGAGGAGATACGCAAGGCATACCTCTTCTTCGCGCCCATCGACGTGCTGCTGCTGAAGCTGCATGCCGACGTAAGGGCGAAGATAGAGCCGCTGACGGCCGGCAATGTGGTGATGCAGCAAATCATAGGCGACAGCCTCAGCGAGGAGCAGAAGCAGAACCGCTTCATCAAGCAGCTCATCCCCTTCCTGCCCAACTGCAAGCTCATACGCGGCAACCGCACGCTCATCACACTCATGCTGCGCAAGGTGTTCATGGAAGAGGGGCTGGCCATCAAGCCTAAGAACGAGAAGCGACAGTTCACCGACGAAGCGCCACGCTACGAGGACCAGCTCGACATGACGCTGGGCGAGGGATACGTGGGCAACACCTACAGCGAGACCGTCAGCAGCTACGAAATCAGCTACTGGTCGGACGAGGAATGCGGCAAGGACTTCCTGCATTTCCTGGACGAAGTGGAGATGCTGCGGCTGTTCGTCAAGGACTATTTCCTCGCCTTGGAAGAAGAGCTCACCTTCGACATCGTGCACGATGAGCCGCCGCTGCGCCTGAACGACGAGAAATTCTATAATTACCTGAACTATAATACAAATATATAAAAGACTTATATGCCAAAAAGAATCAGCTGGAAAAAAGGCATGCGCCTCACCGACGAGGTGCTCACAGCCTCCGACGACTGCACCGCGGAATACATCAGCCAAGCCATGATGCTGGCAGCCAACGGGCGCTTCGGCCTCATCCCAACCATCAAGCCCTTCGAGTTGCAGCTCAGCATCACCAAGGGCTTCGTCGACGTAGAGGCACTCTCGTGCACCGGCATCACTCGTGCCGGACTGCTCATTGACGTGCACTTCGACACCAAGTTTACCAACACCTTCGACGGACGCGTCCAGATACCAAGAGACGCCGAGGATCCCGAGCTGCTGCTATGTATCAATGTAGACCCTGACGAGTGGAGCGACAATAACGAAGGCTACAAGGAACCAGTGTACTCCTTCTCGCTCGTCAACCCGAAGAAGGGTCTGCCCGGCTACGGCATACCCATCGGGCGTATCATCTACGAGGACGGATGGCGCGAGGACAACGTGAGCTTCGTGCCCCCTTGCCTGACGCTGGCTGCCCACGGCAAGTTCATGCAGTTGTTCCAGCAGTTTGTGCAGATGCTGCAGGCCATTGACGAGACAGCACATCAGCAGAAGAAGACGGCAGCCACCACGGCACTTGGCATCTTCTGGCCTGCCGTGCGCGAGCAACTCATCAACGTCTCTACAGGACAGAGCACCATGACGCCGCAGCAGCTGCAGGCCTGCGTGCAGAAAGTGGTGTCTGCATTCGTCATAGGCTGCGAGCTCGATGAGCTGGTAGAACTGGACGATACTGAGCAGTACCGCAAATACTCCGTGCTGCCCTACAGCTTCCGCACCGCCTACACACGTATCAAGCAGGGCATGAGCCTGTGCTACTCCATCAGCCAGAAACTGGAGAAGTTCGGGCAGCTCGTCAAGGAAGAGAAGCCTGTGGCACCGCCACCCGCCCCAGAGCCGCCAAAGCCGGAACCGCCAAAGCCAAACCCCAAACGCTTCTGGGAGGGTAAGCAAATATGAGCTTCATCAGCACACCTGTCACCTACGAGGGCGATTCGCTGCGCCTGAACCGCGACCTGCCACACCGCCTTGCCATGCTCGACAACCTGGTGGAGCTGGTGGTGTTCACGCCGCGCGGCAGCTTTGCCGGCGACCCCGACTTCGGCTTCGAATACTGGAACCATGAATTCAGCAATGTGCACCAGCGCGAATTCAATGCCAGCCAGGGGGGCAGAGGCGCCATGGGCATGGGGATGCTGCAGAACGACATCACGAAGAAAGAATGCGAGGACAGCATACGCGACAGTCTGGCCACCTACGAGCCGATGCTGAAGAGCGTAACGGTGAACATCGTGCTGGAGGCCGCCTACGACAAAGGGGCTCACCGCAAGAAGCTGCCTTCGAAATATGAGCTGAATGTCGTCGTCGACGGTATGCTCGAAGACGGTGTGGGCACGCGTCGCCCCTACCGCAAAATCGTCACCTTCTATGTTGAGCCCGTGGTTAAGAGATACAAGGGATAGAAGCAACAGGTGAATGTCAAACCTTGAATCCAAACAATATAATTCTCAATCCTAAGAGATGGACGTTGAATTACAGAAAAGAGTAAACGAAGCTGTTATCGCACTGGGGCAGATGTCGTCGCAGCCCATCGACTTCAGCCAGATGGACACGGTGACCAAGATGATGCTCGTGGCGCTGGTCAGCGAGTCACTGAAAGTGCAGGAATATGCTGACGGTGCCACCGAGCGTATTATAGAGCGTTTCTGCACCGACTTCATTCCCCGCCAGAAGGTGGAGGCCACGCCTGCCGTGTGCCTGCTGCAACTGGAGGCAAAGGCCGATGGTGGCATGAGCAACGTAGGCGGGGGTGCTGAGTTTACCTACAAGAGTCCTAATGGCAAGGGTGCACTGAACTACATACCGCTGTTCAACACGGCAATGCTGCCATACAAAGGAATCTTCCTGCTCAACTCCCGGACCATGAGCCTGGGAGAGAATGCCATGGACATCGAGCTGAACAAGGACAACCCCAACCAGCTGTGGATAGGCATCAGGACAAATGCCGAAGTGAACTCGATGAACGGCCTGTCGATGCTCATCCGTGGCACCAACGGCATTCAGCCCGAACACGTCTACATGGCCACCTCCAACCAGGAGCTGGAGTTCTCGTCGATGCGCTCCATGGAGAACATCGAGATGGCTGAGCCCTTCGACGCGCAACAGTCATCGCCGGAGTTCTTCTCACTCATCGAGAACTGGAAGGACAGCCTGCTCAACATCACCGATGGTTGCCTGCTCTACATCACCGACAAGACGATAGACCGCGACATCTTCAAGCCGCGGCAGTTCCCCAAGGTCTTCCAGCAGTGGTTGGAGAGCGAGGTGCTCGACCTCTTCGACCCCGCCACCATCTGGCTCCGCCTCGACTTCCCTGAGGGCTACGTGGTGCCCGACGACGTGGTGGTAGAACTCAACGTGCTGCCCGTCACCAATGTCGACATCTGCTCACTCATGCTTACACAGGCCCAGCCCGTGGCAAAGCTCGAAAGCCAGGAGGGTGCCTTCTTCCTGCGTATCCTCGAGACCAGCACCACGGCCCACGACCAGGGTTTCAACATGAACGGCGAAGAGATCCTGATACGCGACTTCGACGCCCGCTGCTACAACAACGGCGACCTATACCGCGACGTGCGCAACCTCTACAACCGCTTCATCGACGACTACTACGCCTTCATCGAGTACAACGGCATCAAGGACGGCGAGGTACTCAAGAACCTGCGTGAGACCATCAACCGCCTGGGCAAGAGCGTGGGCAAGCAGAACGATACCTTCAAGTATGACAGCGGCACCTTTGTGATGAAGACGATGAACCAGATGCAGAGCACCTCGTCAACGAAGGTGACCTACATCACCACCATGGGCCGCATAGGCAACTCCCCCCGCAGCGGCGACAAGATGGAGTGCACCGACATGCCGGCAGTGGAGCAAGAGGCTCAGGTGCTCGTCTCGGCCATGGGCGGCACCGACAAGGCTACCGCCGACGAGCGCTACGAGCAGTTGCGCTACTACTCGCTCACCAACGACCGACTCTACACCCGCATGGACATCGACGCCTTCCTGCGCAAGGAGCTCATCAACGAGTTCGGCAAGGAGGAGTTCCGCCGCATCATCATCAACATGGCCATCGAAGGAGCTGCCGGAGGCAGCCATCTGCAGCGCGGACTGTATATCGACATCGAGTTCAAGGACCACAAGAACTACGACCATGCCGAGGCAGTAGCCCTCGACCGCCTGCTGGAGCAGCGCATACGCAACCGATCCTGCATCGCCATGCCCATCGTCATCACACTGAAAGACCTGGACGAC
The DNA here is from genome assembly GCA_002392835.1 of Prevotella sp. UBA3837. GTDB lineage: Bacteria > Bacteroidota > Bacteroidia > Bacteroidales > Bacteroidaceae > Prevotella. Next base: position 24,189 of record DGHX01000165.1, on the reverse strand, counting down.
TGAGCACTACTTTTTTATTTAGAATTACGACAACCGAAAACCGTAAAGCCATGGACTATCATTACAGGCACAATCCTCCCTACGAAAGAGGCGACGAGATACGCATGTACCAGGACAAGCTGAACTACATCCGTAACACCTACCACTACGGCTGGGACTATATCAAAGTAGACGGCATCTTTGGCCCTCGCACACGTAATGCCGTGAAAGGGTTCCAGGCTACGTTCACTGGGAAGATAGGCAGTGGCGACCTGGACGCGAGCACACAGTCGCTCATCATGTCGAAATTCTATGAGTGCCAGCGCGGCTATTCCGCCAACCCCAATGTGGCAAGGGGCTACAACCCCTACATGACGTATGCCGACCAGGGATATCACGAGATTGCCAACTACACCATCGGCAGAGCAGCATACGTCCAAAGCCCAAGAAGCTTTTCAGAGACATCAGTCAAGGCCGCCAAAGGTAATGATGACCAAGGATTCACACTGGAATATTTCAAGCAGAATTATCAAAACAACCTATATGGCATCTTCCAAGATTTCTACTCCATCTTGGATGAAGTGTCAAAGCTCCCCGTCGGAAAGCGCATGCTGGACGTGGGATGGACAAAAATAAAAGACTTATTTCCCAAAATTGTCCAGCTTGCCCAAAAGGCCGTTGCTGATGCCAAGCGACTGGCCAATCTCGTGGCAGGAAAGGTAAATGAATTCATAAAACCCATTAAGGACTATTCCACCCGCCTGCTGAACAAGTTCAAGACAAATCCTCAAGCTGAAATCAAGAATCTTACGAAGTCTGCAACAAAGTCAGGAAAAGGCGGAGGAGTAGCAGGCCTCGTCCTTGCAGGCATTCCCATGGTTTATTACCTCATCAGATGGATTATTGCAGCAATAAGTGGTAACGACACTGAGTACTATAAAAAAGAATTCTTTAGTAACTTAAAGAGTTTTATTGGAGCTGTCATTATAATGGTCATCGTAGAATTACTGGGAATGGCCCTTGTAGCAGCAGGAGTAGCAGCATCAACTGTAGGACTCGTCGTCGCTATCGTGGCCATTGTCATAGCGGTGGTAGACTTGATTGTTGTGGGGCTTACAGGGAAAGGCATTGGCGACTGGATCATGACGGGCCTCAGCAACTTCGGCGAATACCTTGGCAACAAGGCATGGGAGGCCACACAGTGGGTCGAGGAGAAGCGCACCGTAGGTGTTCAAATCTTTGCATACGGCTTTGAATATTGGGACAAGAAGTTCAGTTAATAAAAACCCTTAAATATTTGCACAATCGGAAAAAACATCGTATCTTTGCAGGCTGAACACGAGGAAACGAGAGAACCGATGACAGCAACACGCTACTACCCCATAGGCATACAGACGTTTTCGGAGGTCATCAACCGCCGGTGCGTGTATGTCGACAAGACGGACCTGATGTGGCAGCTTCAGGACAGGTATAAGTATGTGTTCCTGTCACGGCCCCGCCGTTTCGGCAAGTCGCTGCTCAGCAGCACCTTCCATTCATTTTTCAACGCTGACAAGGAGCTGTTCCGCGGCTTGAAGGTGATGCAGCTGGAACAGCAGTGGCAGCAGTACCCCGTGCTTCACCTGGAACTGAGCATGGCCAAGAATCAGCCTTCGGCAGAAAAGCTGGAGGAGACGCTGATGTGGCTGATGAACCCCCTGGCAAAGAAATATGGTGTGGATGCCAGCGATGCCCCCAGTCCAGGTAAGATGTTGTGGTCATTGACGCAGAAAGCATACGAGCAAACACACATGCCGGTGACCATCATCATCGACGAATACGATGCACCGCTGCTCGACGTGCTGCACGAAGAAGGTCTGCTGGCCGACATCCGTCGCGTGATGCAGGAGTTCTACTCACCTCTGAAGATGCTCGACCCCATGCTGCGCTTCTGCTTCATCACCGGCATCACGAAGTTCTCGCAGCTCAGTATCTTCTCCACCATCAACAACCTCTACGACATCAGCATGCTGCCCGAATATGCCGCTATCTGCGGCATCACCGAGCAGGAGCTCACCACCACGCTGGCCCCCGACATTGAGCTGATGGCCGAGGCCAACGGCATCACTCCCGAACAGATGCACCAACGGCTGAAGGAGCACTATGACGGATACCACTTTGCCGACGTCTCGCCCGACATCTATAATCCCTATAGCCTTATCAAGGCTTTCGACAGTAAGAGAACCGGTGCCTACTGGTTTGACAGTGGTACGCCCTCATTCCTCATCCGCCAGATGCAGCACTTCCGCACCGACATCACGGACATGGAGAGACTCGAACAGCCAGCATCGGCCTTCGACAAGCCCACCGAGGCTATGACCACCGCCCTACCGCTGCTCTACCAGAGTGGTTACATCACCATCAAGGGCTACGACAGAGAATCTCAGGAATACACTCTGTCCATTCCCAACCAGGAGGTGCGCATCGGCTACACCGAGGGGCTGCTGCCCGCCTATATCGGCATGAACGGCGGCGACGTTCAGAGCGGCTTTGCAGTGAAGTTTTGGAAAGCACTGCGTAAGGACGACATAGACCTGGCCCTGCGCGAGATGCAGGCCTACATGGCCTCGCTGCCCTACGTCGAGGGCTTCAAGAAGAAACTGGAGGAGGCCGCCACCCGCGAGGGCTTCTACGAATACACCCTCTACCTCATCTTCTCCATGCTCAACGTCTACGCCCGCACGCAGGTGAAGTGCCACCGTGGGCGCACCGACCTGGTGGTGGAGATGCCCGCCACGACCTACGTCTTCGAGCTGAAGGTCAGCGGCACCGCCGAGGAGGCCCTGCAGCAGATTGATAGTGGCGACTATGCCCTGCCCTACCGCACCGACGGCCGCCGCGTGGTGAAGGTGGGAGTGAAGTTCAGCGCCGACACCCGTGCTCCCGAGCAATGGGTCATTTCAAATTAAAGACACACACTGTATGAGACACATTATTATATTATTCCTTCTCCTGTGCATGGGCCTGCAGACCCGCGCACAGTCGGCCAGCGACATCCTGGCCTATATTGAGAAGTACAAGGGCATCGCCCTGGAGCAGCAGCGGCGCCATGGCATACCCGCCACCATCACGCTGGCCCAGGGCATCCTGGAGAGCGGCGCCGGCAAGAGCGGACTGACGCGCAACTCCAACAACCACTTCGGCGTGAAGGCGCTGGGCGGCTGGAGCGGCAGCGTGTACAAGGCATGGGACGACGAGCCGCAGAAGAGCTCGTTCCGCGTCTATGCCTCAGCCTCCGAATCCTTCGAGGACCACTCGAAGGTGCTCCTCGCCCCACGTTACCGCTCGCTCTTCTCGAAGAGCATCTACGACTACCGCGGCTGGGCCATCGGCCTGCAGCGCTGCGGCTATGCCACGGCGAAGAACTACGCCGTGGCCCTCATCGGATTCATCGACACCTACAAGATCTACGCCGTCAACGGCGGCGTGAAGCTGCGCCCGGGCAAGACCGTCGTGGTGCGCCAGACCCGCGAGTCGGCACCGCCCACCTTCGACGACGACTGCCAGATGGACGAAGAGGAGCAGAGCGAAGAGGAGCAGACGGTGAAGAGCGCCGTGGAGCGCTTCGTGGTCGACATCAACGACGTGGCCTGCACCATCCTCTACCCCGGCACCACACTCTCCACCATCGCCATGCAGTATGACATCCCGAAGGACCAGCTGCTGGAGTTCAACGAGGTGGTGGTGGAAGAGGACCTGCACGAGGGCGACATCATATTCCTTGACAAGAAGAAGAAGAAGTACACCGGCCCGAAGGACTTCTACACCGTGCGCGAGGGCGACACCATGTACGGCATTTCGCAGCAGTTCGGCATCAAGCTGGTCAACCTGGCCAAGATGAACGACCGCGACATCGACGAGAAGCTCTACACCGGCGACAAGCTCAGGCTGAAATAATGCTTAATGCATAATGCTTAATGCTTAATGCTTCACTGACAGTTCACAAGACGACATAACTATACAAAATCTCAAACCTCAAATCTCAAATCACATATAGATGTTAGACATAGAACTTTACGCCGCCAGCGGCAAAGCTTTCGACGGCCACTATAGGATGATTCGCCCCCTGAGCACCAGCGGCGGCACCGCCGACGTGTGGCTGGCGCTCGACATGAACACCGTTGCCGATGCTGCCAGCGTGGGTGACCTGAGCAAGATGACCGACGAGCAGATAGACCAGCTGGGCCTCATCGTGGCCATCAAGGTGTACCGCCCGCTGAACGCCCTCGACATCGAAGGTGAGCAGCACTTCCGCGACGAGTACATGATTGTGTTCAACTGCCACCACACGAACCTCATCCACCCCACCCACTTCAGCATCTTCAAGGAAATCCCCTACCTGGTGCTGCCCTACTGCAAGAACGGGTCCGCAGAGCGCCTCATCGGCAAGATTGGCGACCCTGACGACACGTGGAAATTCATTGGCGACGTCAGCAGCGGCCTGGCCTACCTGCACGCACTCACCCCGCCCATCATCCACCAGGACATCAAGCCCGGCAACGTCCTCATCGACGACAACCAGTACTACTCCATCACCGACTTCGGCATCAGCGCCAAGAGCGGCGGCACCCACGGCGACACCTTCGAGGAGGAGGAGCGCAGCGGCACCATGGCCTACATGGCTCCCGAACGCTACCACGAGGGTGCCGAGTCGAGCCCGGCCAGCGATGTGTGGGCCTTCGGCGCCATGCTCTACGAGATGCTCACCGGCAACGTGCCCTTCGGCGAGGAGGGCGGCTGGGTGCAGGTAGAGAAGCCCGACACCGTGCCCGCCATGCCCGAGTCGATACCCGCCGACGTGCAGCGCCTCATCCTGGCCTGCCTCGACGCCGACCCAGCGAAACGCCCCACGGCCGAATACATCAGCCGCGCAGCAGCAGCACGCCAGTACCCGCTGAAGCCCAAGAAGACGGGACTCATCATCGGCATCATAGCCCTCTGCGCCCTGCTCCTCGGCGTCGGTGCTGCCTTCCTCTTCAAGGGCGATCCCGAGGTAAAGATTCTCGAGGCCCCGCGCATTGCCCCCGAGGTGGCTTATGAGCAGGCCATCACACGCATGAACATGAACGACGTCGACTCGCTGCAGGCGGGCATGGCACTCATGGACAGCCTCAGCGGTGCCAACTACGTGCCCGCCATCTACGAGATGGCTCACACCTACGGCTGGTATTCCGACTCCATCAGCGTCAAGCGCAAGGCTCTGCTCGGCATCGACATCTACCAGGATGGCGACAGCAAGTTCCTGCCCAAGAACGAGAAGTGGACCGGCATCGCCGTGGGCCTGTTCAGCAAGATGCTCGACCTGAAGGACAGCACGCAGGCCAGCCTCAACGCCGAGGCCGCCTACCGCCTGGCCTGCTACTACGAGGTGCCTAACAAGATTTACCAGCGCAACGAGGAGAAGAGCCGCAAGTTCCTCATCATGGCCCGCGACTGGGCACAGCTGGCCGGCAACAGCGTCATTCTCGAACGCGCCAACAACGGCCTGCAGCGCTTAGGTGCAAAGTAGCAACATCACAAAATAACGAAAGAACGAAAGAACGGAATACCGATAGAACGCCAAGAAAAAAACCGACCAACCATGAAGCGACTAATAACTTTTCTTTCCGTGGCCCTGCTTGCCGTCAGCGGCCACGCCCAGGTGGCACAGTGGCTCATACCACCTGTCTACGACAAGGTGACAATGCCCGTCGGGGCCAACATCATCGTCACCGACTCGCTGAACTCGAAGACCATCTGGACTACCAATGGCATACGCCTTGAGACCACCACCGACGACATGTACGCCTACTCCGACGGCCACATCGTCGTCACGCTTGAGGACCAGCCCTACATCACCACCATCTACGACCGCAACGGCAGTTCCTACCCCATCGAGGATTACCAGCTGGGCTGGGGCTACCCCTACTTCCACGACGGTCACCTGCTGGTCTTCGACGGCAAATATTTCCAGTACATGAACGGCGAGGGCGAGGTCAACCAGCAGCAGTTCGCCACCGCCTACCCCTTCAGCGCCGGCTTTGCCGCCATCTACACCTACGAGAACATGCGCAAGGAGAAGTCACCCTACTTCGCCCTCATCGACAAGGACCTGCAGCCCATCACCTTCCAACTGGAAGGCAAGGCAGTGAGCCGTGACGACGTAGAGTTCGTCTCCTCCGTCAACGACGAGGGGCTCGCCGTCGTCGTCATCAAGCGCAAGCTCTACTACTTCCATGCCGACACGCAGGAGCTCACTCCCGTCTACGCCACCGCCGACGAGACGAACCCCAAGAACCAGGCCCGCCTGGATGGCGACATGAGCTCCAGCTATGTCAATGCCGAAGACTCCGCCATGCTGCGGGCCAAATGCGGCAAGAACGGCATGGCCATCATCACCTTCGACGGCACCACGCTCCGCCCCCTGGCCATCACCCACGACGGCAGCCGCCACGAGTACCGGCTGAAGGAGGCCCCCCAGCACAACCTGGCGGCGAAGCTCAACCGCATGCAGGGTGCCAACGGCAAGATAGGCCTCTACTGGGACGGCAAGGAGATGCTGCCCCCGCAGTTCGAGAAGGTACCGCTGTGCTACGAGGACAAGGCCATCGTGCTCGTGGGCCGGAAGTACGGCCTGCTGCAGATGCACCGCGAGGATGACTTCAGCATCCGCCTGAACAAGGGCGAGCCCATCGGCTTCCGCCACAAGCGTTTCGACACCAGCATCCGCGTCGACATGCCCCCTTATGTCTCCGCCGCAGAGACCGTCATCGAGGTGTCGCCCGAGACGGGCTGCCGCATCGACAAAATCTCGCGCCAGACGAAAGAGACCAGCTATGGCAACTATACACAGTATGAGTGTGAGCTCGACATCCCCAGCGGCCTCACCGAGGATGTCACCCCCCTCACCTACCCCGCCTACGTCGTCTACCAGGGACTGCAGTCCACGGCCCTCACCGCCGAAGGCACTGCCTGGCACTCCAAGTACTACAACGTCGATATCAACGATGACGACTACAGCATCGCCGGCGGCAACCTCTCGCTCACGTTCAACGTCAGCGCCGAGCGACTGCCGGGCGAGACCGTCTACCCTCACGAGGCCCGCATACAGGCCGAGGGCCTGCAGGCCGAGATTACCGAGCGCGTCAGCGAGACACGCTACAAGTGCAAGGTCTACAACCTCCGCGAGGGCATGAACACCATCACCGTGCAGATTCTGGAAGAGGGCTGTCCGCCCGCCAACTACAACTTCGACGTGAACTACCAGAAGCCCGCCTCGCATGCCGGTCCGCAGAAGGTGACCATCACCAAAAAACCGCGCGCCACCAAGCCCGCCACGCCCGTGAAGCACCTCGACATCTAACACCGTCAGCACCATGAAAATCAGCATCTCAGCAAAGACCGACGTAGGCTGCGGCCGCGAGAACAACGAGGATGCCTTCGCCTTCTGTCCCGACCTGACAAAGCCACAGTGGACGCTGGACCACACCCAGGGCTACGTGCCCATGGGCCCTGCCGGCTCGCTGCTCGTCGTGGCCGACGGCATGGGCGGTGCCAACGCCGGCGAGGTGGCATCGGCCGTGGCCATAGAAACGGTGAGCAAGGTATTCTCAGAGAAGGACCTGCAGCAGCCGCTGCCCGACGAACAGGCGGCAGCACTCCTCTCACGGGCCGTGCGCCAGGCCGACGAGGCCATCATGCTGCGCATGGCCGAAAGCCCCGAGACGATGGGCATGGGAACCACCATCGTCGTGGCATGGATCACCGACGAGAAGGCCTGCGTGGCCTGGTGCGGCGACAGCCGCTGCTACCAGTACGACCAGCAGCAGGGACTGCGTGCGCTGACCAAGGACCACTCCTATGTGCAGGAGCTCATCGACCGCGGCGAGATAACGGAGAGCGAGGCCTTCAACCACCCCGACAACAACATCATCACCCGCGGACTGGGCGACTTCGACGCTGCCGGCAAGGCCGACGTCCACATCTGCCAGGTCAGCGCCGGCGACAGCTTCCTGCTCTGCAGCGACGGCCTCTGCGGCTACTGCACCAACGAGCAGATAGAGCAGGTGCTGGCCGCGGGCAACAAGGACACGGGCCGCTGCACCGACGTGCTCATGCAGATGGCCCTCAGCGTGCCCGGCGACGACAACATCTGCATCGTCGTGGCCACCCTCCTCGGCGACGATGACGACGAGAAGGACGCCGACCAGCCGTCGAAGTTCGTGCAGTTCTTCAAGAAAGTATTCGGCTGACAGAGTCGCCAGCTACACCGGCAACATCCTTCTGGTAGCCATCACCTACGACCGCAGCTCCAAACAGCACAGCTGTCTCATCGAGCCTTGGACTGCCCATTCCCTGAAGTCATACTACACAGTAAGAGCGGATGGAGGAAAAGCCTTATAAGGGGCTTTTCCTCCATCCGCTTTTACGCTGCGCTCAGTCGCTGAAGTCGACGAGGATGCGGAACACACGGCCTGGCTGGTCGGCCCACTGCTGCATGGCCTGGGGTGCCTCCTCGGGCTTCACCACACGGCTGATGAGGCGGTCTATGGGGCACTGCCCTTTCTCCAGGTAGTGGATGACGGCGCGGAAGTCGCTGGGCTGGGCGTTGCGCGAGCCGCGGATGTCGAGCTCCTTCTGCACGAAATACTTCGTCTGGAACGACACCTCGGTCTTGGCATAGCCTATGCAGATGACACGGCCGGTGAAGGCCACCTCGTCGACGGCCATCTGGTAGGTCACGGCACTGCCCACGGCCTCGATGACCACGTCGGGCCCGAAGCCCGAGGTCATCTCGCGCAGCCGCTGGTGCACGTCGTCCTTCAGGGTGTTGATGGTGTATCCGGCCCCCATCTCACGGGCCAGAGCCAGTTTCTCGTCGTCGATGTCGGCGGCTATGACGGTGGCTCCGCGCTGTGCCGAGCGCACCACGGCTCCCATGCCCACCATGCCGCAGCCGATGACGAGGACCACGTCGATGTCGGTCACCTGTGCGCGGCTGACGGCGTGGAAGCCCACGCTCATGGGCTCTATCAGGGCGCAGGTGCGCGGGGTGAGCAGTCCGGCGGGAATGACCTTCTCCCACGGCATGACCAGACGCTGGCGCATGGCACCCCAGCGCTGCACGCCCAGCGTCTCGTTGTGCTCGCAGGCGTTGACACGGCCGTTGCGGCACGAGGCGCACTTGCCGCAGTTAGTGTAGGGGTTCACGGTAACCGTCATGCCCGGCTTCAGGCCCTCGGGCACCTGTGCGCCCACGCGCTCAATGACGGCGCCCACCTCGTGGCCGGGCACCACCGGCAGCTTCACCATGGGGTTGCGGCCCAGCCAGGTGCTCAGGTCGCTGCCGCAGAAACCCACATACTCCATCCTGAGCAGCACCTCGTCGGCGTGCAGCTCCTGTTCCTCAATGTCGACTACCGACATCTGGCGCTCAGCTGAAATCTGAATTGCTTTCATTTTTCTGTATTTTTTATTTATAGGAGTGAGAGGAGTGGAACTCCTTTAACTCCTTTATTCTGACATATTCTTTATATAAGGCAACTGAGGCAGCTCCCTGAAGCCGTAGAAGGCGCGGGCGTTCTGCCCCAGGAAGAGGCGCTTGGCACTGTCGTCCAGCTCAGGGCTGCGCAGCACGAAGTCGTAGGCCATGCGATAGGTGATGGCGGTGATGGTTCGCGGATAGTCGCTGCCCCACATCAGGTGCTCCCATCCCACCAGGTCGGCCGCCTCGCGCAGTGCGCGCACGGCCGACGGGAATGGCCAGAACTCGCTGTTGTAGAGCCAGGTGATGCCCCCCGACTCAATCATGACGTTCCGGTTCCTGGCCAGCAGCACCTGCTGTCGCCAGGCGTCGTTCTTCCATGGCTCCACGGCGGGGGGCTCGGCCATGCACAGATGGCCTATGGCCACCTTCAGCGTTGGGCACTCCTCGATGACCTCGCGCAGCTGTGCCACCTGCTCGGGGCCGTCGCTGAGGGTGATGCTCAGCAGTATGTGGTTGGCCTCCATCAGGCGGAACACGCGCATCATCTCATCGCTGTTCAGCGGCTGGCCCATCAGGCGGTGGGCCGGTATGGCGATGCCCGGAAAGCGGTCGATAGCTATGAGGTGCAGCACCTCGTCGTAGAAGCCGGGGTGCAGGAAGTCGGCCATGCCGCAGCAGAAGAATCGGTCGGGGTAGCGCTGCATCACCTGCCGCAGGTAGCTGTTCTGCCGCCCGTCGATGAACTCCTGCACCACCACGGCAGCTCCCACCTGCGCATAGTCCATGTTGGCCAGGAAGGCCTCGGCCGTGTTCTGCCCGTCGCAGAGGAAGGGCGGCAGCATCTGCACCTCCTCGCCCATGAACAGCGAGCGTCCGCGCGTGGTGGTGCGAATCACCTGTCCGTTCCATGTGGTGTCCTGGCGCAGCCACAGGTGCGAGTGAGCGTCAATAATATTTTCGATTTCCATATTTTCGATTTTCGATTACCATGCTGCTATGAGTTCTTCCATCTTGCGCCCATTTCCTTGCCTATGATTTCCTGCACCTTCGCCACCAGCTGCGGGTCGGCAGGCTCGCTGACGTAGCCGATGTTCTTCTCCACGTTGGCAGGGTTGGCACTGCTGAAGAGCGTGGAGGCGATGCGTGGGTTCAGGCTGGTTGAGAACTGCATGGCCAGCCGCTCTATGGCGTAGCCCTCAGCACGGCAGTATTCGGCAGCGCGCCGGCAGGCGTCCTTCAGTGCCTGCGGGGCGGGATGCCACCCAGGTGCGCCACGCTCTGAGAGCAGGCCCATTGACAGCGGCGATGCGTTGATGACGCCCACGCCGTGCTGCTCGAAGAAGTCGAGATAGTGGGTGAGCAGCGTGTCGCACAGACAGTAGTGGCAGAAGCAGAGCACCGACTCCACGGTGCCCTCGTCGCTGTGCTCTATGACCCAGCGCAGGTTCTCGGGCTGCAGGTCGGTGATGCCCACGTGTCCCACCACGCCCTTCTTGCGGAGCTCCGTCAGCGCGGGCAGCGTCTCGTCGACGATGAGCTGCAGGCCGCCGGGGCGGTCGCCCTGGAACTCTATGTCGTGCACGTTGATCAGGTCGATGTAGTCCACGCCGAGCCGCTCCATGCTCTCGTAGACGCTGTCAGTGACGCGCCGTGCCGAGTAGTCCCACGTGTTCACGCCGTCGTGGCCGTAGCGCCCCACCTTGGTCGAGAGGAAATACTTGTCGCGCGGAATCTCGCGCAGGGCCTTGCCTAGCACCATCTCAGCCTTCAAGTGGCCGTAGTAGGGCGACACGTCGATGAAGTTGATGCCGTTGTCAACGGCTACATGCACGGCGCGGATGCCCTCATCCTCGCGAATGCCGTGGAACACCCCGCCCAGTGACGAGGCTCCAAAGCTGAGGTTCGACAGGCGCATGCCCGTCCTTCCCAATTCGTTGTAAATCATAGTCTGTCGTGTTTTCTTGGTTTCGTCCTCCCATGACTGCCCGTCGGCAAAGGGAAGCACGCTGCAAAGGTAAGCATAATTACTGACATGACCAAACAAAGTACCTTTTTCTTTGACATTATTTTTTTAACGCATGCGTACGCGCGCGCGTGCGCACGTCACGCGCGTGAGCGATTTTTTGGTTGCACCAAAGCTGACTATCAAATAGTTACAAACTGTTCTTTTTGGTTGCACCGAAGAGCAGTTTGGTTGCACCGAAGCGCAGTTTGGTTGCACCGAAGTGCAGTTTGATTGCACCGAAGTGCAGTTTGGTTGCACCGAAGACAGTTTGGTTGCACCGAAGACAGTTTGGTTCTATTGCAAATCCAGCCGAGCGGCCCGCATTTTTTCATGAGCGGCCCGCATTTTTTCACGAGAGGCCCGCATTTTTTCATGAGCGGCCCGCATTTTTTCACGAGCGGCCCGCTTTTTTTCACGAGCGGCCCGCATTTTTTTGTCCCAGGCCCTGGGATTTTTTTCATTCCGTTTACCATCTTTTCTCCCTCCACCCTTCACCCTCCACCCTCCACCAACAAACACAATCCCGGTGCAACCAAAAAATCGCTCACGCGCGTGCGATACGCGCACGCGCGCGTAAAAGATTATTGCGTAACGTCATCAGCAACAATGTGAACACAAATACAGCACCCATACTATCAAAAAAGTAATAAATATAAGCCAAAAAACTACCATATTGTCAAGAAAATGCATTATAAAGTTATTTTTTCAAAGAAAACCTTTGGCGTTTTAAAATTTATTTCATATTTTTGCAAAACATAACATTTCCGGATGTCACAAAGCCGACTGGACACCATGCACAACACAAATATAATAATACACAAACGCAAGTAAAGAGAGAAAGGCAAAACAACAAACATTATTCAACAACAAAAACGAGAGAGAGATTTATGGAAAAAAGAATCATGACATTGCTGGCCGTGCTCTTCCTGTTCGTAGGGGGAGCGCTGGCCCAGATGAAAGTCAATGGCACCGTGATTTCGCAGGACGATGGCCAGCCGGTCATCGGCGCCACCGTTCAGGTGGTGGGCACCAGCGCCGGCACGGTGACCAATGCAAGTGGTCAGTTCTCGCTGACATGTCCAGCCGGTAAGAACGTGCTGCGCATCACCTACGTTGGCATGGAGCCGCTCGAAGTGAGCGCCCGCCCGAACATGCGCATCGTGCTCACCAGCGACCAGACGGCCCTCGACGAGGTCATCGTCGTGGCATACGGCACTGCCAAGAAGAGTGCCTTCACCGGCTCGGCTGCCGTGCTCAACACGGAAGACCTGTCGAAGCACACGGTGGCCAACGTCACCGATGCCTTGGTAGGCTCGGTGCCAGGTCTGCAGATCCGCGGCGCTTCGGGTGCCCCCGGCTCCGGCTCGGGCAGCATCAACATCCGTGGTATCGCCTCGATGTATGCCGGCACCGACCCGCTGGTCATCGTCGACGGCGCTCCCTACAGTGCTTCGCTGACCAACATACCGGTGGACGACATCGAGAGCGTGAGCGTGCTGAAGGATGCCGCCTCGGCAGCACTCTACGGTGCACGCGGTGCCGCCGGCGTGATTATCTTCACCACGAAGAAGGGCAAGAGCCGCGATGCACAGATCACCGTCGACACCAAGTGGGGCGCCAACTCGCGTGCCATCCCCGACTACGATGTCATCAAGGATCCCGCACAGTACTACGAGGTGTTCTACAACCAGCTGTACAACTATGCCAGCAACGTGAACGGCCTTGGCCTACGCGAGGCCAACGCCTGGGCCAACAACCGCATGCTCAGCGACCTGGGCTATAACGTCTACGCCCTGCCCGACGGCCAGAACCTCATAGGCACCAATGGCAAGCTGAACCCCAACGCCACGCTGGGCCGCTCGTACAAATGGAACGGCGAGACGTACTACATGACCCCCGACGACTGGACTGACATTGCCTACAACTCGTCGCTGCGCCAGGAGTACAACGTCAGTGCCAATGCTGCCAACGACCGCGGCTCGTTCTATGCTTCGCTGGGCTTCCTCGACGAGGACGGCATCATACAGTTCTCAGGCTTCCAGCGCACCACCGCCCGCCTGAAGGCCGACTACCAGCTGAAGAGCTGGCTGAAGATGAGCGCCAACGTGGGCTATGTCCATTCAAAGACCATCTCGAACCCCAACCTGACCAGCGACAGCTACGGCTCGACCAACATGTTCTACTACACATCGCGTATCGCGCCCATCTATCCCGCCTACGTGCGCATCATCGACCCCACCACTGGCCAACCCATCATCCGCACCGATGCCAACGGCAACCAGCAGTACGACTACGGTGTGGCCGCCACGAACTACGGCGTGGGCCGCGGCTTCCTGCAGACCGGTAACCCGCTGGGTGCCAACAACTACAACAAGGTATACACCTGGGGCAACCAGCTGCACGGCAACTTCGTGCTTGACGCACAGATTACAAAGAACCTGAAGGCCACGCTGAACAGCACCCTGAACCTGGGGCAGACCAGCTACTCCGACTACGAGACAGCCCTCTACGGCCCGAAGGTGGGTGTCAACGGCTCTATTGAGAAATACCAGAGCAACACCCTGCGCCAGAACCACATCCAGACGCTGACCTACACCAACGAGTTTGGCCAGCACGAGCTGACGGTGCTGGCCGGCCACGAGTGGTACGACACGAAGACACGCTACCTGAACGCACAGCGCACAGGCGGCTTCTCGCCCGAGATACCCGAGCTGAACGCCTTCGCCACCATGTCGGGCTCAAACAGCTACACCACCGAGTACAATGTCGAGGGCTTCTTCGGCAACCTGCAGTACAGCTGGAACGACAAGTACTTTGGCTCAGCCTCCTATCGCCGCGACGCCACCTCCTACTTCGCCAAGGACCACCGCTGGGGCTCGTTCTGGAGCATCGGTGCCGCCTGGCTCATTTCGAAGGAGAGTTTCATGGAGGGCACCCAGGACTGGCTGGACCAGCTGAAGCTGAAGGCCAGCATCGGACAGCAGGGTAACGACAACATCGGCAACTGGGCATACATTGACCTGTACAGCCTCTCAAAGTCGAGCGACACATCGATGACACCGTCATTCTACCGCATCGGTAACCCCGAGATAACGTGGGAGACAACCACCAACTTCAACGCCGGCGTAGAGTTCAGCCTGTGGAAGGGACGCCTCACCGGTACCATCGACGTCTACAACAAGAAGATCAGCGACCTGCTCTTCTGGCTCTCAGTGCCCGAGTCGGCAGGCTCGCGCGGCTACTACGGCAACATCGGCGACATGCGCAACCGCGGCGTAGAGGTGGTGCTCAGCGGCGATGTCATCCGCACGAAGGACTTCCGCTGGAACATCACGGCCAACCTGGCACACAACGCCACGAAGATACTGAAGCTGCCCGACACGAAGATTGCCGACAACGGCGGATTCTATGAGAGCAGCTACTGGTATGCTGAAGGTCAGCCCATGTACAACTACATGACCTACGCCTACGCCGGCGTGAACGAGAACGGCGAGGCACTGTACTACTACGACAAGAACCTCACCATCGCCAAAGACCCCAGCACAGGCGACTACTACAAGGGTGCCGACGGCAACTACCTCAACCCCACCGCCACATACGCTGAGGACGGCAGCCTCGACGGCATCACCAACGTGGTGAACCGCCCCGGCACCGAGAAGAGCGGCACCACTACCGACATCGGCCAGGCCCAGCGCTATTCCGTCGGCTCCATCCTGCCCAAGGTGTTCGGCGGATTCTCGACCACCATCAACATCTACGACTTCGACGTCACTGCCTCGTTCGACTATCAGCTGGGCGGCAAGGTCTACGATGCACAGTACGCCGGGCTGGTGACGCCCGGAACGAGCTCGGCCGACGCCGGCAGCACCTGGCACAAGGACGTGCTCGGAGCATGGTCGCCCACGAATAAAGGCAGCGACTTCCCCCGCTGGCAGTACGGCGACCAGTATGCCGCTTACGGCAGCGACCGCTTCCTGACCAACGCCAGCTACCTGAACTTCCAGTCGTTCACCGTGGGCTACAACCTGCCCAAGAACCTCGTCAACAAGGCCAAGCTGCAGAGAGTGAGAGTCTACTGCTCGGGCGAGAACCTGAAGCTCTGGTCCAAGCGGCAGGGCTTCGACCCACGCCAGAGCTATGGCAGCGTGGCTTCCATCAACACTTATTCGCCTGTTCGCACCATCTCAGGTGGTATTCAGCTGACATTCTAAAAACATAGGAGAAAACAAGTATATGAAGAACAAAATATTCACCCTGGTGGCTGCTACAGCCATGCTGTCGGCCGCTAACACCAGCTGCATCGAGGAAATAGACCCGCAGACCAGCACTGCCACCGTGGAGCAGGTGGCTAATGCACCCGGCGCCTTTAACAACGCCGTGGCTGCCATCACCTCCACACTGTGCGGAGAGTTCATCTACGATGGCAACGACAACGCCGACCTCTACGACCTGGGACTGCCAGCCATGTATCTGACGCGCGACATCATGGGCCAGGACATCGTATACCCCTACCAGAACTGGTACACCTACTGGTACACCATACAGTACATGGGTCCGTCGTACCGCTTCTCGCAGATTCCATGGACCTACTACTACGGATGGATCAAGTCGTGCAACGAGGTCATCACCATGGCCGGCGAGACACCCGCGCCCGAACAGAGGGCAGGAGCAGGCATCGCCTACGCCATGCGCGCCTACTTCTACATGGACCTCGCACGCATGTTCGCACAGAAGCCATACGCACTGGCCAAGACCGGCGAGGCATCGGTGAGCGTGCCCATAGTGACCGAATCGACCACACTGGCCGACCTGGCACACAACCCACGCGCCACCAACGAAGACATGTGGGCCTTCATACTGAGCGACCTCGACAAGGCCGAGACACTGCTCAAGGGGTATGAGCGCACCGACGTGTACACCCCCGACCAGAGCGTGGCATACGGCCTGAAGGCCCGCGCCTACCAGTGGATGGAAGACTGGCCCAACGCCGAGAAGTATGCCAAGCTGGCACAAGAGGGCTACACCATCATGACCCCGGCTCAGTACACCGACTGGAACGACGGTTTCAACAAGCCCAATGGTGCCTGGATGCTCGGCATGACCTACAAGGCCGACGACCCGCAGATATTGTTCAACGACGCTGACTCCAGCTGGGGGTCTGTCATGTGCATAGAAATCAATCCCAACGTGTCGGGCTGCGGCTATGCCGCCAACTACGGCCAGCCATTCCTCATCGACCGACATCTCTATGAGACCATCCCCGCCACCGACTGCCGCAAGCAGTGCTATGTCGACTTTGCCATTGACAACATGGGCGAAGACGACCAGATAGCCGCCCTGGCAGCCTACTCCAAGCACCCGACATGGATACTGAACGCCGGACAGTCGACGAAGGGCTACGGAAAGGTGGGCGGACTGCCCCTGAAGTTCCGCACCAACGGCGGTGAGGCCGGGCGCGACAACCAGTACATTGGCTTCGTGGTGGCTGTGCCCATGATGCGCGTTGAAGAGATGTACCTCATCGAAGCTGAGGCCGCAGGCATGCAGGATGAGGCACGCGGCATTCAGCTGCTCACCGAGTTTGCCAAGACACGCGATGCCAACTACACCTACGGCACCCACAACGAGGCATACTACAACACCAGCACATCGGCATTCCAGAACGAGGTGTGGTGGCAGCGCCGAGTGGAGCTGTGGGGCGAAGGCATGGCTACCTTCGACATCAAGCGACTGCAGAAGGGCATCATACGCAGCTACGCAGGAACAAACCATACCGACGGCTACCGCTACAACAGCGAGACCACGCCCGAATGGATGAACCTGTGCATCGTGCAGACAGAGACCAACTACAACTACGACTGCACCAACAACCCCGACCCGGCACATCCGGGCAAGAACTCTGCCGAATATAAATGGTAATTTACTTTCCCTAACAGATTAAAATAAGGAAGAGAATATGAAAAAATATGTTTTTCGTTCATTGGTCGCTCTGATGGCAGCTGCCACCTTCACGGCATGCTCCGATAGCGACGACTACAAATATGAAGGACCGGGCCAGTGGGACGCCAACACAGGATATGCCAACCTCTACTTCAAGACAAGCAGCCTCTCGGAGAACATCGACCCCGCGGCACCCACCGAGTCATCGTTCAAAGTGTACCGACGCGTGCAGCACGAGTATGTATTCGACCACTACACCGACTCGCTCGGCAACGAGTGCGACTCTGTGCTCAGCGACAAAATTACCACGCCACTGCCGGAGCTGACGGCGAAGCTCACCATACTGGAGAACACCGATGACGCATTCAGCATAGGCGATGCCGTATTCGCCGAAGGCGACACCGTGGCTACGGTCAACGTCACCTTCCCCAAAGCCAAGATAGGAACGCCTAACGTGCTCAAGGTCAGCATTGAGGGAGCAGACTACGTGTCGGCATACTCACAGGACGTGGTATACACTTACACCGTGAACCGCGTGAAGTGGAACCTCATGGAGCAGAAGGCAAAGTTCCGCGACGACTTCAACTTTGAAGGCGAGCCCGCATGGGAGGTGGATGTGATGCAGCGCGACGATGACCACAGCTACTACCGCATCATGAACCCCTACGGAGTATGGGCTAACGAACTCAACGGCGAACAGTCGGAGTACATACAGCTGCAAATACTGAAGAAGGGCGACAAGATGAACGACATAGAGCTGGAAGAGAAGGGCGTCGTTGACTGGTACCGCATCTGCACTGGAGCCGTGCACCCCAACTACGGCAAGGTCATCTGGGGCCTGCACCCGCAGAACTTCACCGGGGATGACATGAACAATGCCGAGATTTACGCCTACAGCAAGGTGACCGAGTGGCTGGAGAACGGCGACCCCGGACAGATTCAGCTGGCTCCCTACTGGTACATGTTCGGCCTGGGTGGCTGGAACTACACCACCGAGCCCACCATCTTCATCAACATGCCGGGCTTCGTGGAGCAGTATGAGGCCAACATCGACGAGGACTTCGAGTGGGCCGACGAGTATGAGGGCGTATGGAAGTCGGAACAGCTGGGCACCAGCACCACTGCCATGCTGCAGAAGGGCACCTGCGTCACCACCACCGACCAGTGCGACAGCGTCTTCGCTGCCCAGTATGGCACGGCCTACAAGGTGATAGCCCCCTATGCCGAGGGCTACGACCTGCTGTTCTGCGCCCGCGGCCGGAAGATCATCCTCGCCCCGGAATATGAGGACCCGCAGCCCATCGGCATCAACGCCATGGGCAACGACGTCTACGCCATCATCAACACCGACGAGTCGTCGTTTGCCGACGGGGTCATCACCCTCAGCATCAACTTCGTCAGCCTCGACGAGGACGGCGAGGAGGTGACAGTGGACTACGGCACCGCCACCGAGCAGCTGCTCAACCTCACCTACACCGAGGTGGGCAAGGGCGTATACACCTACGGAGCCCGCCTGCTGCAGACGACTGCCGGCAGTTACTATGAGGGCACCGAGGAGGCCACCCTCTACCAGTGCGACCAGCTGCCCAGCGAGTACTACCTCACGCCGTGGGCCGACTCGGAGGAGGGCTTCGCCTTCACCGTGCGCGATGACAACACCATCAAGTTCAACCAGTACACCGGCGTGGCCGACTACGTGGAGGAGGGCGAGAGCTACGGCCCCGTATACTTCTACGACATCGAGTTCATCAGCCCCAACAACGCCGACTATCTAGGCACATATGACAAGGAGAAGGGCCTCTTCGAGTTCGTCGGTGCCTACTTCCTGCCTGACGTCGGTGGTTTCTTCGGCTACATCGCCGAGACCTTCCAGCTGAACCAGGAGGCCCCCGCAGCAGCACGCTCCGTCAGCGCCAAGCAGCTGCACATGCAGGGCATAAAGGTGGCACCACGCTTCACGGGCACGAAGGTGCAGCCATGGAGCTACCGCCACAGCAAGAAGCTCAACAACCGCCTGGTGATACGATGAACAGCTCGCGCTGGCAACAGCGCCACTGACAGCAAACAGCCGGCAGCACTCTCACACATGAGGGCTGCCGGCTGTTCTTTTGCAAAAAAAGACGGCGCAGCGCTCACTTTTAGCTACAAAAAGAGCGAGAATAGAAATAAATTGTGTAATTTTGCAACCGATTTCAAACACAAAGCTATCAGAACGATGAAGAAGATCAGAGCAGCCGTAGTAGGCTACGGCAACATTGGGCGCTACGCCCTGGAGGCCCTTGAGGCCGCCCCCGACTTTGAAGTGGCCGGCATCGTACGCCGCCACGGTGCCGAGAACAAACCCGCCGAGCTGGAGGGCTACGACGTGGTGAAGGACATTCGCGAGCTGAAGGATGTCGACGTGGCCATACTCGCCACCCCCACCCGCTCGTGCGAAGAGTATGCCCGGCAGATTCTGCCACTGGGCATCAACACCGTCGACAGCTTCGACATACACACACAGATACGCCAGTACCGCCAGTCGCTCATGGAGGTCTGCAAGCAGACGGGCACCGTCAGCGTCATCGCAGCAGGATGGGACCCGGGCTCTGACAGCATCGTGCGCACGCTGATGCAGAGCCTCGCACCGAAGGGGCTCAGCTACACCAACTTCGGACCCGGCATGTCAATGGGCCACAGCGTGTGCGTGCGCTCAAAGGCAGGGGTGAAGAACGCCCTCTCCATGACCATACCCCTGGGCGAAGGCATACACCGCCGCATGGTGTACGTGGAGCTGGAGGACGGAGCCAGCCTCGACGAGGTGACGGCAGCCATCAAGGCCGACCCCTACTTCGCCAGCGACGAGACGCACGTCTTCCAGGTGGAGAGCGTCGACGACGTGCGCGACATGGGCCACGGCGTGAACCTCGTGCGCAAGGGCGTCAGCGGAAAGACGCAGAACCAGCGCCTGGAGTTCAACATGAGCATCAACAACCCCGCCCTCACCGGACAGGTGCTGGTCAACGTGGCCCGCGCCAGCATGCTGCAGCAGCCCGGCTGCTACACCATGATTGAGCTGCCCGTCATCGACATGCTACCCGGCAACCGCGAGGACATCATCGAGCACCTGGTGTAAACGAAACAACGGAATAACGGTTCAACTTTCACAAGTTGGGGAGTTAAAGGAGTTAA